>SXTU01000003.1 GCA_005791875.1 Verrucomicrobiales bacterium
CCGCACACGGCCACGCGCACGAGCAGTTCGTTCGCGCCGATGCGCGGCACGGGGACGGTCTCGACGCGGAGGTCGTTTGCGCCGCGATAGACCACGGCTTGCATCGTCTTGGGAATCGTCAGCACGGGGATGTTGTAGCGGAGAAATCCAATTCAACGCAAACGAGCAGAGGCGCAAAGGAGGGGAAAACTTTCAACGTCCAACGCTCAACTTCCAACTTTCAAAGGGGCGAACGGACGCGCAAAGCCGGCTTGGAAGCCAGCGCTCCGGCTGCGCGGGCCGACTCACAAATACTTCTCCGCCCAGTCGGGCGTGCAAGGATTGCCGGCGATGAAGTCGGTGAACCACGGCTCCGGGTCGGCGCGGAATTCCCAGTCGCGGCCGCGCCAGGTGAAGCGCAGCAGGGCGGCGTGCAACGCCTGGCAGGGCAGGATGAGGCGGGCGCGTTGTTCAGCCGTGAGTTGGCGCAGGACGAAGTCGAGGTAGAGCCGCTCGTCGCCGCCGTAGAGTTTGTCGCCGACGAGCGGGTGGCCGAGGTGCTGGAGGTGGATGCGAATCTGGTGCTTGCGGCCGCTGTGCGGGCGGACGCGCAGCACGGTGAAATTGCCCTCGGCGCGCGTGAACCGCTGCTCGACGGTGAAGCCGGTCTTCGACACCGCGCCATCGGGACGCACGCAATCCTTGATGGCGATGATGGCCTGCTCGTCTTTGCCGAGCGGAGCTTCGCAGGTCGCGGAGTCGGTGGCGAAATGCCCGTGCGCGATGCCGAGGTATTCCTTCTCCACCTTGCGTTGGGCGAAAAGCTTCTTCAGCGCGGCATCGGCTTCCGGGCTTTTCGCGATGAGGATGACGCCGCTGGTCTCGCGGTCGAGACGGTTGACGAGGTGGGCGGAGACGGCCTCGCCGAGATGCAGGCGCACGCGGCTGATGAGGCTGGAGTAAACGTCGCCCTTCGTGGGATGGCAGACGAGGCCGGCGGGCTTGTTGATGGCCAGCAGGTCGGCGTCTTCGTGGAGGATGGGGAACAGGTCGGCCACCGGTTGAGTTTTGAACCACTAACCGGCACTGACCAGCACTAATCCAATGTCTCCTCGCCGCACTTTGAACTTTGAACCAAAACCCGCCGCCGTATCATCCGCCGCCGTGAAACGAACCGTGGTCATTCCCGCCTTGCTGCTGGCGGCTTTCGCGCTGACGCGCTGGCCGGGCGTGATGCCATTGAATTTCAGCGTGGCCTACGGGTTGGTGTTTTGCGCCGGGGCGTTCCCCCGGCGGCTGCCGTGGTGGGCGATCTTCGGGACGATGCTGGCGACGGACATCGGGCTGAACGTGTTCTACTACGACACGGTGATCTTCAGCGATTATCAGGCCGTGAACTACCTTGCCTACGCTGCGATCTTCCTGCTGGGCCGGCAGTTCACCGTGCGCGCCACGCTGCTGAAGCACATCGGCGGCGGGCTGATCGGCGCGGTGCTTTTCTACCTGATCACGAACACGGCCGCGTGGCTCCAGGACCCGGCCTACGCCAAGAATTTCACGGACTGGCTTCGCGCGCTGACCCTCGGCACGAGCGGCTGGCCGGAGACGTGGACGTTCTTCCGAAACACACTCCTGAGCGGCGGACTGTTCGCCGGACTCATCAGCGCCGCGTTGCAAGCCACCGAGGCGGAGGCGCCGGAGCGGGAGCCGGAAGCTGAACCTGAAGGCACCACGGAGCCCGCACCGGAAGAAGCGAAATAGCCGCAGCTCCTTCGCCCCTTGTTCACTCATGACCATCCGCCCCGCCACCCGCGCCGACTGCCCGGGCATTCTCGCGATCTACAACGACGCGGTGCTGACCACGACGGCGACCTACGACTACGAGCCGCGCACGCTGGAGCAACGGCAGACGTGGTTCGATGACCACGCGCGCGACGGCTACGCGGTCTTCGTGGCGGAGGACGACGCGGGCCGCATCGTGGGCTGGAGCGCGTTGAATCCGTATCACGCGCGGGCAGGCTACCGCTTCACCTCGGAGAACTCGGTTTACATCGCCGCCGACATGCGCGGGCAAGGCCTCGGCAAACTGCTCCTCGCACCGCTGATTGATTCAGCTCGCGTAAGGGGCCTGCATGCGATCATCGCGGCGATTGACGCGACGAACGAGGTCAGCATCCGGCTCCACGCGAAGTTTGGCTTCGTCCAGGTGGGCCACTTCAAGCAGGTGGGCTACAAGTTCGACCGCTGGCTGGACGTGGTCTACATGGAGCGGCTGCTGGGGTGAGCCGCCGCTGCGCGAGCCGCCTTATTCTGGCTTCGTCGCGGCGGTTGTCTCGGCCTCCGCCTTGTAATCAACGGCCAGCCGGGAAGTTTCCATCTTGATGTAGTGAAGGATGACCGGCGCGAGGATCATGCCCGGCACGCCCATGAGCCGCTCGCCCAGGATCAGGCCCAAAAGGGTCATCCACATCGGGTTCTGGATGCGCTTGCCGATGATCTTGCTGTTAAGGAAATACTCGATCTTGTGGATGACCACGAGGAAGGCCAGCGCGCCCAGCGCATGCTGGACGTCCATGGTCAGTCCCACGCAGACGATTACGGTGTTGCTCAGGATGTTGCCGAGGATCGGCAGCAGGCCGCAAAGAAAGGTCACCACAATCAGCAAGTGCCAGTAGTCATAGCCGACCGCGAACAGGAAGATGCCGGTGAACACCGTGTTGATGGACGAGATGATGATCTGCGCGCCCATCACGGTGTGAAAGCTCTTGTAGAACAGCTCGAAGCGCCGGCCGATCTCGTCGGCGCTGATCGAGTAAAGGTTGTCCTTCAGCGTGTGCTTGTCGCGGTCAATGACGATGGTCGCGTTGTTGAAGAGGCTGATCGCCACCACCATGCCGATCACCACGAAGGCCGCCTGCCGGATCAGCGTCGTGCCGGCCAGCCCCAGCACTCCGAAGCGCTCCAATGCCTCGATCCTCACCAACGACATGAGGGTTGTCAGGTCCTTGAAGGGCAGCTCGATGTTCCACCGCGCTGCGTATTCCACCAGCTTGGGGACCAGCCGCTCAGCGATCTGCGGCGCAGCCACCAAGGTGTGCGCCACAAAGATCGTCACCCCGAGGCACACCGCCGAGACCGCGATCAAAAACAGCGCGACCGCCAGTGCCTTGCTGCGGCCCTTGAAGCTGAAGACGTGCAGCAGGAAGAATGAGAACAGCACCGTCAGCAACGGTGTGGCCAGACCCATGACCGCGACCACAACGAGGAGGCCGGCCATGAAGCCGTAGGAAATGCGAGTGGGTCGGCTCATGTATTTCGAAGCCATGCTAGCAAGCAACCGCCACTGGCACACGCTCTAAATCGCCCACCGCTTCCAGTTGGCATCGGCGTCAATAGCCACCCGGGCCCGCAGCCGCTGGCGCGGACTGGATCAGCTCGATCTCGTAGCCCTCCGGTGCATCTATGAACGCGAAGCCGCCCCCGCTCTCCTTCATCGTCGGGCCGTCGGAATACTTCAGCCCGTGCGCGGCGAGGTGCTGGCCGAACTCCTCCAGGCTATCCACCGAGAAGGCCAGGTGCGTCAGGTCCGCCTGCACCTGCACCGGGCCGCTCGAAGGGAAGAAACAAATCTCCACCGTCTCGTCGCTCTCCGGCGCTTTCAGGAAAACCAGCTCGGAGCCGCGCGGCGACTTGTGCCGGCGCACTTCCTCGAGCCCGAGAATCTCCCGGTAGAATTTCGCGGTGCGCTCGATGTCGTTCACGCGGTAGCGGGTGTGGAGGAGCTTTTTGACTTTCATGGCGGGAAGGTGGCAGGAAGCCGGAGCGTGTTTCAAGGCCGGAGCAGGACGGAGGAACATATTCGCGGTGTAGCCGCCGACGTGAGGAGGCGGATGCTTGGAATAGAACGGTTCCGCCTCCTTACCTCGGCGGCTACTTGCCACCGGGCTTCACCGCCGCGACGACGATGGTGCGGCCCAGCAGCATATCCGTGTGGTTCATGGCTTGCACGAGCGGGGCGTTGTTCACGTCCACGGTGCGATACTTCACGGCCTCGCGCTGATACGCCATCGCGCCGAAGAGGCGGATGAACGGCCAGAGCAGCACGAGCTTCGGAATGGCGGAGCGCTGCGGCTTGTCCACTGTCCACTCCACGCGCTCGAAGCCCGCGTCCATCAGCGCGTGCGCGATGTAGAAGTATTAGACGGGGTTGATGTGGCCGCCGGTGGAGAAGAGCGCGCCGTGCTTCACGGGCAGCGGACCGAAGAGATTGCCGAAGCCGAACCACAGGAAGCGCAGGCGCGAGTTGAGATTGAGGATGTTCGGTGTCGTCAGGACGCACATGCCGCCCGGCTCCAGCACGCGGAAGAACTCGCGCAGCGTCTCGCGAAAATGCTCGAGGTGCTCGATGACCTCGGTCGCAGTGACGAGGTCGAAGGAGTTCGCCGCGTAGGGCAGCGGCTGGCTGTTCAGGTTTGCGATCTCCACGCGCTGGCCGGGCAGCTTCATCAACTGGTCGGTGTAGTCGCACGCGGCGGACTCCGCCTTGAACCTCTCTCGCACGAGGCGGATCAGCTCACCGTGTCCCGCACCGACATCGAGATGCTTGCGGAAGGGCTTCACCGCCGCGCGCGTGTCGGCGAGGCGGAGGACGGCGGCGTAAATGTTCGGGGTGCTCATGTCGGGCGCGCCAGATAGTTCACGGCGCGGGAGGCTTCGTCACGCGCGGAAAAGCAAAAGGCAGGCGCGAGGCCTGCCTTCTGGGGGAAATGCTCGGAGCGAGGCTCAGGCCTTGGCGGTCTTGCCCTTGCGCTCAGGCTTGGCCTCGGCGACGGGCGCGGCGGGCGCAGCCGGAGTTTCAAAGCGGCGATTCTTGCCACGCTTCTCGGTCTCGGGACCAGCCGGGGCCGCAGGCGTGGGGGCGGGCAGGGGGTTGCTGCTGTTGACGATGATCTTGAGCGTGGTGTGGACACCGTGGTGGAGGCGCATCTCGGCCTCATGCTCACCAACGCTCTTGATGGGCTTCTCCAGGTGAATCTTGCGCTTGTCGAGCGTGACTTCGAACTGCTTCTTCAGCTCGTCGGCGATGGTGCCGTTGGTGACGCTGCCGAAGAGCTTGCCGTCGTCGCCGGTCTTCACGGCGATGGTGAGCGTCATCTTGCCGAGGCTCTTGGCCAGCTCGGTCATGGCGTTGAGCTCGGTCGCCTCGCGCTCGGCGCGGCGCTTCTGGAGGGCTTCCAGGCGCTTCTTGTTGCTCTGGGTCAGGGGAATCGCCAGGGCGTGCGGGAGCAGGTAGTTGCGGGCGTAACCGGAGGCGACCTTCACTTGGTCGGATTCCGCGCCGAGACCAATGATGGGATGCGTGAGGATGACTTCAACTTTGGCCATAAAAATTTGTGTTCAGTGAGCAGTGTTCAGTGATCAGAAGGGAACGTCGTCGCCCTGGGGCGGCTCGTCAGCACCCGGGTCGGCGGGCGGGGCGCTGGCGGCGGGACGGGCGGGGCGCGCGGCGGGCGCGGATGACGCGGGTGCTCCGGGTGCGCCGCCACCACCGGCGGCGTCACGGTTGCCGCTATCGAGGAAGGAAAAGGATTCGAGGACGACGCCGAGGCGGCTGCGCTTCTGGCCGGTCTGCTTGTCGTCCCACTGGTCGAGCTTGAGGCGGCCCTCGACGAGGACGGGGCGGCCCTTGCGGAGATACTGGCCGATGACCTCGGCCTGCTTGCCGAAGGCGTCCACGTCCACGAAGGTGACCTCCTCGCGCTTCTGGCCGTCCTCGCCGGTCCAGTTGCGGTTGATGGCAAGACCGAACTTCGCGATGGCCGTTCCCTTGGGAGTGTAGCGCAGCTCAGGGTCGCGCGTCATGTTCCCGGCTAGGATGACTTTGTTGAAGTTGGCCATAGGCGGTGGCGGTGGAGGTTATTACTTCTGGGCCTTCTGGGCCTTGTCAGGGACGGGCGTGGGCGCGTTCGTGAACGAGACGCGGAACACGTCGGCGTTAAGCGCGAACTTGGCGCGCAGCGGCGCGATGGCGGCGGGTGCAGCCTCGAAGATGACGTTGAGGTAGAAGCCCGATGAGTGCTTCTTGTCGGCAACGCGCGCGAACGGGCGCTTGTCCATCTTCTGGACGGTTTCAACTTTGCCGCCGGCGGCGTTGATGTCGGTGCGCAACTTCTCGATGAGGTCGGTCACGCCTTCTTCTTTGCCAGCGGTGTTCAGGATGAACAAGCCTTCGTAACGTTTCACGGTTTGTCTTTCTGCTGGGGCTGGCTTTTGACCGGCCCGTTAAACTGACTCATTGCCTTCTGGATGCCGGCTTCGAGCCAGCACCCGATTTGTTCGCCCGCTTGGGCGAGCACCTGCGCGAAAAGCTCCCGCTCGTCCGCGCCAAATTTGCCGAGCACGTGCCCGGTGATTTCCCGCACCGCCGCATCGCGCCTTCCGATGCCGATCCGCAGCCTCGGATACTCGCGCGTGGCGAGGTGCTGCTCCATGGACTCGAGTCCGTGATGCCCGCCGCTGCTGCCGCTCGGCCGCAACCTGATCTCGCCCAGGGGCAGATCCGCATCGTCCACCGCCACCAGCACCTGCGCCGGAGGCACGCGGTAGAAACCGCTGACCGCACTGACCGCTTCGCCGCTCAAATTCATGAACGTCTGCGGTTGCATGAGCAACACGCGGCGTCCGTCCCGCTGGGCCTTCGCCACACGCGACTGGAACTTGCGTTCCACTTCCCAATTCGCCCGCCAGTGCTCCGCCAGTCGCTCGACCAGCAGGAACCCGGCGTTGTGGCGCGTCTGGGCGTAGTCCGCGCCCGGATTGCCCAGCCCCACGATGAGATACATATTCTCCATGCGCGGGGACGGGCTGCACGCCCGTGCTTACTTCTTCTTCTCGGCGGGCTTCTTCTCGTCCGCCTTCTTGTCGCCTTCCTTCGCAGAAGCCGCGCCTTCCTTGCCCTCTTCCTTCTTCTCTTTGATCATCTCGGGTTGAGCCGCAGCATCGGTGGCGGCGGCGGCCTCGGCGGTTTCCTGGGCCTCGGTGATCGGCGCGGAGACGGCCAGGACGGTGAGTTCCTTGTTGCCGAGGATGTCGCAGCCGGCTGGCGCGACGATGTCACCTATGTGGATGGCCTTGCCGATTTCCAGCGCCGACACGTCCACGATGATTACTTCGGGCAGGTCTTTCGGGAGCGCATGCACCTTGAGGCGAAACAGGACGTGCCCTAGCACGCCGCCGCCAGTCTTGACACCGACGGCCTCGCCGGTGGTCTCGACGGGGACTTGAATGGTCACCTTCTCGTCCGGAGCCACCTCGTGAAAGTCCACGTGGAGGATGTGGCGGGTCACCGGGTGGTGCTGGATTTCCTGCACGAGCGCGAGGCGCTGCGGGCGGGGGTCACCCGCCACGCTGACATCCATGAGAATGTTCTCGCTCGCGTGGTGGGCGATGGCGTCACCGAACTCGCGGGAGTTCAACTGCAAGTTCTGCGGCGGCGCGAGCCGGCCATAGATGACAGCGGGGATGACGCCGGTGGAACGAAGTTTCTTTACGGCGGCGTGCTTCACCGCCGTGCGCGCCTGCGCATTCATGGCAACAGATTTCATGTCAGATTCTACTTCGGAACGGCGCGCTGATTCATTCAGCTCGTCCGTCCGCCCTTAAATTCAAAGAGCGAGGTCACCGACGAATTGCTGTGAATTCGCTTGATGGCTTCGCCCAACAACCCAGCCACGGACAGCGTCTTTATCTGCACCCTGTCCAGGGCAGGGCGGAGAACCGTATCAGTCGTGATAAGTTCGTCAATCCTCGAATTGCGCAACCGGTCTATTCCCATCGGATTGAGGATGGCGTGCGAGACGCAGGCGTAAATCTTCTTCGCCCCCTTGCGTTTCAGGAGCTTCGCGGCGGATGTGATTGTTCCCGCCGTCTCGGTCAGGTCGTCCACAAGCAGGATGTTCCGCCCACGGATTTCACCGATGACTGCCATGGACTCGACCTCGGTCGCGCTCTTGCGGCGCTTGGCCACGATGGCCAGTCCACCACCGAGAACCTCAGAGTAAGCGTGCGCCATCTTCAACCCGCCAACGTCCGGGCTGACCACGACGAGGTCGGCCATGTTGAGCGACTTGATGTAGTCATACATCACCGGCGCGGCATAGAGGTGATCCACCGGGATGTCGAAAAAGCCCTGAATCTGCTGCGCGTGGAGATCCATCGTGAGCAGGCGGTTTGCGCCGGCGGCGACGATGAGATTCGCGACAAGCTTGGCCGTGATGGGCACGCGGGGCTGGTCCTTGCGGTCCTGGCGCGCGTAGCCGTAGAACGGCATGACGGCCGTGATGCGCTTGGCGCTGGCCCGGCGCAACGCGTCAATCATGATGAACATCTCCATCAGATTGTGATTCGTCGGCGGGCTGGTGGACTGCACCACGAACACGTCCTCACCGCGCACGTTCTCGTCAATCTTCACGAACGTCTCGCCGTCAGGGAACGCGTCCACAGTGCAGGCACCCAGCGGCATGTTGATCGAGTCGCAAATCGCCTGCGAGAGGGGCCGGTTGGAGGTGCCGCTGAAGATTTTCACAAATGCGCGTCGCCGGTTTTGGTTTGGTGGAACAAAAAACCGCCCCGCCGGCGGCTGAAATGTGCGCGGACTCTAACAACGAAGTCCCGAGTGGCAAGCCCGAAGCCAGCCCGTGATCGGAACCCATTTTTCCCGCCCTCCAGTCGGCCAGCCCCTCGCTCCAAAGAGGACAGGCGTGGCCGCCTCAATCTCAGGACACCGCCAACGCCGCCTCCACACCCGCCGCCATTTGCTCCATTGTGAACCGCTCCCGCACTGCGTGCCGACCCGCCTCGCCCAAAGCCCTGGCCCGCGCCGGGTCGAGCAGCAGCGCCTCGATGGCCGCCGCCAGCGCCGCTGCGTTCGACTCGGCAATCACACCGCCGCCGGTGGCCTCGACCAGTTCGGGGAAGGCCGCGTGACGCGGCTGCACCACGGGCACGCCCGCCGCCAGCGCCTCGATGAGATACAGCCCGAAGCCCTCGCCATAGAGCGCCGGCACGGAGAACACGGTGAGCGATTGGAGGAAACTCACCTTCTGCTCGCGCGTGAGGTTCGGGTGAAACTCGACGTCGCCCAAGCAACCCGCGCGACGCAGATGTGCCTTGAGCTGCGCGACGAACGGCTCGTCCCCCGGCCCGCAGCCGCCGCCGACTTTGAGCTTCAACCCTGGCACCGTCCCGCGTCGCTTGAGTTCGATGAAGGTCTCGACGAGCAGGTCCAGCCCCTTGTCCCGGCACATGCGCGCGAAGTAGCCCAGAGTGGGTGACGGGTGACGGGTAGCGGGTGACAAGCCGGCCTCGGACGCGCCCGTGTCACCAGTCACTTGCCACTTGTCACTGTAGCCGTCGAGGCTGATGCCGTTGAAAACGACCTTCACTTTCTCCGGCAGCAGGCTCAACCGCCGCGCCATCGTGTCGCCGAAGTAACGGCTCGGCGCGAGGAAGAGGTCGCAGTCGCGGCAACGCTCGGCGAGCAACGCCCAGACCTGCTCACGCAGCGGGCTGGGCATGGAGTCGAGGTAGGCGTCCTCGCCCTGAAGATTGCAGACGACCTTGCAGCCGAGTTCGGCCTTCAGCTTGCGCGTGAAGCCGACGAGCAACGCGTTCGAGAGCAGCACCACGTCGGGACGCGGCTGGGTCTTGAGCCACGCGACCAACTCGTCGAGTTCGCGCACTTGATTGCCCTCCTCGCCGCGCAGCATGGAGAGGGAAAGTTCACCCACGTCAGCCGCGCGTGTCTTCGCAGCACGTCCGGCGGCGAGCTTGAGCAGGAACGGCGAATCGAGCAGCGCGTGCAGCCACTTGGGCACGCGGCGGAAAAACGCGGACTGCTGCTGGAGATACACGTTGATGCCACCGAAGAACGTCGGCACACCCGCGGCCTGGCTCTCCTCGTCCAGCGTCATGGGCAGGTAAAGCGGCACCATGAGCACCTCGTGCCCGCGCCGACGCAGGGCCGCGACGAGCGCGTTGTCTCGGAAACAATTCCCGCAATACATCCCGCCCGCGCCGGGGGTGATCTGGACGAGGTTCATCGTCCCCTAGTTTGCCAGCGGCTGGCCCAGCGGCAAGTCGTCCGGTAGCGGCACGAACTCGCGGATTTTACGCCAGAGCGGCTCAAAATCCTTGTTCACGTCGCCGCTGAGGCAGTCAGTGATTTCGCCGCCCGCCTCGGGATACTTCATGGTCACGTCCTTGAAGGAGAAGTTCGGATCATAGAACGCATACACCAGCTTCCTCATGTTCTCCACGCCCTGCCGCATCTGGGTCGCGTAGCCGGTGAACCGCTCTGGGGAAAAATCTTTCGCCGCAATTGCGTTATGAACTTCGTCACCGGCCAGCACACCGCTCTTGAGCGCGAGCATCAGGCCACTGCTGAACACGGGGTCGAGGAACGCGAAGGCGTCGCCCACCAGCAGCAGGCCCGCGCTGCCGCAATGCCGCGCGTGCTGCGTGTATTCGCTGGTCAGGTAGTAGGGGCCGACCTGCGAGCCTACGGACAGGTGTTCCTTGATCCACACGTTCTGCTCGACCTCGCGATTAAAGATGTCCTTCGGCTCGCGCACGCCGCCGCGCGTGAGGTATTTGCCCTCGGCCACGACGCCCACGCTCACCATGTCGTCGTGCTGCGGGATGTGCCAGAACCAGCCTTTGTCCGGCACGTAAGCGACGGCGGTCTGCCCCTCGTCAATGCCCGGCTCGCGTTTAGAGCCTTTGTAATAGGTCCAGACGGCAACCTTGTTGAGGTAAGGATCGCGCGTGCGCCAGCCGTTGCGGACGGCGGCGAAGGCTTCCTTGCCCGTGCAGTCCAGCGTGATGGGCGCACGATACTCGACTACCGAACCATCCTTGTGCTGCGCGCGCACGCCGACCACGCGGCCGTTCTCGCGGAGCAGCTCCTTGACGGTGGTTTCCTCCTTCACCGTGGTGCCCTTGCTGCGCGTGTGGTCGAGAAGCATCTGGTCCAACTCGCTGCGGAGCACCTGCCACGTCTGCGCCACCGTCTCGCGATCGTAGCGGTTGAAGAAGTAAAAGGGCTGGCTGACCTTCCCGTTGGGCGCGATGAAGACGACGCTGTATTTCTTCACGAAGCGCGAGTCCTTCATGCGCGGCATCAGGCCCAGCCGCTCCATCGGCCCGTAGGTGAAGGGAATCATGGACTCGCCGATGTGGTAGCGCGGGAACTTCTCGCGCTCGAGCAGCAGCACACGATGCCCGTGCTCGGAAAGGATGTAGGAGGAGGAGGAGCCAGACGGTCCACCGCCGATGACGATGGCGTCGTAGGTGTTCTCAGAATTCATACGTGTGCGTATTGTAGAGCAGGTCCGTCATTGTGCAAGCAGAGAACTGTCAAAAGCCGGTCCGCTTTGGCCGCGAAGCGAATCATGTGCCGGACATCAGGCGTGCCAGTTCCCGCCCGGCCTCTTCCAGCCATGCCGCATCCGGCAGCGCGTATGGCCGGAAGGTCTCCAGGAAGCCCATCTGCCCGTTGTGCAGCAGCGCGCGATGCAGGCCAAGGTCGGACGCGGCGGGCGTGTCGCACAGTGTGGCTGAGTCGTTCGCGCTCATCTGGAAAAGCACGCGCAGCTCAAACTCGCTGATGGCCTTGCGGCTCATCGCGCGCGCCAGGCTGTTGTAGCTGTCGCATGTGACGATGACGTGCATCCCCACGCCCGGCCCCTCGGTGATAAGCCGCTCGAAGGCCGCGCCCGGAGCAGGCGGCTTCGATTCATCCGACGAGAAGCTGAAATCGTCCTCGTGCCGGAGCCTCTTGAACTTCTGCAACTCGTGGACGAACAGGAAGCACGGCGCCGCGCCCGCGCCGTGGTCTTCCGCGCGCCGGCGCTTCAACTCAACGTCCAGCTCCGTCATCAGTGATTCCAAGTCGCCTGCCTTCGCCAGCATGCAGCCGCGCGGAATCGCTCGCGTCACTGACTCGAAGAACCCCTTCTGCGGCGATTCTGGCGGGCTGGCTTCGAGCACGACGAGCCGCGCCGCGCCCTGCGCCGCGAGCGCGACGAGCGACACGCCGAGCATCGCAAGCGCCGCCTCGTCGCGCTGGCCGATGATGAGCAGGTTGTTGCCGCTCTGCCGATGGAACGCCGCCTCCGTCGGGCCTTTGATGGCGTTCGGTGCGCCCAGCCACGCGCGGGGAACTTCCGCCGGTCGCGTTCCTGCCGCCGCGAGCGCAGCGTTCAGCAACTCGTTGTCCCGCACGTCTGCTGGCGCATTGCCCTCGAAGACCACCGGTGCGACGCGCTTCACGCCGTCGGCCTGCGTCCGCGCACTCACCTTCGCCAGCCACTCCTCGCGCTCCGTGTCCGACACCCACACGGTCTGGAACGGGCTATTCCCCGTCACCGCGCCGGCCTCGTCATTATAAATCGCCTCGCCCGGCCGCGAGAGCAGGCGCGGCGCGGGGTTGTTGTCCTCCATGATGAGCGCGGCGTCGGCCTCGTTGCACTGGAGCGCGATACGGACGACCATTTGCCCCAACGTCGCCCTCGCCAGCGAGTAAGCGCCGCCCAGCGTCTGCGAGCCGAGGATGACGTGGATGCCGAACGCCCGGCCCTGCCGCACGATGCGGTCCAGCAACAGCGCCGCGCCCTGCGCCACCTTGTCGTCCGCGACGAAGAACTCCTGAAACTCATCAATCAGCAACAGCGTGCGCGGCAGCGTCGCGCCGCTCATCCGCCGGTAGCCCGGCAAGTCCTGCGCACCGGCCTTGCGGAACAGCTCGCCGCGCCGCTTGAGCTCCTCGTCCAGCCGCGCCAGCACGCTCAGGCCGAACTCGCGGTCACTCTCGATGGCCACCACACGCGCGTGCGGCAGCCGGTGCGCTGCGTAGCAGCGGAACTCCACGCCCTTTTTGAAGTCCACGAGGTAAAACTCTACCTGCTCCGGGCTGCACCACAACGCGAGGTCCGTGATGATGACGTGGAACAGCGTGGACTTGCCGGAGCCGGTCTTGCCCGCCACGAGCGCGTGCTGGCGCGTGCCCTTGCCGAGCGCGAGGTATTGCAGCTTCGTCGCGCCCGTGCGCCCGATGGGCACGCGCAACTCCTCCGCCGTATCCAGAGACCACGCCGCGTCCGCCGCCGGTGCGATGTCCGTGAACGGCACCTGCACGCGGTTCGCGTTCACGCTGGCCTGGCCGACCTTGTGGAGCAATTCCGTCGCAATCTCCGGCGACGGTGGTGACTCCAGCACGAGCGTGATGCCGGGAAGCATTTCACCGCCGATGGCAAAGGCGTTGCCCTCACGCCGCAGGTTCACGCTGGCCGCGCGCAATTCCTCGCCGGGCAATTCCGCCGCCGCGAGTTTGCGCTGGTCCCAGTGCAGCAGCACGTGGACGCCGCAGCGCGCTCCACCCGCGACGATGCTCGCCAGCCGCCGCAGCGCCGTGTCTGAGAAGTTCGCCGGAAAGTCCGCCACGACGAGGAAGTGGTAGCGCTCCGCGATGCGCCCGGCCTGCGCGTTGTAGTCCGCGACGGTCGCGAACTCGTTGCGCAGATACATCTGCGAGACCTTCTCGATGTGGTCGTTGAGGTTGGCAAGTTGCGCCTCGATCTGCGCGGGCTGCGTCCAGATGCGGCTGTTGATGAGCCGGTCGTCGTAGTCGCCGAGGTGCATCAGCCCGGAAAAGCTACGGCCCAGCTCGACCGGATCAATGAGCGTAAAGCTCAGGCGGCCGGGCGGCGCGCTGGCGAGCAGGCGCAGAATCGTGTCGTTCAACGTCGCGATGGCCTGCTCGCGCCCCTCGCCCTTCGTCTCGATGAGCAACGAGCCGAGCTGCGGCACCGTGAGCAGCAGCGGCACGGCGAAGCTCGCCGGTCCCGGCAGCGTGAGGCGTGGGTTGCGAGGCAGCGCCCCCGCGAGCTTCGCCATGTCCACCTCCAGCCGGGCGAACTGCGCGGCGTGAGCGAACTGCTCCGGCGGTTTCCACTGCCGTGCGAAGTCCGGCGTCCACAGCGGGAACTGCTCCGCCCCCGCGCGCTGCAACGCACCCAGCGCCGCGAAGACCGGCGCTGTGGCCGCATGCCACTCGGCGGCCAGCGCGAGCCACGCGGACTCGCGCTGGTTGGCCACGGTCATCTGCGACGTCTCATTGGCGATGGCGAGGCCCTGCAACTCCTCGTCCGCATTGCCCTTCGCAGCAGCCAGTCGCGCGGCGCTTGCATCCTCAAAGGCTTTCGTCGCTGCCGCCCGAAGCCGTTCGTAGTGCTGGGTCGCGCGCTGAAGCCGGCCTTCCATCACGCGCTTGCACTCCGTCTTGGAAACATCGGTCTCACCCAGCGCCTTGTTCCAGCCGTCCTCGTGCTGTTGCCCGACAGAGGTGGCCTCCGCTTCGACGCGTTGTTCTTCGGCTTGGCGGCGGGCCTTGGCCTGATTCCCACAGTCAATCGCGAGTTGACGCGCTTCGGTTAGGACAAGCGCAAGTGCGCTTGCTGACTTGCCAGAAAGCAACCGCCCGACGATGTGCGTGAACGAAACGACCAGGAGCATTGCACCCCCCATCATCGCCACCTCAGGAAGCGTTAATGCCTTCAGCGGAGGATTAAACTTCGCATTAGTCAGATAGCCAAAGAACAAGAGCACCACGCCCGAGGTGAACCAAAGTGAAGCCGGCAGGTAGCTAAAGAGAAGTGGCAGAACTGCGCCTCGCACCCTCTTCAAGTCAGCGACGGCAGCGGTTAGCTTCAGGTGAAGCAGTTCAAGGGAGTGGTTCGGGTCGCCGATCGCTGAGGATGCGTCGGACGGCGACTGCAAGTCGCCGGCACGGAGCTGGCGCGACCAACTGCCGTAGCCGCGCAACGCGATGCGCGCGTGTTCGGTGAGTTTGGCGAGCGACTCCTGCTCCTGCTTGAGCTGCGCCCTGAACTCCGCGTGCTCGGTGCTGGCCGACTTGAAGCCGGCCTCGCGCTGGCGCTGGGCGTTGAGCAGTTCGCGTTGCAGCTCGAACTTCTGCTGGTTCTCCCGCTCCTCGATGCGGGTGAGGCGCTGACGGAGGGCGTTCTTCTGCGCGCGCTGGAGACGCGCGTGCCGGTTGTCCAAGCGCGTGGTGAAACGGACGCGAGCGTCGTTCAGCGAGGTTTCCAGCGTAGTCACTACGGCCTGGAGTTGCTCGGAGCGCTGGGCGAAGACGGCTTCGCAGCGCTGCTTGAGCCGGGCTTCCTGCGTCTGCTGCTCGCGCTGGAGCTGCTCCTCGCGCCCGGCGAACGTCCGCACCGCGTCGCGCAGGCGGCGCAACAGTTCGAGCGTCTCGGCGGTGGAGAGGAGCTTACTCACAGTCGCGGCGGATTTTGGTGAGCGCCTGGTCGAGCGTCTCGATGCTGGCAGCGGTGACGTTGACGCGGCTGAAGAGTTCCTCGAGATAGCGCTTCTCGAAGTCGGCGGCCTTGGCGTCCTGCCAGTGCTCGCACGTCTCGTTCCAACGAATCGAGAGCTGCTTGGTCAACGTGCTCAGGCGGATGCGGGTGGAGTTGAGGCTCATGGCTAGCCGCGATGGAAACCTCTGTTGCGAGTCCCCTCTCCCCCATCGGGGGAGAGGGTTAGGGTGAGGGGGCGGCTTGCGAACACGAAGTGCTTCCGAGCAAATCCACCTGCGGATGGAGTGAGCCTTTCGCGAAGCCGGAAACTGCTGGCTACCGCACGCCCTGCCCCCTCACCCCTGCCCTCTCCCCCGGTGGGGGAGAGGGAGAAGAAGATGCGGGTGCTCGGCACGGCTGATTGCATATGTGGCTTCATTCCGATGGCGATGTCCAGGTCGGCATGTCCGCAGTCGGCGCCTTCAGCTCCGCGTAGGCATGCAGCGTCTCGATGGTCTCCGTGAGGAGCACGACGGCCTTGCCCATGTCGGTGACGAGCGCGTGGCGGAGCAAATCAGCGTGGCGGCCGAGCGGCTCGACTTCGACGGGATAGTCGCGGAGCCATTGCTTCACGGACTTCACCTTGGCCTCGGCTTCCTCCAGCGATTGCTTGGCGCGGCGCACGGCGACGAGTTCGCCCTGGATGTTTTGGCGCTTGGCGAGCTGGGCGCTGAAGAGTTCCTGCTGCCGCTCCTGCAAGTCCATGGTGCGGCGTTTGACTTGGTGCGCCCAGTGGCGGGCGCGGTCGTCCTGCAACCACGCGCGTGTGCGGCTGACCTCCTCGCTCACCTCGTCCACGAAGTTGCGGGCCTTGTCCAGATAGACGAGCAGGTCGGCGCGGAAGGCCTCGAGGGCCTCGACCGACGTGATGCGGGCCTGCTCGGGCATGGTCAGCGCTGTTGGAGATACTCCTCGATCTTGGCGGCCTTGCGCAGGAGGAAAGGGCCGTGCTGGTTCGAGACCTCGACGAACTTCTTGAGCACCTTCATGGTCTGCTGGAACTCCTCGGCGAACTTCGCGTGTTCCTGGTCCTGCCACGAGTCGCCGAGCGCGCCGAAGCGGGCCTGGAGCTGTGTCGTGCGCTCGGACACGTCGATGCTGAAGCGGCGCAACTCCTCGGCGAAGCGCCGCACCTCGGCGGGGTCAATGATGGCTTGGGACATGGCGTGGGTTTGGTTTGCCCGGCTTCTTCGGGTGACGGGGGAGACGCTAGCAAACGCGGCGGGCGCGGCCAACTGTCTTTGCCTACGGAAAAATCATCGAGCACCGCAGAGGCGGGAAAGGCAAAGAGGGGAAAGCTAAAAACTGTCTTCTCCGCGCCTTTCCCGCCTCTTGTGGTGCAAACCAGTTGTTCCTCACGCCGGCGGCAGAATCTCCACGATCTCCGCCAGCGGGCGCTGCTGCGGGTCCCAGAGCGTGTTGCGGCGGCCGTAGAGCCACTGGGACTTGTCCAGCTTGAGCGCCGCGTTGATGAAGTCGTCGGAGTGGACGCGCAGGAATGCCTTCGGTCGGCTGGCGTGTGTGATTGCGTAGTCCGCGAGGAGCGTGCCGAGCGGGCGGCGCTCATCGAGGATTTCCTTGCGCGCGGCGGGCGGGAAGAGGGCGAGATTGATTTTGATGGCACCGAATTCGACGGGCTGGTCCGACTTGTCGAGGAGCAGCACGACCTCGCGGAAGTAAAAGTCATCGCGCTGCTGGCGGCTGAGGACTTCGAGATGGATGCGCTCGCCGTGGAACTTCTCCAGCGTCGGCGTCATGTCGTCCTGATGCACAAGCAAGGACTTGTAAGGCTCCGGCACGGCGTCGCCGGACACCGGCTCGATGGACGGCAAGTCCCGGCCCGCCTGGGCGTAGAAGTCGTCCAGCGGGTAGGCGATAGGGAGAATAGAAGGGGAGGGCATGGAAATCGGTTCAGGCATATCTCGTCGAGCGATGCTCCGGCTTGAAAAACTCCATCAGCAGCCGGTCCACTTGCAGCAGCGCGTCGCGCGTGAGCAGGATGCGGTCGCCCTCCACGGTGAGGCAGCCCCAGTCCTTGAGCAACGCCAGCGGGGCGGGGAACTGCTCCAACGGGTCGGTGCCGAACTTTGCCTTGAAGCTGGCGCGGCTGTTGGAACCCAGCTTGAGCATCAGCATGAACTCGCGGATGTAGCGCTCGTCGGGCTGCGTCGGATAGGCGCGGAAGATGGGCAGCTCGCCGGCGTTCACCTTCGCGAGATACGGGTCGAAGTCCGCCTGGTTCTGGTAGTGGACGCCGTTGATGTGCCCGAAGCTCGCGACGCCCACGGAGAGTAAATCCGCGCCGGAGAACAAGCCCTCGCGATAGAGGAACTTCACCTTGGCCGGGTCGCGCACGACGGTGCTGGTGCTGTTCATCGCGTAGCCGACCTGCTCGAACTCGCGGAAGGCGTAGTCCACCCAGCGGCGCTTGGTCTCCCAGTCGGCCACGGGCGCGACGAGCTGGCCCTGCGCCTTCATCTGCTGGTAGATGCCCGTGTTGTAGGGCACTTCCATCTGATAGACCGTGAGCGAGTCGGGCTGGAGCGCGACGGCCTTGGCGACGGTTTCAATCCACTTCTCCTCGGTCTCCTCGACCATGCCAGCGATGAGGTCAATGTTGATTTGCGGGAAGCCGATTTCGCGCGCGTAGGCGTAGGCGCGGGTGATCTCCTTCGAGCGATGCGCGCGCCCGTTGATTTCGAGGATGTGGTCGTCGAAGTGCTCGATGCCGAGCGAAAGGCGCGTGACGCCCAGCTCGCGGATGGCGCGGAGCTTGTGGTCCGTGAGCGTGCCCGGCTCGGCCTCGAAGGTGATTTCCTCCGCCTCATCCCAAGGCAACAGGCGCTTCATGCCGTCGGTCAATTGCTTGAGCTGGTCGGGGCTGAGGTAGCTGGGCGTGCCGCCGCCAAAGTAGATGAACTTCGGCTTGCGCCCGCCGATGAAGGGCTTGCCCGCATACATCTCCAACTCGCGCAAGACGGCGTCCACGTAGCCCTTGATGGCGGCGGAATCCTTGTCCGTATAGACCTTGAAGTAGCAAAAGTGGCAACGCTTCCGGCAAAAAGGGATGTGGGTGTAGAGGCCGAGGGAGACGGGGGGGAGTTGAGCGTTGAGAGTTGAGAGTTGCGAGGGGGGGCGCTCCAGTGCAGCGTGTAGCTCTGGCAAGAACTCCGGCTTCCAAAACGAGAACGGCGGGTAGTTAGTGACGAAGTAGTTGCCCGCCGTGGTCGCCAAGTGGGCCGGAGGCGGGGCGTGCTGTGCACCGGGCTGAAGCGGGGCGATGGTGATGGTGCTCATTCTGGCTGCGAAGAGATTTACTTGGCTGGTTTGACCCCGAAACAATACACGCTCCCGTCCTCGCTGCCGATGACCACCTTGCCGTCGGACACGGCGGGCGACGCGGCGAGGCCCTGACCAATTTCGTAGCTCCACAGCTCCTTGCCGTCGGCGAGCGCAAGCAGGTAGAGGCGGCCGTCCTCGGAGCCGACGATGACCTTGCCGTCGCAGATGACCGGGGAGCTGTCCACCTTGCCGCGCGTGCCGAAAGTCCAGATGGTTTCACCGTCCTTCGTGCGGAGGCAGTGGACGCGCTTGTCGCGGCCACCGATGACGAGGCGGTCGCCCAACACGGCGGGCGAGGAAACGTAGGCGAAGGCGCGGTCGCGGTAGCTCCAGAGGTTCGTGCCCTTGGCGAGGTCCACGCAGAAGACTTGGTTCTCGAAGTGGCCGCCATAGACGCGGCCATCCGCCACCGCCACGGAGCCGAGGATGGGCGCGCCGATTTCCAACTCCTTCAACTTCGTCCCGTTGGTAAGCGCGACGATGTGCAGCAGCGAATCGCAGCCACCGAGGGCGGTCAGGCCTTGGAAGACGGCGGGCGTGCCGTTGATGCCGCTGCCGGTCTCATAGACCCAGTTGGATTTCCCGGTCGCGGCGGCGAGGCAGTAGAGCCTCGCGTCGTGGCAGCCGAAGATGACGTTCCAGTCCTTGCCGTTGGGCGCGCGGACGAGGTTGGGCGAGCCGGGCATCTTGTCGCCGATGGGGAACTTCCAGACCTCCTTCCCGGTCTTCGCGTCGAGCGCATAGAACATTGGCTCGTCCGAGCCGAAGAAGACCCGGCCCTCGTGGACTAACGGCGAGGACTCGACACTGCCGCCGGTCTTGAAGGCCCAGTTGGTCTTCCCCGTAGCCAGCACGAGCGAGTAGAGGAAGCCATCGTCCGAGCCGACAAAGACGTTTCCGCCCACGATGGCGGCGGAAGACTTCACCGGACCGCCGGTCTTGAAGCTCCAGAGCAAGTCGAGTTTAGCGGCGAGTTTGCCCTCCGCGACACCGCGCAGCTCCGGTCCGCCGCGATACTGCGGCCAGTCGGCGGCGCGGAGCGAGGAAGCCAGCAGGAGTCCGCCAAACGCGACGACGACCAGGCGGGGAAAGGAGAACCGGCTCATAGCATGATTTGTTGGAGGAAGCTTCCACTGAAGCGGAGGCTTTGGCAACCGGTTATTACCTACACGTAGTAGTTTTGCGCGCGTAACGGGGACACTCTTGTCCCCGGTGGAGGATGGGGCGTCCGTCGCACGGCGTCGGCCAGCTGGTCGAAGGGGACAGGAGTGTCCCCGTTACGCGCTACTTCGAGAGGATGTCCAGCAGCTCGACCTCGAAGAAGAGGACCTCGTTCGGGCCGATGCCGGGCGGGCTTCCGCGCTCGCCGTAGGCGAGGTAGTGCGGGATGAAAAGGTGCCACTTGCTGCCCTTGGGCATGAGCAGCAGCGCGTCGGTCCAGCCTCGGATGACGCCGGTCACACCAAACTCGCCGGGCAGGTTTTTCTCGTAGGAGCTGTCGAAAATGCCGCCGGGCTGGAGTGTTTTCTTGTCAATCACCTTGCCGGTGTAATGGACGCGCACCGTGTCCTTTTCGGTGGGCAGCTTGCCGGTGCCGGCCTTGATGATGCGGTATTGCAGGCCGCTGGGGCGCTCGACGACGTCTGCCTGCTGCTTGTTCTTGGCGAGGAATTCCTTGCCCCGCTTGAGATTGGTCTCGGGGGCGTTCATGTCCACGGAGGGCGGGATGTAAGGCGGGCGGCTCGTGTTCGTGCCAGCCTGCGCCACCACCGTGCCCGGCGCGGGGGCGGTGAGCCACGGGGCGTCCTTGGGCACGGGCAGCCTGAGCGCGGTGAGCAGTTGCAGCCGCGTCTGCGGGCTCCATCCCTCTCCGGGCGGGGCGTTGATGACCTGGTCAAACACCAACTGCCGCAACGCGGGCAGCGACGGCAGGTCCACACGGTCGCGCTCGGAGCGCTCGACCTTCGTCGCGTAGCCGGCGTGAATCTTGCGGATGAGACCAAGGTAACCCGCCGCATGGTCATCCTCGCCGACGGCCAAATCATAGAAGTGCCGGGCGAACATGCCTTCGATGGCGCTCTGAATCTTGTCCTTGCCGAGGTCCATCAGCTCCTTGTAGCGCTCTATCACGAAGTCGGTGACGTTCTGGTCCGACTTGGTGTAGCGGCCGGGATACTTCTTGGCGAGGTAGTCGTGCCAGCGGGCGGCGTCCTGCTCGCGGTTGTAGTTGTAGAGGTCGGAGATGGCCTGCTTGAGGAAGTTCGCGTGTGCGTTCTTCACGTTGTCCGCGCTGTCCTTCGCAGTTTCGATCATCTCTTCGTAGCCTTCGTTCGCCATTGGAATTGCAATCAGGTTCGGGGCCGTGTCGAACTTGCCGGTCAAGGGGTTGAAAATGATCCGTCCACGCTGGGCGGCGAGCTGCATGGACTGGTAGATGACGCGGCGCAGAGTGATGAGCTGCTCGGGCTTCGAGTTCTTCAGACCAAGCGACGCCCAGTAGATCGCGTGCGTCTCGGGCAGCCGCCATTCCAAGGGGCCGTATTTCTCGTCCACCTCGCGCATCAGCTTGGGGTCGAGCTTGTATTTCTCGCGAAGGAGTTTGGCGCGCGCCTTCGCGTCATCGGTCTGCGGGTTGAGCAGCTCCTCCCAGTTGGGCCTGCCCTGCTTGCCCAGAACCTCGGTCATCATGCGCAGCCACTCGCTTTTGTAGGTCATGTGGGCGTTGTCGAGGTTCGCGCCCATCTTGTGCTGGAAGTGCCACGCCAGCTCGCGGTAGATGAGCGTCTCGTTGGGGTTGTATTTGAGCGCCTCGTCGCGCAGCAGCTCGATGCCGCGGTTGACCCAGAACCAGCGGTCGTTTGGGTCGGGAAACTTCACCGAGATGTTGTAGGAGAGGTTCCACGCCTGATGCACCCAGACGGCGACGAAGTGCGGCTGCATCTTCGTGATCCAGTCGGAGAGCTGGACCATCTCGAAGTATTTCTCGTCGAGCTGAAGGTCGTTGAGGCGGATCCAGAGCGCGTTGGAGACCAACCCGCGGAAGCCGCCCAGCGCGACGGCGGTGAAGGCCATCATCGGCGGCATGCTCTCGACGGCCTCGACGCGCGTGAGCTTGAGCCGCACGCGCTCGGCGGTCAGTTGGCGCTGCGCGAGATTGACGCCGACCAGCAGCGCCACGGCGAGCAGCGAGAGCAGAGGCTTGTAGAAACGACGGTCGTTCATGTCAGCCCTTGTCCTGTGCGGTGGCCATCTCGCGCCGGTTGAAGACGATCATGCCGGCAAGCGCGAAGAAGCCGCCGACCAGCACCCAGACATTCAGGAACGCCAGAGCCAGCGTCGTCCATGACACGCTGCGTCCGGTGCTGAGGGAATCAATCGGCGAGAAGGAGTTGATCATTGTCAGCACCTCGTCGGCCGCCTTGAAGATGGGCACCATGACGAAGTCCACCGCGCCGAGCATTCCCTCCGGCACGCCGGTATCGTGGTTCGTGCTGCCGAACGTGCCGTCCTTCACCACGGTGGCGATGGTCCCGCTGCTCAGGCCCACGATGAGCACGGTGACGGAGAAAAACGCCGCGACCGGGAACGACAGGTAGGATGCGCCCGCCAGGCCGATGGCAGCGAGCAGGCCGAGCCAGATGAAAATGATCGTCAATCCGCGGACGAAGTTCAGCCCGAAGCTGCCCTCGTGGTAAAGCACCTCCATCCCCTCCACGAGATCGAAGAGCACGACAGCCTGGTTAGGATTTCCGAACGTGATGTAGAGCAGTCCGTCCTTGTCGAGCAGGTCCAGGAAGCGTCCGTTCTTCACCGGTTCGGCGCTCGAGTTGCCCTTGGCGTCGAGCAGGTTGATGCCGAACTCGTGGAACGTGTCCGTGGTGAGAGGGCGGCTCATGCGGACGACCTTGGTGGAGTTCGGCGGACCAATCTCCCAGAGCGTGCCGTAGGTCTCGGGCTTCACGCTGTAAGCCGACGAGCGGAACTTCACGCGCAGGTAGATGGGCTTGTTCTCGAGCTGCCGACGCGCAAGCCCGGTGTCTATGACCCACGTCCGCGTCGCGCGCGGCGGGACCGCCTGGAACTGCGACTTGAGAGACTCCTTCACGTCCTTGCGCACGGTGGCGAGGTCCGCGCCATTGGCGTTCGCGCCGATCTCCTTGATGCGCTCCTTGAGAATCCGCTCCACCTCGGCGTCGAGGTCGGGCGGGACTTCCTTGAGCGAGCCGCGCGCGATGAGCAGCTCGTTCTTCAAGATGGCCTGCTGCTTGTCTGGCAGGCTGGCGGCGCGCCACTGGACGAGGAAGAAAACGGCGAGGCCGGACAAGCCGAGGAGCGTGAAGTTCAGCCCCATGATGCCGAGCCATTTGCCAGCCCAGATCTGCCAGCGCGGAATGGGCTTCACCACGACCATCTGCATCGAGCAATCCTCCACGTCCCGCGCCAGCGTGCCGGTGGCGAGCCAGAGCGTGACGAGGCCAAGGATGGCCGTGACCGCGCTGAGACAATAGGTGATGACGATCTGCACGAGCCCGCGTGCGGTGCCGTCGTGCTTGAGCGCGAGCGGCAGGCCGACGACGACGAGCACAAGCAGCACGGCGAGCACGGGCAGGAGCCGGTAGCGCACCACGGCCTTGATGGTGAGGCGCGCGACGGCAAGCACTCGCTGAAGTCCCGCCGGCATGGTGAACAGCACGGGCGCAACGCCCAGCCGCCACTCGGCAGGGATGTTCTCGCCTACGGCCTTGAACTTTGCGATGGCATCGGCGGACGAAGTGGCGGGGACGAGGCCTTGGTAAAGGAAGCCGCGCTCCTGATAGGAACGGCTCAACAGGTAATTGGCGCGCGCGCCGAAGAAGGCCTGCAAGCCGACTCCAACGGCGATGAGCAGGCCTGGGTTTTCCGTGATGAGCTTGGTGGCGATGAGCGCGAGCGCCGCGTGAACCACTAGCAGAGCAACGCCGGGAATCCACACGCGCCGCGCCAACGCCCAGACCCAGCCCAGAATCGCCGCTGGCCAAGAGAAGCCATGCTTCACGGCGGCGAGGCCCTGGTGCGGGTGCTTCAGGATTTCAAAGTGACTGGTCATGCGACGTTCACGCGAGGAAGCAACTGGCACACGCGGGCGTATGGAGTGCGGTGTTGCTCATGCCTTGGGCTTGCCCAGCAGGTTGGCGAGCTTCTCGTTCGCCTTTGCCGCATCGAGGACGGGCTTCGCGGCGACTTCGACGTTTGGCTCGGGAGCGGCTGGAGCCGGGGCGGTGAGGGCGGCGAGTTTCTTCTGGGCCTCGACTTCAGCCGCCGTCGGGACCACGACGACCGGCGCGGGAGCTTCCGCAACCGGCGCAGCGGCGACCAGTCGGTCCAGCACACGGGCCTGCTGCTGCGCTCCGGCCTCCGCCCCGCCCCGCAAGTATTCGGCAACCTGGCTGCCGGAGGTCGCGCCGGAGGTGTTTTGCTCGCTGGCGCGCGCACGGTTCACTACGCCGAGAAAGTAGCTCTCCAAGTTCTGCGTCGGGTTATCGAGCTGGATGCGGTCGGCAGCAACGTCACGGCGGATGGTGCCGAGGATGTTCTCCATCGCCTCGCGCGGCAGCATGGGGAAGGTGATGCGGACGGAACTACGCTCGGTGAGCAATTCCTTGAGCGTGCCGTCGGCCTGAATCTTGCCGCCGTAGTAAATCACCACGCGGTCGCACACGTCCTCCACATCGCTGAGAAGATGGCTGGAGAGAATGACCGTCTTGCCGCGGTTCTTCAGCGCGAGGATGACGTCCTTCACCTCGCGGCAACCCAGCGGGTCGAGGCCGGCGGTCGGCTCGTCGAGGATGACGAGGTCAGGGTCGTTGATGAGCGCCTGCGCCAGGCCGATGCGGCGCTGCATGCCCTTGGAGAACTCGCCCACCGTGCGGCTGCGGACTTGGTTGAGGCCGACCATCTCGAGGAGTTGCTCGGTGCGCTGGTCGCGCTGCTCGGGCGGGAGTTGGAAGAGGTTGCCGAAGAAGTCGAGCGTCTCGCGGGAGTCGAGATACTTGTAGAGGTAGCTCTCCTCCGGCAGGTAGCCGATGCGCGCCTTGGTCTTCACGTGGCGCGGCGAGTGGCCGAAAATCTCGATGTGGCCCTTGGTCGGGTAGAGCAGGCCCAGCAGCATCTTGATGGTGGTGGACTTGCCGGAGCCGTTGGGTCCGAGCAGGCCGAAGACCTCGCCGCGCCGGACCTCGAAGTTCACGGTGTCCACGGCGCGCGCCTTGGGCCGGCCCCAGAAATCCGTAAAGACCTTGGTGAGCCCGCGCACGGAGATGACGGCCTCGGTGGAGGTGCGCGCGGCGGCTTCGGGCTGGAGGGTGTCGAGGACGGTCATGGTATGAATCGAATCAGCGTCAGGTCGACGACGCACGTCCGCAGCGCGACTTCACGCCAGCTTCGGCTGCAACTGTCCAGCGGCTTCGTGCTTGCTGGCGCCGCCGGCGGGCGGCGGGTTCGCGGGCGCTCCGGCCTGGAATGGTTCGAGATCCTCGCCCTGGCGCACGAGGCGGGCGCTGTTGAAGACGACGATGAGCGAGCCGGCGACGTGCATCAGCGCGGCGACGACTGGGTTGATGTATTTCAGCGCGGCCAGCACCAGACCGCCAATGACGAAGACGATGCCGAAGAGGAAGTTCTGGTTGATGACGCTGCGGGTCATGCGCGAAAGGCGGATGAGGAAGGGCAGGCGGCGCAGGTCGCTGTTCATCAGCGCGATGGTCGCGCTGTGGATGGCCACCTCGCTGCCGGCCGCGCCCATCGCGATGCCGAGGTCACCGGCGGCCAGCGCGGGGGCGTCGTTCACGCCGTCACCGACCACGGCGACGCGGTAGCCTTTGGCGCGCAGGGCCTTCACATACTCGACCTTGTTCTGCGGCAGGCACTCGGCGGCGACTTCCTCGATGCCAATTTCCTTCGCCACGCGCGCGGCGACGGGCTGACGGTCGCCGGAGACCATCGCCACGCGGCGGACGCCGGTGTCCTTCAAGTCGAGCAACGCCTCCTTCGCCTCGTGGCGGGTCTCGTCCTGCAAGCCCACCCAGCCGATGCACGCGCCGTTGCGGGCGATGAAGAGCAGGCTGTAGCCAGCGGTTTCGTCCACGTCCACGGAGCCGAGGATGTCGCCGGTCACGCCGTTGTCCTTGAGCCATTGCGCGCGGCCCACGAGGACGACGGTCCCGTCCACGTTCGCCTTCACGCCGCGACCAGCGGTCTCGGAGAAGTTCTTTGGGTCGCTCAACGGAACCCCCGCCTCCACGGCGAGCGCGGTGAGGGCCTTGGCCGTGGGGTGGTTGCTGAACTGCTCGGCGCTCGCGGCGATGCGCAGCAGTTCGGCGGGGGCCGTGCCGCTCGCGGGGGCAAGGCGGCTCACGGCCAGCTTGCCGGTCGTGAGAGTGCCGGTCTTGTCGAAGACGAAGGCGTTGATTTTCGCGGCGAGCTCAATGTCGGCGACGTTTTTGATGAGGATGCCGAGGCGGGCGGCGGCGGAGAGCGCGGCGACCATCGCGGTGGGAGTGGCGAGCACGAAGGCGCAGGGGCAGGCGACGATGAAGACGGCGATAACGCGGCTCAACTCACCGGTGAACGCCCACACCAGCGCGCCGATCACCAGCACGAGCGGTGTGTAAAAGCTCATGTATTGGTCCACGATGCGCATGATCGGCAGCTTGGTCTTCTCGGCGGCCAAGATGAGTTCGCGCACGCGGTTGAGCGTGGAGTCGGTGCCGGCCCGGGTGACTTTGATTTCAAGGACACCAGTGAGGTTGATGGTGCCCGCGAACGCCTGGTCGCCGGGCTTCTTGTCCACCGGGAGAGATTCGCCAGTGATGTTCGCCTGATTGATGGAACCCTCGCCGGTGAGGATTTGGCCGTCGGCGGCCACGTTGTCACCGGGGCGGACGCGGATGACATCGCCGTTGGCAAGCTCGTGGACGGCGACTTCCTCTTCCTTGCCGCTGACGATGCGGCGGGCCTTGGTGGGCGTGAGCTTGATGAGCGACTCGATGGAGAGGCGCGCGCCCTCGGCGGTGCGGCTCTCGATAATCTGGCCCAGCAACATGAAGAAGCTCACGACGCCCGCTTCCTGATAGTGCCCGCTGGCGAAGGACGCGAGAACGGCGAGCGCGACGAGTTCGTTCGTAGTGAGGTTGCCGCGCTTCAAGTCCTTCACCGCCACGACGACGATGGGCCAGCCCAGCACGATGGCTCCGAGTCCCGCGCTGAGGTCGGCGACGGTCTTCCCGTTGGCCGTGAACCACTCGATGATGAACGAGTTGATGACGAGGATGAGGCCGAAGAGCGTGACGCCGAGCTGCTGCGTGGCGTGCTCGTGGTCGGTGCCGCACGAGGAGCACCGCTCGCCGTCGGTGTGGTTGTGTTCCTGCTGGCTGAGGAGGCTGGTGACTTGCATCGGGAGTTTATCAGGGTTGCTTCGGCGCAGCCGGCTTCAACGGCTCGCGGTTCAAGAGGAGGCGCAGCTCGCGCGGCGTCCCATCGGTGCGCTCGACGATGAAATACTTCTCCTGCGCGTTGCCGAGGACGGCGGCCATCGTCTCGGTGAGGCGACGGTCGCGGAAGAGCTGCGGGTTGCTGGTGAACTCCGGCAGGCGCGCGAGGAAGTAGTCCGCGTCGGCCTTCGCCGATTGCACGATGCGCGTCGCGTCGGCGCGCCCGGCGTTGCGGATGGCGTCGGCCTCTGCCTCAGCCTTGGTGCGGGTGGTGTTGGCATCACCTTCGGCGGTGTTGATAGCCTTGCGCTTGTCGTTCTCGGCCTCGAGCACGGCGTCGAAGGCAGCCTTCACCTGACGGGGCGGGATGGCGATGACATCGCAGCCGCGCGGGTCGAACTCGATGCCGAGGTTCTGCGTCGTGACGAGCGCTTGCACGCGGCTCATGAGCTTCCCCTTGAAACCGGCGATGTCCTGCCGCGTGGCTTTGTCCACGGTGAACTGGCCGGAGGCGTGGTGAAGCGCGTTGTTCAGCGCGTTCTGCACGAGGTTCGAGACGGCGGCGAACTGGAACACATACGCCTCGGGGTCGCTGATGCGGTAACGCAGCGTGGCCTTGACGTGCATGATGTTGCCGTCGGCGGTGAGCGTGTAGCCGTCGGTGGCGGGGTTGAGCGTGGCCCCGGCGGGCGGTTCTTGGCCGGCGAGTTCCTGCTGCGGCGTCACCGGATACCAGCCCGCACTGGAGATGACGGTGTGGACTTGGTCTTTCGGGATTTTGACAATCTCGTTGATGGGAAACGGGAAGGACCAATGGAGGCCGGGCTTGAGCAACGCCGCGTCGCCTTTGCCGGTGGACGCGCCGAAGAGGAGCTTGATGGCGACCTCCTGCGGGCCAACGGTGAAAATGCCGGAGGCGAAGAAGAGGACAATGAGGCCGGCCATCACCACGCGAACGACGAGGAAGCTGCTCTTCAGCGCGTCGGACAGCGCCTGCGTGCTGGAGTCCTCCATCGGCGCTTCGGGTGTCGGCACAGGCGCGTCGCCGGGGCCGTGGGAGTGAGAATGCGCGTGATCGTCCGGCCCCGGCCCGTGGCTGTGGCTGTGGTCGTTCGGCCCGTGGGAATGGTCGTGGTCGCTCATGACAGGCGGCTTACTTGGTGCCAGCGGGGCGAACGAGGGAGTTGGTGGAACGGAGCAGGTCGAAGGGCGAGGAGTTCTGGTCGAGAATCAGCGTGGTCCGCTCCTTCGCGATGGCTTCCATCGAGGCGAGCTTCTGGAGGAACACGGCTAGTTCCTTATTTTGCTCCAGCGTCTTGTAGGCCTTCGCGGCTTCCTTCTCGGCCTCGCCCCGACTGCGCGTGGCCGCAGCCTCGGCGGCGGCGAGCTTTTCGCTGCGTTCGCGCTCGGCGGTGGAGCGAATCTTGGTGGCGTCGCGGTCGCCTTCACCCTCGAACTGCTTCACGAGGCGCTGGCGCTCTTCCTTCATGCGCTCGAAAACCTTCTGCGTGACGCTCTCGGGGAAGCCGAGGCGCTTGATGCCGAGGGATTTCACCTCCAGGCCGAATTTCTCCTTCGCCGTGCCGGCCACCTGCAAGAACATCTCCTTTTCGATTTCATCGAACTTGAGCTTGGCGGGGTCGGTGTTGATGAAGTCGCTGAAATTGTGCGTGCCGACGGCGGCGTTCTTGGCGCTGCGCACGAGGCTCTCGAGATTGCGCTTCGCGTCGTCCACGCCGCCGGGGAAGCTGCGGTTGAACTTCTGCGGCTCGGTGATGCGCCAGCCGACATAGACGAGCACGAGGACGTTGCGCTGGTCGAGGGTCATGGCCTCCTCGAACTTGCCCTCGAAGTTATGCACGCGGGCGTCGAAGCGGTGGACCTTCTGGATGGGCCACGGGAGCTTGAAGCGCAGGCCGGGCTTGATGACCGCCTCATCGGCCTTGCCGAAGGTGGTGAGAAAAGCCACCTCGCTCTCGCGCACCTGGAAGAGGAACGAGATGGAGCCAAAGATGAGGAGGATGAGGAGGCCGACGACGAAGGTTACGGGGTTGCGCATAGTCAGTGGGTCAGAAAGTGGCGAGGTGGATTATTTCTTCGCGGGGATTTCCAAGTTCAAAAGGTCTTCGCGAATCTTGTCTTCGAGGTTGAGCTGAATCAGCTCCTGCGCGTTGGTCGTGGCGATGATGTATTTGCGGGACTTGGCAATGGCCTTGGCGTAGGTCTGCAAATAAATCCGCTGCGGATAGACTGTCGGCGCAGCGTCGAAGGCAGCCATCTGATGCTCGAACTGCGCGCCAATCGCGCCAGCCTCGGCCACGCGCCGAACCGCGAAGGCCGCTGCGGTGTCCTTCACCTTTTGCGCCTCGCCCTCGGCCATCGCGGTGGATTTAGTCGCCTCGCCTTTGGCTGCAAGGGTCTTCGCTTCGCGCGTCTGCTGTGCGCCGATGACGGCCTCGAACGCCTCGGCCACGCTCACCGGCGGGTGCACGTCCTGCAAGCCGACGAAGAGGATGTCCACGCCCAACTTCGCGTCGGCGGCGGACTTCTGGATGTTCGCCCGGAGCGCCTCGGCGGACTTCTTCCGGCCCACGGACATGAACTCGAAGAAATCCACACTCACGAGATGACGGACGACCTCGCGGGTCGCGAGGCGCTCCAGCAGTTCGTTCGGGTTCGCGTGGTTGCGCGCCCAAGCAACGATGTCCTTGATTTGATACTGCACCGGGACGCTGGCGGTGATGAGGTTGGCGGGCGGCGCGGACTTCTCCCCGGCGGCGTTGGTGTTCGAGGCGCTGTCCTGTTCTTTGTTGGCGACGGGCAGGTTGAACTCCTCTTTGTAATGGCTCTTGGTCCAGACAATCGTGTTCTCCGCTGTCGTGCCGCCGAGGTCGTCGTCCTTGGTCACGACGCCGACGGTGAAGGTCTGAATGCGGTGGGATTGGAAGCGATACACGGAGTCAATCGGCCACGGGCACTTCAGATGGAAGCCGGGGTTCAGGGCCGTGGTCCCGACCGGTTTGCCGCAGCGCTCCAGCAACGCCTGCTCGTCCGGCTCGATGAAGACGAAGCTGGTGGAAAGCCACAGCAGGCCGGACTGAATCAGCAGCAGCCAGACAAAGGCTTTTTGCAGGAACTGGAAGAACCACGTCTCGGAGACCTTGAAGCCGAACTGGTAGTCCAGCGCGTGCGCCGCCGTGGTGAAGACGCTCTCGGGCTGGCCCAGCAGACCGACGAGGCGACTCTCGTAAAGGACACGAGCCGCTTGGCCGCGGACGCGGGGACGATAAATTTCGAGGATGAGCGTGAAGAGGTTTTCGACCGCCGCGAGCGCGAGAATCACGCACAAGGCGCGGGCGATGAAGATGTCCACCTTCGAGTGGCCGAAGTGAATCGCCACGATGCCCACCGCGGCGAGCAGGCTCAGATACGCGCCGAGGAGGAGGTAGCTGCCAGCGGGTTGCAGCAGCCGCTGGCCTTCCAGCCGCGCCACGTTGACCGAGTAGCGGCCGGGGAGGAATTGCAGGAAGAAGAGGAAGCCGAAGAACGCCGCCATCACCGGCAGGGAGTTGCGCACCTCGCGCGCGTCGGGATTGAGCACCTGCTTGCCGAGCCACCAAGCCGCCGCCACTTGCAGCACCAGCAGCACGAGGCAGAACGCCGGCAACAGCCAAAGCTCGAACTGCTCGCGGGCACGCCGCGCCGGGAAGGCTTCCGCGTCCGTTCCGTCGAAGAGTGTTGTGCTGCGCGCGGACTTGGCCAGCTCGTCGAGTTCGAGCTTCTCCAGCTTCTCGCGTGCCTCCATCCGCATCTGGAAGTAGCTGAACAGCGCGACGAGGAAGCCCAGCCCCAGGAAGACGCTGACCACTTCGTCCGCGTAGGACGCCGTCGAGCGCGCGATATACGTGCCCAAGCCGGCGGCGGCGAGGGCGATGAGGAGGTTGACCAGCCCGGTAGGTTTCAAATTGCGTTCCATTAGATCAACTCAGCTCACGGTCCTCGAACAGCATCAGCGCGACGGCCAGTGACGCACCCAAATATCCCACCACATACCCGGTGGCCTTGCCCACGTAGCCCCAGACACCCTCGATCGCGTGCGACCGCGTGCCTTCGATCGCGTCCGCCAGCCAGAACAACTGCCAGTTCGGGAGGACCGTGTGAAACACCGTCGCCCACCACGAACCCGCCTCCGCGCGCTTGCCAAAAAGGTAGTCGCTCATCAAGCCGAGCAGGAACAAAGAGGTGCAGATCACCAGGGTCGGCACCGTGTCGTAGCGAGTCGAGCACGCCAGCGCCAGACCGGCGAAGAGCAGCAGCGCCAGCAGCACCAGCACGCACGCGGGCAGGAGCCGCCAGTCCACCTTATACATGCCCGGCTCCGTCGCGCCCGGCCGCTTAAGCTCAATCAGGAAGGCGAGCGCGCAAAAAGCCAGCGTCGTCAGCACCGTGAGCAACAGCACCGCGTCCGAGACAAACGAACGGCGCAGAAAGTAGTTGGTGAACCCGGCCAGCACGTATGCCAGAGCCACAGCCCCGCAATATATTCCCGTTCCAACCAGATCGGCCTCCCCGTAGGCATCGAACGCCATCCGGCTCGCCAGCAGAGTCGCCAGCGTGTTCACGTAGGCCAGCAACACCAGCGCCGCAGCCAGCCCGCAGTATTTGGCCAGCAGGAATTTTGCGCGCCCCACCGGCTTGGCCAGCACCGCCAGCGCCGTCCCAGTGCGGATCTCATGCGCCACCGACGCCGACGCGCTCAAGACCGCCACGAACAGCCCGACCATCAGCATCAACGCCAGCGCGCTGTCCTTCACCAGCTTGGTGTCCTCGCCCATGCCGAAGTAAGGCACGGCCGCCAGGAACACGATGAACAGCGAGGAACCCGCCGTCAGCAGCAGGAAGATGGGCTGCCGCACCAGTTCCATGAACGCATTCGTGGCGATTGTCATGAATTGTCGCATCAGGTTTGGCTTGCTTGCGCGCGCATAATACGGATGCACTGCAACTTGGCAACCCCCCCGATTCAAAATGGACTGCCGCCGGGAAAACCTGCTTGCCTTCCAACGACCCACAATTAACCTCACGCCGCTCGCGGACGCTTAGCTCAGTGGTAGAGCATTACCTTCACACGGTAGGGGTCGCAGGTTCGAAACCTGCAGCGTCCACCACCTCTGTCTTCCTCCGACATTTCCCTTTGGAAAAGAAAACCGGCAGGCCATCGCTGGCCTGCCGGTTGCGAAACGGGTTTGTGCGCGAGGCTCGCCTTAGCGGTCCTCGGCGGCGTCGAAGGCGTGCTGCAACGCGACGAGGTCCTCGCCGGGCTTGAGCGCGTCGAGGATCTTCTGCTCTTCCTTGAGCTGCTCGGGGCTGTAGCTCGCGGCCTTCACAGACAGGCCGATGCGGCGCTCGGCGCGGTCAATCTTCACGACGCGCGCGGTGACTTCCTGGCCGACCGTCAGCACGTTCTTGATCTTGTCCACGCGGTCCTCGCTGATCTGGCTGATGTGCACCAGGCCGTCAATGTCGTGCGCCAAGCCGATGAACGCGCCGAAGCTGGCGAGCTTGGTGACCTTGCCGGTGACGAGGTCGCCGACTTTGTAGAACTGGTCAATGCCGGCCCACGGGTCGGTCCCCAGTTGTTTCATGCCCAGCGAAATGCGCTGGTTGACCTTGTCGATCTCGAGCACGACCGCCTCGACTTCGTCGCCCTTCTGGAAGACTTCGGAGGGGTGGTTGATCTTGCGCGTCCACGAGATGTCGGAGACGTGCACCATGCCGTCGAGGCCTTCCTCCAGCTCGACGAATGCGCCGTAGCTGGTGAGGTTGCGGACCTTGCCCTTGATCTTGGTGCCGGGGGGATACTTGCCCTGCGCCTGTTCCCAAGGATTGGATTCGAGCTGGCGGATGCCGAGCGAGATTTTCTGCTCGTCGCGGTTGATGCCCAGGACGACGGCTTCGACTTCCTGGCCGGGCTTGAGCACATCCGAGGGTTTGGCGATGCGCTTGGTCCAGGACAGTTCGGTGACGTGGACGAGACCTTCGACGCCGGGCTCGAGCTCGATGAACGCGCCGTAGGCGACGAGGTTGACGACCTTGCCCTTGACCTTGGTGCCGACTGGGAACTTGCTCTCGATGGCTTCCCAAGGGTTCTGGAGCTTCTGCTTGAGGCCGAGGCTGACGCGTTCCTTCTCCTTGTTCACGTCGAGCACGACCACGTCAATCTCCTGGCCGACCTTGAGGATCTCGCTCGGGTGGCCGATGCGGCCCCAGCTCATGTCGGTGATGTGCAGCAGGCCGTCGAGGCCGTTGAGGTCAATGAACGCGCCGAAGTCGGTGATGTTCTTGACGGTGCCCTTGCGGATGTCGCCGGGCGTCATCTCGCCAAGAAGCTTGCCGCGGCGCTCGGAGCGCTCGGCCTCGATCAGCTCGCGGCGGGAGAGGACGACGTTGCGGCGGTCCTCGTTGATCTTGACGACCTTGAAATCATAGTTGTTGCCCAGCATCGGGGTCAGGTTCTTGGGCGGGATGATGTCGATCTGCGACGCGGGCAGGAACGCCTCGACGCCGATGTGGACGATGAGGCCGCCCTTGACGATGGCCTTGACCTTGCCGGAGACGGTGCCGCCCTCCTGGCAAATGGTGCGGATGCGGTCCCAGTTCTTTTTGAACTCCGCCTGCTCGTGGGAGAGGATGACCATGCCTTCCTTGTCCTCGAGCTTCTCGATGAGCACATCAATCTCGTCGCCGACCTTGATGGCCTCGGGGTCCATGAACTCGCCCCGGGAGACGACGCCCTCGGACTTGTAACCGATGTCCACGAGGACTTCCTTGTTGCGGACTTCGAGGACGACACCTTTGACAATTTCACCTGCGGCGAAGCGCTTGGAGCTCGCGCGCATGGCTTCTTCCATGGTTAGCATACTTACTGTGTGTGTGACTGCGGGAGACTAGGCGGGCGAAGGCCCGGCGAAGAATCCATTGCCTAACGACCGACGTTGCAGGGCAACGGAGGTTAAGGGTTAGGTTGCGTTGTTGACCGACGTTTCTCAGCCTCAATGAATCGCCGCACTCACGGCGTTCAGGCGGCAGCACAGTAGCGGCCGGGCGGCGGCTGGCAAGGGGTATTTGGCACAGCGCTGCTCTAAATCTTGATCCCAATACTGCTCCTTGCCCAGTCACGATTTCCGACCAGAGCAGGATCAAGATTACGATCAGGATTAAGAGCAAGAACTGCGGCCTTCGCGAAAAACTCCTGTTGCCATTCCGCCCGGCGCTCGTGTAGAAGCCCGAGCTATCGCATGGGCAAAGCACTTATCATCGCGGAAAAACCATCGGTCGCAGGCGACATAGCCAAGGCGCTCGGCGGCTTCGCCAAGGACAAGTCCGGCGAGTTCTACGAAAGTGCCACGCACATTGTGTCCTCGGCGGTCGGCCATCTCCTCGAACTCACCGTCCCCGAGGAACACGACGTCAAGAAGGGCAAGTGGACGTTCAAGCATCTGCCGCACATCCCGCCGCAGTTCGGCCTGCGGCCCATCGAGAAGTCCGCCGACCGCCTCAAAGTCCTCCAGCGCCTCCTCAAGCGGAAGGACGTGGACGCCGTCATCAACGCTTGCGACGCCGGGCGCGAGGGCGAACTCATCTTCCGTCGCATCACCGACTACACGAAGGCCAAGCAGCCCATCCAGCGCCTCTGGCTCCAGTCCATGACCGCCGGGGCCATCCGCGACGGCTTCGCGCAGCTTCGCACGGACGTCTCGATGCGCCCGCTCGCCGACGCCGCCGAGAGCCGCGCCGAAGCCGACTGGCTCATCGGCATCAACGGCACGCGGGCGATGACCGCGTTCAACAACAAGACCGGCGGCTTCAACCTCACGACCGTCGGCCGCGTGCAGACGCCCACGCTGGCCATCCTCGTCGAGCGCGAGGCGAAGATTCGCAAGTTCGTCGCGCGGGATTACTGGGAAGTGCTCGGCACGTTCGAGGCGAAGGCCGGGCAATACGAAGGCCGCTGGCTCGACGAAAAGTATCAGCGTAACACGGCGAAGGACGCCGACGCCGAAATCAAGGCCGAGCGCCTTTGGACAAAGGCCGAGGCCGAGGCGCTCGTGGCCAAGTGCCTCGGCAAGCCCGGCATCGTCACTGAGGAGAGCAAGCCCAGCACGCAGCTCTCGCCGGGGCTTTACGACCTCACCACGCTCCAGCGCGAGGCGAACGGCCGCTTCGGCTTCAGCGCGAAGAACACGCTCGGCCTCGCGCAGGCGCTTTACGAGAAGCACAAGGTTCTCACCTACCCGCGCACCGATTCCCGCGCGCTGCCAGAGGATTACATCCCCACGGTGAAGAAGACGCTCGACTCGTTGCGTGACCTCGCGGGCTACAGCGTTCCGGCTGAGAAGATTCTCACCAACGGCTGGGTCCACCCGAACAAGCGCATCTTCAACAACACAAAAATCTCCGACCATCACGCCATCATCCCCACCGGCGTGTTGCCCAAGGGCCTCTCCGAGCCGGAGCAGAAACTCTACGACCTCGTCACGAAGCGCTTCCTCGCCGTGTTCTTCCCGGCGGCGGAATATCTGGAGACCGTCCGCATCACGCGCGTCGAGGGCGAGCCGTTCAAGAGCGCCGGCAAGGTGCTCATGAAGGCCGGCTGGCTCGAAGTCTATGGCAAGGAAGCCGCCACCGACGACGACGCGCCCAGCCTCGTGCCCGTCCAGCAGGGCGAGCAGGTGAAGACCGCGAACGTCGAGGCCAAGGGCACCCAGACCAAGCCCCCGGCGCGTTACACGGAAGCCACGCTCCTCGGCGCGATGGAAGGCGCGGGCAAACTCGTCGAGGACGAGGAACTCCGCGAGGCCATGAGCGAGCGCGGCCTCGGCACGCCCGCCACGCGCGCCGCCACCATTGAGGGACTGATCTACGAGCAATACGTCCACCGCAACCAGCGCGAGCTGGTGCCGAGCGCGAAGGCCTTCACGCTCATGGCGCTGCTCAACGGCCTGAACATCCCCGAGCTGACCAAGCCCGAGATGACCGGCGACTGGGAGTTCAAGCTCCGCCAGATGCAGCGCGGCCAGCTCGGACGCGACGTGTTCATGGCCGAGATTCGCGCGCTCACGGAACACATCGTCGGCCAGACGAAGGCCTACGAGCACGACACCATTCCCGGCGACTTCGGCAAGCTCACCGTCCCCTGCCCCAAGTGCGGCGCCGAAGTCCACGAGAATTACAAGAAGTTCCAGTGTCAGAAGTGCGACTGGAACATGTGGAAGACGATTCTGGGCCGCGCGTTTGAAATCGAGGAAGTCGAGATGCTCCTGCGCGAGAAGCAGGTCGGGCCGCTCCAGGGTTTCCGCAGCAAGCAGGGTTTCCCCTTCGCCGCTGTGATGAAGCTCTCGCCCGAGGGCGAGGCGAAGTTCGACTTCGGCAACGACCAGAAGGACGACGAGAACGCCGCGCCCGTGGACTTCACCGGCAAGGAACCGCTCGGCCAGTGCCCCAAGTGCAAGGCAGGCCGCGTCTTCGAGAACGGGATGAACTACGTCTGCGAGCGCGCGACGGGCGCGGACCGCAAGTGCGACTTCCGCACCGGGGCCATCATCCTCCAGCAGGCCATCGAGAAGCCGCAAATCGTCAAGCTGCTCGCCGAGGGCAAGACGGATTTGCTCAAGGGCTTCATCTCCAAGAAAACCAATCGCAAGTTCGAGGCGTTCCTGAAATTCGACGGCGCGAAGGTCAGCTTCGAGTTCGCGCCGCGCGTGCGGAAGTTCCCGGCCAAGGGCGCGAAGGCGGACGCCACGCCCGCCGTGAAGCTCGATTTCACCGGCCAGGAGCCGCTGGGCAAATGCCCCAAGTGCAAGGGCAACGTCTTCGAGGGGCCGGAGACCTACCTCTGCGAGCGCAGCCAGCTCGCCGAAAAGCGCTGCACCTTCAAGACCGGCAAGCTCGTCCTGCAACAGCCCGTGGACCGCGAGCAGGTGAAGAAGCTCCTGGCCAAGGGCAAGACCGACCTCCTCACGCAGTTCATCAGCAAGGCCGGCAAGCCCTTCCCCGCCCACCTCAAGCTCGCGGAGCGGGGGAAGGTGGAGTTTGAGTTTCAGGA
>SXTU01000202.1 GCA_005791875.1 Verrucomicrobiales bacterium
ACAAATAGAGGAGGACCTAGGCGAGAACCGTGAACTGGGCATCAGCGACCTGCTGGACGCCTTGGGTCGAGCGATCGAGGAGGTGGGCTACGACGAAGTTTACGACGACCTCCTGACCAGCGAACCGCCCGAAGGTTGTGACCCGCAGCATGAAACGGACTTTGATCCGGCAAGACCGTGGGGTGGCAGATCACCGCGACTGGCGGAGAAGGGCATTAACCCGCTAGGCCGGCGTTACTCACCGGGCGGGAACGGACACATCAACATCATCCCCGGTGATCAGAAAATCGCCTGCACGCCGCTGGCGGTTACGCTCGTCAACAGCCGGGCCCGGTTCCGCCGCTTCAGGTTCGATTCGGACCACGAGGATGACCGGGCGGCCCAGTGGCGGCGCTGGGTGTTCAACTGCATGAAGGCCCACCTCGTCAACTGCGCCGGCACGGTCAGGGCGATGGTCGTGGTCCTCGATCACTGGGACGCACGGGAATTCGAACACGAGCACGCCGCCGAGTTGACCGCGTGGCGTCGGCGCGGCGTGCGCTTTTACTTCCAGCTCGTGACCCGTCGGCGGTCACTCAGCCCGTTTTGGGTAAACCTGAAGTGAACACTGCGCAAGGCGGGATCCCAGTCGGTGGGGCCCCGTCGAAGCTGATACAGGGTTCAACCCGGCCAGCAGAGCAGCAAGATGACCCGCAATTCCTAGCCAAACATGCGCCACAACGTGCCTATTCTTTGCTTCCTCCTGCTGGCCGGGCTGCTGACGCCAGACTGCCATTGCCAGTCCGAGCGGGGCCAGTCTGGCTCCTATTCCGTGCGCTGGACGCCACGCGTTCCACTGACCAGTCTCGCCCAAGCCGCTGAGTTCTTACGCCGCCCAGTCGAGCCTGGAATCGTGATGGCGCGTGGGAAAGACGACGGATCTGGCCAAGAGGTGATCGGGGTGAAATCCGGGGCGGTGGCCTTGCCCCGATTTGGTGGACAGGTGGCGGGTGAGGGCATCGAGACGTGGGCTTTCTAGTTGAGTTGAGTTTCGAAGTCCACAGGTGACTTGTAGCCCAGGGCGCTGTGGAACCGCTCCCGGTTGTAAAAGATTTCGATCCACTCGAAGACGGCCGCACGAGCTTCGGCCCGCGTGGCGGAGCGGACCCGGTGCCCCAGTTCGCGTTTCAAGCTGCTCCAGAAGCTTTCCATGGCTGCGTTGTCGTAGCAGTTGTCTTTGCGGCTCATGCTCGGCTGCACGCCGGCCGCGGCCAACCTCGGCCGGTAGGCGGCGCTGGCGTATTGCACACCGCGATCCGAATGATGGCCCAACCCGGCGGCGGGGCGGCGATGGGTCAGCGCCATGTCCAGTGCGGCCAGGGGCAGACGCGTAGCCAACGTGTCTGCCATGGCCCAGCCCACGCATCGCCGGGCGCGGAGCGGGCCAGCGGGTCTTGGTGAGGCGGTCTTTCAGGTCGGCGAGCACCGCGTCGGGCACGGCGATTTTGAACGGGCGGACGGCGGAGTCGTTCGTCTGTGCGGCGCAGGGCAGGAGAATCGCCGTCGCAAAGCAGGCGGCGAAGACAATGGCGCGGGGCTTCATTTTGCAGCGGTGGGTGTGGGCTTTGGTTCAGACGCGGCATCCGGGACTTTCGCCAAGCCACCGAGCACCAGCCGCATCAACTCGCGCTCCTGAAATCGGCGCGTGGCCTCGGCGAATTGCACGATGAGCAGCCGCTGCGACGGGACGATGTAGAGCTTCTGCTTGCCCGCACCGGCGGCCATCACGAGGTCGCGCGGGCGCTCGTCGGAGGCGTTGAGCCAGAACGTGAGGCCGTAGGTCGGATGCGCTTTCGTGCCTTGGAAACACTCAGCCAGCAGCTTCTCGGAGACGAGTTGCTTGCCGTCCCACGCGCCCCGGTTCAGCACGAACTGGCCAAACTTCGCCCACTCGCGCGCGGTGAGCGTCGCGCCGGAGGGAAGGTTCGGGTTGCCCTCAGCGTCCTTGCGCCAGGACGACGGCTTCAGGCCGATAGGATCAAGCAGGCGGCGATGAAGGTAGCCTTCGAGGGTTTCCTTGCGCGACTCCAGCTTGCGCCGGAGCAGCTCGCCGAAGCACTGGAACGGGACCGGGCCATACTGAAATTTCTCTCCGGGAGGAAACTTCGCCTCCGCGAGCCGCACCGCCGACTTGTAGCTGGGCACGTTGCCGACTTCGCCACCCGCGATGCCGCTGGTGAGCGTGAGCAACTGGCGGATGGTGACTTGGGATTTGCGCGCGTCAGCCTTCCACTCGGTCAACGTGTCCGCGACCTTCTCGTCGAGCTTGAGCAAACCGTCCTCCACCGCCATGACCGCGAGCACGCCCACGAAACTCTTCGTGCCGCTGGCGAGCCGGTGGGGCTGATCGCGCGTGTGGCCGTTCAGGAATTCCTCGAAGTCGAGCTGGCCATCGCGATAGACAAGCAGCGCGTGGCCGTTGCAGGCGCGGAGGTAGTCGGCGGCGGGCTGGAACGGGCTGGGCGAGGTTTTGCCCGCTGGCTTCGTCTGGGCACGCGCGAACCCAGTCAGCGCAAGCGTAACGGCGAGACAGGTGGCAGCCAGCGGGTTCATGGTTCTGGGTCACCCTGACCATGGCGAGAACGGACGCTTGCGGCAACAGCGATTTCGGGGGAGGAAAACAGCCCAACCTGAGCATGGGGTCCCACATTCGGTGTCGTCGCTTCAGCATGTCCGCATGGCCGACGCCCAGAATGGTGAGCGCCAAAGAAAAAGCCCGCTCGGTGAGAGCGGGCTTTGCGAGAGTTGATTGACGGCGGGCTTACTTGGCGGCCACGGCCTTGGGAGCCTCGGCGGGCGCGGCGGCCTCGTTCTCCACGAACTCGATCATCGCCATCTGAGCGGCATCGCCCTGGCGCTGGCCGGCCCACTTGCCCTTGGTTCCACCGAGCTTAAGGATGCGTGTGTAGCCGCCGTTGCGGTCCTTGAAGAGCGGCGCGATTTTGTCGAACAGGATGTGGATGATGTCCTCGTTCTCACGCCACCTTTCGCGGAGCACCTTGCCCTTGACGCTGGGCGTGCCCTTGAAGTTGGTGCGGGAATGCTGGCGCACGCGTGAGGCGACGAGGCGGCGACAGTGGACATTCTCGGCAATGAAGAGAGCCTTCTTTTTCTCGTCGGCAGTCGCTGCAGCCTCGACTGCGCGGTTTCCACGACGTCCGAGTGTGACGAGCTTCTCCACGACGGGGCGCAGAGCTTTCGCCTTGGCCAGCGTGGTGGTGATGCGCTTGGACTTGATGAGGCAGCACACCATGTTCGCGAGCATCGCGTTGCGATGTTCGCCGGTGCGGCCAAGTTTTGCGGTGCGTTTAAGGTGGCGCATAGGTCAACCGGTTATCAGACGGCGGGTTTGTCCTCTTTCGGGGCATCCAGCAACGTCTGGTCAATGGGCATGCCGAGCGTGAGGCCCAAGGCGAGGAGCTTGTCCTTGATTTCCTGGAGGGATTTCTTGCCGAAGTTGCGATACTTCAGCATGTCGCCCTCGGACTTCATGGCGAGCTGGCCGACGGTGGTGATGTTGGCGTTGTTGAGGCAGTTGGCGGCGCGGACGGAAAGCTCGATCTCGTTGACGCTCATGTTGAGGAGCTTCTTGAGCTTGCCCTTTTCTTCGTCCTGCTTGTCCTCGACCTCGGTGAACTGGATCGCGTTGCGGTCGTAGTTCACGAACACGTCGAGGTGCTTCTGGAGGATGGCGCTGGCCTGGAGGAGAGCGTCGTCGGGAGTAATGCGGCCGTCGGTCCAAATCTCGACCACCAAACGGTCGTAATCCGTGCGCTGGCCGACGCGGGCGGCCTCGACGGCATACTTGACGCGGGTGACGGGGGAGAAGATGGAGTCAATCGCGATGACGCCGATGGGCTGGTCGGACTTCTTGTTCTCGTCACCCGGGCAGAAGCCACGGCCGAGCTTCACTTCCAGCTCCATGACGAGCTTCTTCTTCTTGTCGAGCGTGCAGATCACCTGCTCGGGGTTCACGACGGTGATGTGCTGGTTCAGCTCGACGTCTCCGGCGGTGACCTCACCCTCCTTGTTGACGCTGAGGATGAGCTGCTGGGTGTCGTGGGTGTCGGACTTGAACTTGACCTTCTTGAGGTTCAGAACGATCTCGGTCACATCCTCGACAACCCCGTCCACGATGGTGAACTCGTGCTGCGCGCCCTCGATCTTGACCGAGGTGACAGCAGCACCCTCGAGCGAGCCGAGGAGCAGGCGACGGAGGGAGTTGCCAATGGTGTGACCGAACCCGGTTTCAAACGGCTCGGCGCTAAACTTGGCGTAGGTGGGCGTCGCAGTGGAGTCTTCCCTCTGCAACCGCTTGGGCATTTCGAATCTGGCGAGACGGACTGGCATGATGTGTTACTTTTTCTGCAATTTTAATCTGGCTGACGGCGCTATTCCCGGCGCGCACCGGCCCATATAATTGCGTTTTGTCCCCGACCCCGGGGACGGTTTGGTTAGCGGGAATAAAATTCAACCACCGCCTGCTCGTTCGCGATGGGGTGGATCTCGTCGCGCGACGGGATGCGCATGAGCGTGCCCTTGAAGGCGTCTTTGTTGAGCGTGAGCCACTCGGGCACCGCGCGGGCGGTGGACAGCTCAAGGTTTTTCGTCGCGAGCTGGCGCGAGACACTGGAGTCCTTCACCTCGATGACGTCGTTCACCTTCACGGCAAAGGAGGAGATGCTGACCTTGCGACCGTTCACCTTGATGTGGCCGTGGCCAACCATCTGCCGGGCGGCGGAGCGCGTGGAGGCGAAGCCAAGGCCAAACACGAGGCTGTCGAGGCGCGTCTCCAGAATCTGAAGCATCTGCTCGCCTGTCACGCCACGACGGCGCTTGGCCTTCTCATAGACGTTGCGGAACTGCTTCTCCATGAGCCCGTAGAAAAAACGGAACTTCTGCTTTTCGATCAGGCCGAGGCCGTATTCCGTCGTCTTGCGGCGGGAGCCTTTCGGGCCATGGACGCCGGGCGGATAGTTGCGGCGCTCGAGATACTTCGAGGGGCCGAAGATCGGGATGCCGAAGCGGCGGCTGACGCGGACGCGGGGACCTGTGTAACGTGCCATGCGAAAAGTTGAGAGTTAGGAGTTGAGAGTTGAGGATTACACGCGGCGCTTCTTGCGGGGGCGGCAGCCGTTGTGCGGAACCGGGGTCACGTCCTTGATCGTGGAAATTTCCAAGCCAATGGCCTGCAACGCACGGATCGCGGACTCACGGCCGGAGCCGGGGCCGCTTACGCGGATCTCGACTTCACGAAGGCCGTGGGACATCGCCTGACGGGCGGCGTCCTGCGCGACCTGCTGCGCGGCGAAGGCTGTGCTCTTGCGGGATCCCTTGAAGCCCACGCGGCCGGCGCTGGACCAGCCGATGACATTGCCCTGCATGTCAGTGATGGAGACGTTCGTGTTGTTGAACGTGGAGAGGATGTGCGCGATGCCGACGGCGATGTTTTTCGCGCCCTTGGCCTTGACAATCTTCTTGCCGGCATTCTCGTCGGCGAGCAGCTCGGCAGCAGTCGGTGCGGCGACGGCAGCGGTGACGCCGGAAACGGCCGGGGCACCGGCTGGAGCCGCAGCACCGGGCACGCCGGGAGCGGCTTCCTTCTTGGGCTTGGCCTCGGCGGCCGCAGGGGCTGCGGCGTCGGGCTTGGGCTCTTTTTTCGGGGAGGGTTTCTTCTTTTCTTCGGCCATAGCGGTAAACAGTTTGGGAATCAGGCGGCAGCAGCGGGCTTGGCGGCGCGCTGGACACCGACGGTGCGGCGCGGGCCTTTGCGAGTGCGCGAGTTGGTCTGGGTGCGCTGGCCGCGCACGGGGAGGCTCTTCAGGTGGCGGATGCCGCGGTAGCACTTGATGGCTTGGAGGCGCTTCAAGTTCAACCCAAGTTCGCGGCGGAGGTCGCCCTCGGTCACATACTTGCCGTCCTGGATCGCGTGGACGATCTGCGAGAGCTGCGCCTCGGTCAGGTTCTTCGCGCGTATGGAGGGATCAATCTGCGCCTTGGCGATGATCTCCAGCGCGTTGACCGGACCGATGCCGTAGATGTAGCGCAGCGCGATGTCTATGCGCTTGTCGCCGGGAATATCAATGCCAAGAATGCGTGCCATAGGGTTTGGGGTTTAGCCTTGCCGTTGCTTGTGTCGGGCATTGGTGCAGATCACGCGAATGACGCCCTTGCGCTTCACGATCTTGCAGTGCTCGCACATTTTTTTTACCGACGCCCGAACTTTCATAGTTTGCTTTCGTTCAAAATTACGAACCCGTGCGACAAGTCGCCGGGCGACAATTTCACCGTCACCACCGCGCCAACCAGCACCCGACCCACCAGCGGAGCCTGCCGGCGCGCGACATGTCCCAGAAGCCGATGGCCGTTTGCGAGTTCCACCCGCACAAGACCGTTCGGCAGCGTTTCCACTACCGCGCCCTCAACGACGAAGGCAGATTCTCCGGACACGTCAAAATCTCTGGCTCCGACTCGGTGATGAGCACCGTGTGCTCCATATGCGCCGACGGCAACCCGTCCTGCGTCACCACAGTCCATTTGTCACTCAACACTTTCACCACCGGCGATCCCGCGTTGACCATCGGCTCGATCGCGATCGTCATGCCCGGCTTCAACTTCGCCGAATTCTTGCCCGGCTCGACAAAGTTCGGCACCTGCGGGTCCTCGTGGACAGTCCGCCCGACACCGTGCCCCACAAACTCACGCACCACGCTGAAACCATTCGCCTCAACGTAGCCCTGCACTGCCCGCGAAATATCCACGACCCGATTCCCGGCCAACGCGCGGGAAATTCCTTCATACAAGGCCTGCGTCGTCACATCAATCAGTTTTTGCGCCAACAGGCCACACCCGCCCACCGCCACCGTCTTGGCCGTATCACCGATGTAACCCTGATACCGCACGCCCACATCCAGGCTGATGATGTCGCCGAACTGGATCCGCCGGGGCCCCGCCACCCCGTGCACCACCTCGTCATTCACCGAGATGCAGATATTGCACGGATACTTCCGGTAGCCCAGAAACGCGCTCGTCGCCCCATAATGCCGGATGCGCGACGCCGCGAACTCATCCACTGCCTTCGTCGTCACCCCCGGCCGGATAAAGGCCCCCACGTCATTGAGCACCACCGAGGCAATCGCCCCGGCAGCCCGCATGAGGTCGAGTTCACGTTCCGTCTTTAAGACAATCATGGCCGCAACCAGCCCAGTTCAACCACACCCACCACGGGCAGAGAACTACCCGCCGAACCGCAACGCCGCCCGCACCCTAGCGCCCTTGCGCGCCCCAAAAACCCCGGGCCCAACCGTGGCCACCCGGGGGTTAAAAAAAAACGCCCCCGCTCAGAACCTACCCCGCAACCGCGGCCCCTTCCCGCCCTTCGCCCCGCTGAGAAACCCGTCATAATGCCGCATCAACAAATGCGACTCCATCATCCGCATCGTGTCCAGCACCACCCCCACCGTGATGAGCAGGCTGGTGCCGCCGAAGAACTGGGCGACGTAGTAGTTGATGTTCAGCGAGCGCGACATCAGCTGCGGGATGACCGCGATGATCACCAGAAAGACCGCCCCCGCCAACGTGATCCGGCTCATCGTGTGATGCAGGTAATCACTCGTCGCATTCCCCGGCCGCACCCCCGGGATGTAGCCCCCATACTTCTTCAAGTCGTCCGCGATCTGCACCTCATTGAACTGCGTCGCCACCCAGAAATACGAGAAGAACAAGATCATCCCCGCAAACATCAGCATGTGGAAATACTGGTCCTCCCGGAAATGCAGCGCCAACTCCTCCAGAAACTTGTATTCCAGCGACTTCCCCAACATGTCCAGCAGCTTCTCCGGAAACATCAGGATGGCCTGCGCAAAAATGATCGGCATCACCCCCGCGTAATTCACCTTCAGCGGCATGAACGAACTCCCTCCCGGCACCAGCTTCCGCCCCACCGTCCGCTGCGCATACTGCACCGGGATTTTCCTCTGCGCCTGCGTCACCGCGATCACTCCCGCTATGACGAAGAGCAGCAGCGCGACCAGAAACACCCCATGGAACAGGTTGAACTGCCGCTCAATGCCCTCCGGCGGGAAAAACATCTCCACCAACGCCTGCACCGTCTGCGGCACCCGCGCCAAAATCCCCACCGTGATGATCAGCGACACGCCGTTGCCGATCCCCCGCTCACTGATCTGCTCCCCCAGCCACATCGTCAACAACGTGCCGGTCGTTAGCAGCAAAGTCGTCTGCAACCGGTAACCCCAACCCGGATCCTGCACCAGCTGGCCGGTGAAGCCGTCGAAATACTTCGGGTTCTCCCACGCGTATGCCATCGCCATGCCCTGCCCGAGGCAAAGCATCACCGTCAGATACCGGCCGTATTGGATCATTTTTGCCCGGCCACCCTCTTCACGCGCCAGCTTGCTCAACTGCGGCATCACCGCACTTAGCAGTTGCACGATGATCGTCGCGCTGATGTAGGGCATGATCCCCAGCGAGCCGATCCCGCAGCGCTCCAACGCGCCCCCCGTGAACATCGAATACATCCCCAGCAGTCCGCCACCGTCCTTCGCCGCCAGCTTCTCGAAGTATTCCAACAGCGCCTGACCATCCAACCCCGGCAGCGGCAGCATCGAGACCAGCCGGCAGATGCCCAGCACGATCAGGGTGAAGAATATCCGCGACTTCAGCTCCGGAATCTTGAAGCAGTTGACGAACGTGTTGAGAATATTCTGGAGCATCTTGCAGCGAAGCCTGGAGAGGGATTCCGCTTATGCGGTCTTTGGAGCCGGCCCTTCGCACGCACCGCCGAGGGCCTCGATCTGCTTGCGGGCAGACGCGCTGAAAGCGTCAGCCACCACAGTGAGCTTCTTGGTAAGCTGGCCGTCCCCGAGGATCTTGATGCCGCCGCTGGACTTGCCGTTGGCCAAGCCGGTCTTGCGAAGCGCCACCTCGTCAACCCGCGTGCCATCGTCGAACGCGTTCAAGCTCTCCACGTTCACCGGGATGTAGGTAGTAGCAAAGCGTGCGTTGCTGAACCCGCGCTTGGGGAGTCGGCGGAAGAGGGGCATCTGGCCACCCTCGAAGGTGGGACGGATGGAGGAACCGCTGCGCGCGGACTGGCCTTTGCCGCCGCGGCCGGAGGTCTTGCCGTGGCCGCTGGATTCGCCCTGGCCGAGGCGCTTCTTCCGGTGCTTGGCACCGGGACGGGGCTTCAAATCGTGGAGACGCATGATGACGAAAGGTTAGGAGTGAATCAGGCTGCGACGGCTGCCTTGGGGCCGCCGAGATTGACGCCGCGGCGCTTGGCCACGTCCTCGCGCACACGCAGGCTCTGGAGCGCCGAGATGGTTGCCTTGGCCACGTTCGCCGCGTTCTTGGAGCCGAGCGACTTGCTCAACGCGTCCTTGACACCGACGGATTCGAGCACCGCCCGGACGGTCTTGCCGGCGATGAGTCCGGTGCCGGGGGACGCAGGACGCAGAAGCACCTTCGCCCCGTCGAACGCGCAATAGGCGTCGTGCGGAATCGTCGCGCCGGAAAGCGAAACGGAGAGCATGTTTTGCTTGGATGCCTCGCCGCCCTTTTTGATGGCCTCGGCGACTTCCTTAGCCTTGCCCAAGCCCAGGCCGATGCGGCCCTTGCGATCGCCGGTGACGACGAGCGCGCTGAAGCTGAAGCGGCGGCCACCCTTCACGACCTTCGCGGAACGGTTGATGAAGAGCACTTTTTCGCAGAACTCGCTGTTCTGGTTTTGCTCGGCATCGGGACGACGGCGCGGACCACCGCGACCGGGGCCACGGCCACGGCCGCCACGGTCACCACCGCGTTGCTCGCCACGATCTCCGGCGGGGGCGGCAGCGGGGGCGGCAGCAGACGTCACATCGGCGGCGGCAGCTTCGGGAGGGTTGGTAATTGGTTCAGACACGGCTCAAGTCTCCTGTTCGCGGGTTAGAATTTAAGACCACTCTCGCGGGCGGCATCGGCCAACGCCTTCACCTTGCCATGATAACGCGCGCCGCTGCGGTCAAATACCACGGCGGAAATGCCATTTGCCTTGGCGGCCTCGGCGGCGGCCTTGCCGACGATGATGGCGCTCTTCACGTTCGCGCCGAGGGACGCGCGGTCCGCCTGAGCCTTCGCACGGGTCGAGGCGGAGGCGAGCGTCACGCCCTTGCCGTCATCAATAAACTGGACGTAGATGTGTTCGCCGGTGAAGCGGACGCTCATGCGGGGCCGCTCGGCAGTGCCGACGACTTTTTTCCGGATGCGCCAGACGCGCAGTTGCCGGAGTTGTTGTTTCTTCTGGGTTCTCATTGCGTGCGGACCACGGTGTTGGCCGTGGCCTCAAATGGTTACTGGACCGTCTTGCCTTCCTTGCGGACGATGTGCTCACCCACGTAGCGGACGCCCTTGCCCTTGTAAGGCTCCGGGGGGTAGTAGCTGCGAATCTCGGCGGCGGCCTGACCGACGACCTGCTTGTCCGGCCCCTCGATGGTCAGCTTGGTGTTCTCATCCACGGTCACCTTGATCTGGTGGGGGATGTTGAAAAGAACCGGGTGCGAAAAACCGAGCGAGAGATCCACCTGCTTGCCCTTCACGGCAGCCTTGAAGCCGACGCCGTGAATCTCGAGCTTCTTGACGTAGCCCTCGCTGACGCCCTTGACCATGTTGTTGATGAGCGAGCGGGTCAGGCCGTGCAATGCTCTGGCCTCCGCATCATCGCCATCGCGGCTGACAACAACCTTGTCCTTCTCGACGGTCGCGGTGACGCGAGCGGGAATGGCCTGCTGCAGCTTGCCTTTGGGCCCCTCGACAAAAACACTTGCGCCCCTCACCTCGACCTTGACCTTGGCCGGGATGGAAACGGGCTGTTTACCGATGCGTGACATAAGCGTGAAAAGTTACCAAACGTAGCAGAGCAGCTCGCCGCCAACATTCTGGCGGCGCGCCTCGTTGCCGGTCATGATGCCAGCGGGCGTGGAAAGGATAGCAGTGCCCATGCCGTTGCGGACACGGGGAATCTCGTCGGAGCCGACATAGCGCCGGAGGCCGGGAGTGCTCACGCGCTTGAGCCCGTCAATCACGCACTTGCGCCCCTCATACTTGAGCTTGATTTTGATCTTCTTCATGGCGACCCCGCCCTCGACGGCGACATCGCTGACATAGCCCTCGCGCTTGAGGACTTGGGCGACGTTCTCCTTCAGCTTGGAGTGCGGGATCTCAACGCTGGGCAACAACGCGTTGCCGGCGTTGCGGATGCGGGTCAAAAGGTCAGCAATGGGGTCGCTCATATTTACCAGCTCGCTTTCGTCACTCCAGGCATCATGCCCGTCAGCGCCAACTCTCGGAACGTCAGGCGCGACACCCCAAACTTGCGGATGAAGGCGTGACGGCGGCCGGTCACGGCGCACCGGTTCACCAGGCGCACGGGTGAGGCATCTCGCGGCAGCTTGCTCAGGCCGGCGTAGTCCTTGCGGGCCTTCAGCTCCGCGCGCTTGGCGGCGTATTTCTTCACCGTTGCTTGCTTGCGCTTGTTGCGCTCCAACCAGGCGGTCTTGGCCATATTCTAAGCGTGTTAAAAATTACTTCTCCGCGAAGGGCATCCCCATCAGCTTCAGCAGGTCGCGCGCCTCGTCGTTGCTCGGCGCCGAGGTCACGATCGTGATGTCCATCCCCTGCTGGCGCTTGATCTTGTCTAGGTCAATCTCCGGGAAAATCGTCTGGTCCGAGACTCCGATGGTGTAGTTGCCGCGCCCATCGAACTTGCGCGGGCTGATCCCCCGGAAATCCCGGATGCGCGGCAGCGCGGTCGCCACCAGCCGGTCAAAGAACTCATACATCGCGTCCCGCCTCAGTGTCACGTAGCACCCCACCGGCTGGTGCTGCCGCAGCTTGAAGTTGGCGATGCTCTTGCGCGACTTCGTGATGACGGGCTTGCGGCCCGAGATCGCCGTCAGGTCCTTCGCGGCGTCGTCCACCGCGCTCTTCTCCAGCGCGGCGCTCACGCCCATGTTCAGGACGATCTTCTCCAGCTTCGGCACCTCGTGGATGTTCTTGTAGCCGCGTTTCTCGATGAGCGCGGGTCGCACCTCGGAAATGTATTTCTTGTAAAGTCGGGATTCCATACAGGTCAGGCTTTGGCTGGCTCGGCGGCGGTGGCGGTGGCGGCGGTGGCGAGGGCGCGCTTGGCAGCACGGGCGTCGAACTTGGTGGCCAGCATCACGTTGGAGACGTGGATGGAGCCTTCGCGTTCAAGGATCGCGCCGTTCGGGTTCTGCTGGTTCTTTTTAACGTGCTTCTTCTGCATGTTCACCCCCTCCACAAAGACACGGTCTTTCTTGATCACCACGGAGGTGATTTTGCCACGCTTCCCCTTGTCCTTGCCGGTGATGACAACGACCTCGTCCTCGCGTCTGACATGAAGGTGCTTGGGCATAACTAGATGACCTCCGGGGCCAGGGAAATGATTTTCATGAACTTCAGGTCGCGCAACTCGCGGGCCACGGGGCCGAAGATGCGCGTGCCCTTGGGGTTGCGCTCGGCGTCTATGATGACGATGGCGTTGCTGTCGAAGCGCAGGTGGGAACCGTCCGCGCGGCGGATGGTCTGGCGGGTGCGCACCACGACCGCGTCGCAGACTTCGCCCTTCTTCACGGTGCCATCGGGGGCGGCTTCCTTGATGTGGCACTTGATGACCTCGCCGACTGCGGCGTAGGTCTGGTTGCGGCCCTGCACGCCGATCATCGCGGCGCGCTTGGCGCCTGTGTTGTCGGCCACGTCTAGAATGGAGCGGAGTTGGAGCATGGTCGTGTGCGGTTACGCGTTTATCTGGGCCTGTTCCTGCGCACGCTCGACGATTTCAACCAGCCGCCAGCACTTGGTCTTGGAGAGCGGACGGGTCTCTTCAATTCGCACGATGTCGCCGACCTTGGCCTCGGATTTCTCATCGTGCGCGTAAAACTTCTTGAAGCTCGTCACCACCTTCTTGAATTGCGGGTGCGGGAAGCGGCGCTTGACGCTGACGACGATGGTCTTCTGCATCTTGCTGGAGACGACCTCGCCGGTGCGCTCCTTGCGTTGGCGGCGGGAAATGATGTTCGCGGTGTCGGGCATGGCTTAGGCGGCTGTGGGTTGCGCGGACTTGATGCGGAGCTGGGTGAGGCGGGTCTCGATGCGCGCGATGTCCTTGCGGAGGATGCGCAGGCGGGAGGGCTTTTCGAGCTGCGCAGTGGCCTTTTGCAATCGCAGGTTGAAGAGTTCCTGCCGCAGGTCGCGGCCCTTGACGGCCAGTTCGGCCACGGTCATGTCTTTCAGTTCGAGAAATTTCATGGTCAGGCGTGCGCGTGTCGCGCGATAAACTTCGTCTTGATGGGCATTTTGGTGGCCGCCAGGCGCATCGCCTCGCGAGCCATCACCTCGGGGATGCCGTCCACTTCAAACAGCACGTTGGCGGGGCGGATGACCGCGACCCAGCCCTCCACGCCGCCCTTGCCCGTGCCCATTCGGACCTCGAGAGGCTTCTTCGTGAAGGACTTGTCCGGAAAAATGCGGATCCACATCTTGCCACGGCGCTTCATGTGGCGGGAGATGGCCACGCGGCAGGCCTCGATGACCTTGTTGTCAAGCCAGCAGCGTTCCAGCGCCATCAGGCCATACTCGCCGAATGCCACCGTGTTGCCGCGCGTGGCAAGGCCACGGCGTGCACCACGGTGCATTTTGCGATACTTCACTCTTGCGGGCATCATCGCCATATCGAGTCCTAAGTCTGAAAGTTAATTGCCTTCGGTGTGGGCCGGAGCAGGAGTCGCCACCTTGGCATCCTTGTCCTTCGACTCATCTCTGCAAATCCAGCACTTGACGCCGATTTTGCCTTGGAGGGTCCGGGCCTCGGCAAAGCCGTAGTCAATGTTCGCGCGCAGCGTGTGCAACGGCACGCTGCCTTCTAGATACTTCTCCACGCGGGCGATTTCCGACCCGCCGAGACGGCCAGCGCAGCGCACACGGATGCCCTGCACACCCGACATCTGCATGGTGGTTTGCACCGCTTTCTTCATCGCACGCCGGAAGGAGACGCGGCGCTCGAGCTGAAGGGCGATGTTTTCGGCGACGAGCTGGGCATCGGACTCCGGGGACTTCACCTCGATGATGTCGAGGTAAACTTCCTTGCCTGTCATCTTGCTCAACTCTTCCTTGAGCTTGTCGATCTCCGCACCCTTGCGGCCGATCACCACGCCAGGCCGGGCAGTGTAGATGGTGATGCGACAGCGGCTGGCGGCGCGCTCGATGCCGATGCGCGGCACGGAAGCGGACTCGAGCTTCTTCTTGAGGATCGAGCGGATCTTGTAATCCTCGATCAACAGCGGCGCGAAGCCCTTCTTGTCGGAATACCACTTCGAGCGCCAGTCCTTGGTGACAGCGATGCGAAGGCCGATGGGATTGGATTTTTGGCCCATACTATTGCAGGTCGGAAAGGATGATCTTGATGTGGCTGTTCCGCTTGATGATGGGACCGGCGGAGCCGCGCGCCTTGGGGGTGAAGCGCTTCAAGCGGCCGGCTGTCAGCGCCAGCGCCTCGCGCACAACGAGGTTCTCCGCCTTGAGCCCGTTGTTGTTCTCAGCGTTCGCGATGGCGGAGTCGAGCGTCTTGGCGACAGCGCGCGCGGACTTGCGGGGGAGGATCGCCAGAACATGCTTGGCCTTGAGCGCGGGGAGGCCCTGAATCTGGCGCACGACCTCGCGCACCTTCTGGGGCGACATCCGGAAATTTTTGAGAAAGGCTTGGACTTCCATACTACTTGGCCTCCGCCTTGGCGGTGTGAGCGCCGTGCTTCTTGAAGACGCGGGTGAGCGAGAATTCGCCCAGCTTGTGCCCGACCATGTTCTCCGTCACGAAGACCGGCAGAAATTGCCTGCCGTTGTGGACGTTGAAAGTCAGCCCGATGAACTCGGGGGTGATGGTCGAGCGGCGCGACCATGTCTTGATCGGGGTCTTCAGGCTCACGGCCTTGGCCTTCACGATCTTTTCCATCAGACTCGCCTCCACGTAGGCACCTTTTTTGATTGAACGTCCCATAGTCTCTTACTGTTGCTTCATTGGCCGTCCGTCGCGGCGAACCACGATGAACCGGTTGGAATCCTTGGTCTTGATGCGGGTGCGCTTTCCCTTCGCGACCAGACCCCACGGTGAGGTGAGCTGCTGCCAGCCGCCGCCGGACTTCGACTTGCCCTGACCGCCGCCGTTGGGATGGTCCACCGGGTTGCGAGCCACGCCGCGGCTGATCGGTCGGATGCCGCGATGGCGGCTGCGTCCGGCCTTGCCGAGCACGACTTTCTCATGCTCCGCGTTTCCAACCTGGCCAATGGTGGCGTAGCATTCCTCGTTGATCTTGCGAATCTCCCCTGACGGCAGGCGAATCTGGGCGTAGCCATCGTCCACCGACATCAGTGTCGCGGCGGAGCCGGCGGAGCGGACCATCTGGGCACCACGGCCCGGCATGATCTCGATAGCATGAATCGGCAGGCCCACGGGGACTGACTTGAGCTTGACGCAGTTGCCAAGGTCTGGAGTGGCCGCCGGTCCGGACACGACCTTCGCGCCGACCTTCAGGCCCACCGGGGCCACGATATAGCGCTTCTCTCCATCGGTGTAAGTAAGCAACGCCAGTCGCGCGGTGCGAATGGGGTCGTATTCAATCGCCGAGACCTCGGCCTCCATGCCGTGTTTGTTCCGCCTGAAATCCAGCAGACGGATCTTCTGCTTGTGGCCACCGCCGATACCGCGCGCGGTGACGCGTCCATGAGCGTTGCGTCCGCCCGTCTTTTTACGGATGATGACTAGGCTCTTCTCGGGCTTCTTCTTCGTGATGTCGCTATAGTCCGAGATCGTGATGTATCTCGTGGACGGCGTCAGCGGGCGGAATGTCTTGACTGGCATGGCGGGAAATTAGGTGAGGTTTATTTTTTCACCCTTTTTGAGGGTGATGATGGCCTTCTTCCAGTTCGAGTCACGACCTGCGTGTTTCGTGCTCTGGCGGCGGGCCTTGCCCCGGACATTGGATGTGTTCACCGCGACGACCTTGACCTTGAAGAGATCTTCCACGGCCTTGCGAATCTCAATCTTGTTCGCGCGGCGGTCGGCCACGACGGTGTATTGGTTGAACTTCTCAGCCTGCATCGCGCCCTTCTCGCTGATGCGCACCGTCTTTATAATGTCGAAGGAATTCATGGCGGTTACTTGTCGGAAAGACGGAGGGCGACCTTCTCCAAGGCGGCCTTCGTGAAGACGAGCTTGTCGCAGAGCAGCGTGTCGTAGGTGTTGAGCAAGTCCCCGGAGGTCAGGTTTACGTTCGGCACGTTCCGCGAGGCAATGACTAGGTTCTTGTCCCCAGTCGCGACGAGCATAACCGTGCGGCCGCTTAACTTGAGCGAGCCGAGCATGCTGATGAATTCCTTCGTCTTGTGGGTGGCGAGGTTGAAGTCGTCCACCACCACCACATCGCCCGCCTTGAGCCGCTCGCTGAGGGCCTTGCGGAGTGCCAGCGCGCGAACCTTCTTGTTGATCTTCTTCGTGAAATCGCGAGGCTGCGGCCCAAACACCACTCCACCGCCGGGCCACAACGGGGACTGAGTGGAGCCGGCACGCGCGCGCCCGGTGCCCTTCTGGCGCCAGGGCTTTTTGTTGGTGCCGGAGACCTCGCCGACGCGCTTCGTGGCGGCCGTGCCGCTGCGTTGCGCTGCGTTGTAGGCGACGACCGCGTCATGCACTGCTTGGGTCCCACGGCCATTCATGATCAGCTCAAAGCCGACCTCGACCTCGCCCTGGCTGTTGCCCTTGTTGTCCAAAATGGGGAGTTTCATGACTCAGTCCTACTTCTTCTTCGCTGCGGCTTCCTTTTTGACCTTGGCGCTTGCCTCGGCCTTTGCCGCGGCTGCCTTGGCGGCATCCTCGCGGTCCTTGCGGGCCTGCACGATGGGATACTTCTTGGCTTCACGGATGACGACATAGTCGCCCTCAGAGCCGGGTATGGATCCCTTGATCAGGAGGAGATTGTCGTCCTTGCGCACCTGAATGACTTCCAAGTTCTGCGTCGTGCGGCGCACCTGGCCCAAATGACCGGGCATCTTCATGCCGCGCATGACGGTGCCTGGAAACAAACGCTGGCCGATTGCACCGGAACGGCGCTTCCAGCCTTTGCAACCGTGGGTCGCGTCACCGCCGGCGAATCCCCAGCGAGCAACGACGCCTTCAAAGCCACGGCCCTTGGTCGTGCCGATCGCGTCCACGAAATCACCGACCGCAAAAATGTCGGGGCCGACGATGTCACCCGGCTTCACCGTCAACGAGAAATCGCGGAACTCCCTGATGCGTTTCACCGGCGCTCCCTTGTGCTTGGTGACGTGGCCAAGAACCGCCTTGGTCAGGCGCTGCGCCTTCTGGTCGTCGAAGCCGAGCTGAACCGCGTTGTAGCCATCCTTGCCATCCTTGAGCTTGACCTGAAGCACCCGGTTCGGGCCTGCGAGCACCACCGTCACGGCGATGGCGTTGCCGCTCGCGTCATACACGCGCGTGTGGCCAAGTTTTTTTCCGAGCAAGCCAATCATAGAAATTAGATCTTAATGGTGATGTCAACGCCCGCCGGCAGGTTGAGCTTCTTCAGTTCGTCCACGGTCTTGGCGGTGGGGTCCAGGATGTCCAGCAGGCGCTTGTGAGTGCGCTGCTCGAAAGTCTCCTGTGATTTCTTGTCGGCGTGGGGAGAGCGGAGCACCGTGAGGCGCTCGACGCGGGTGGGAAGTGGGATGGGGCCGGCGACCCGGGCGCCGGAGCGCTTGACCGTCTCCACGATGTCGTGGGCCGACTGGTCTATGACCCGGTGGTCGTAAGCCTTGAGGCGAATGCGAATGCGTTGTCCAGCCATACAAAGAACAAGAGTTTAAAACCTATGCGCGCCCGGCGGTCGCGCTCTCGCGTGCCCTTGCCGACTCGGCGAGTCGGCCCAGCACGCTCTTCAATTCACGAATTGTTTGACTGATCGTCACTGTGTTTTCGTTTTACCCTCGCCGTGTTCACCCGACGAAAGGGCGGGCAAAATAGCAGTCCGCGTTTTCAGTGCAACATTTTTTCAAATCTTTTTTCACCAAGACGGTTTCGTTCCGCGATTCTAGCCTCTTTTACTCGTGAAACCGCTGCTTGCGAAAACCTGAACTCAGCGATGCCCTGTGTCGCGGTCAGAATCGCATTCTGAGCCAGATCGTGCTTGCATCCGCGCAGACATAACCCAACACCAATTTTTATGGGTCTTTCGATCCACTACGGACTCCGCGCTCCGATCACACTCACCGACAACGAGGCCGTGCGCTCACGGAGCAGGCGCGCACCCGTGCGTGCGCGCTCGGAGCTGGTGAGATCATCGAGATCATCGAGTTGGAATCAGATTTTCCGATCAACTGGTATTTCCGCGAGGAGCATGACCCGGGGGACTGGCCAAAAGGTCCACTGCCGCCGGAGCACGGCTGGATTTTCTCACTTGATCCGGGCGAGGACTCCGAGTCCGTGCTGCTCGGGCTATGCCGCTTCCCCGGCGTGCCCTGCTGGCATTGGCGCGGCTTTTGCAAGACGCAATACGCCGCGCGCCACGGGTGGAACCATTTCCTTGCGACGCATCGTCGCGTGCTGGACGCCGTCTCGATATGGCGTGAACTCGGCGTGGAAATCCAAGTCAACAACGAGGGCGGCTACTGGGAGTCGCGCTCGGAAGAAGTATTACGGGCCATGCTCGGCGAGTATGACCGGCTTGTTGCGGCGTTCAGCGGCGCGCTGAAGGATGCCGGGACGAAAGTGGAAGGGGCGATTTTATCTGACCCACGATTCGAGCAGCTTGAGGCGGAGGGACAGCATGAGCTCGGGGAGAAGATCGGTGACGCGTTGAAGATCATTCCGGAACTGCGTCCACCAAAGGGAGAGTGACGGGCTGAAGCAAGACGGCGGCTCATGCGACGCGCAGTCAGGTCAACTCCTCAGTAGCGTCACGCATTGACTGCGGCTGTTTACCACTCGCGCGCGCCTCTCTGCCCAGAAAAAAAGCCCGCCGTCCTTGCGGACGGCGGGCTTCGCTGAAGCTGAGTCCGCTTACGTGCGCGCGGCCGGCTTCTTCGCAGATGTCTCGAGGATCTGCAGCGCGATCTGCTGCGGCACCTGCTCAAAGGTGTGCGGCTCCATCGAGTAGCTGGCGCGGCCCTTGGAGAGCGAGCGGATGGCAGTGGCGTAGCCGAACATCTCGGCCAGCGGCACATTCGCGTTAAGGACGGTCTGGCCGGCCTTGGCGTCCACGCCGTGGATGATGCCGCGGCGTCGGTTGATGTCGCCGAGGAGGTCGCCCTGATATTCGTCAGGCGTCGTGACTTCGACCTTCATGATGGGCTCGAGGATGATCGGGCCGGCCGATTTGAAGGCGTCCTTGATCGCGAAGATGCCGGCCATCTTGAACGCAAGCTCGTTGGAGTCCACCTCGTGGAACGAGCCGTCGGTCACGGCGATCTTGATGTCAATGACCTGGTAGCCGGCATACACGCCGGTGCGGCAGGCCTCTTCGATGCCGTTGATGACTGCCGGGACGTATTCCTTCGGGATGGTGCCACCGACGATCTTGTTCTCGATCTCGACGCCCTTGCCCTTCTCATTCGGCTCGATCGTGATGCAGGCGTGGCCGTATTGACCGCGACCGCCGGACTGGCGGATGAACTTGCCCTCGCCCTCGGCGGCCTTGGTGATGGTCTCGCGGTAGGCGATCTGCGGCGCGCCGGAGTTGGCCTCGACTTTGAATTCACGCTTGAGGCGATCAATGATGATCTCCAAATGCAGTTCGCCCATGCCCGCGATGATGCGCTGGCCGGTCTCCTCGTTCGTGAAGCAGTGGAAGGTCGGGTCTTCTTCCGAGAGCCGCTGCAGGCCCTCGGACATCTTGTCGCGGTCCTGCTTGGTCTTGGGCTCCACGGCCATGCTGATGACGGGCTCGGGGAACGTCGGCGGCTCCAGGGCCACGTCGAAGTCCTCGTTGCAGAGCGTGTCGCCCGTCGTGATGTTGCGCAGGCCCACCAGCGCCGCGATGTCGCCGGCATACACCTCGTTGATGTCCTTGCGCTCGCTGCCCTGGATGACCATCAGGCGGCTGACGCGCTCGCGCCGGCGGGTGCGCGGGTTGTAGATGGTGTCACCTTTTTTGAGCTGGCCGGAATACACGCGGAAGAACACGAGCTTGCCCGCGTAGGGGTCGGTCCACAGCTTGAACGCGAGAGAGCAGAACTTCTGGTTGTCGTCCGTCGGCACGGCCACATCGGTGTCAGTGCCCGGCTCGTGGCCCTGGGCGGGAGGGATGTCCAGCGGCGACGGGAGATAATCCACGACGGCATCCACCAGCACCTGCACGCCCTTTTTCTTGAACGCGGAGCCGCAGAGGACGGGGATGATCTCGATCTTGCACGTGAGCCGGCGGATGGCGGCCTTCAGCACGGCGGGTTCAATCGGCTTCTCCTCAAGCACAAGGTTCGCGATCTCGTCGTCCTTGTTGGAGACCGCGTCAATCAATTCCGCGAGCGCGGCCTTCGCGCGGGTCTGATGCTCGGCGGGGATTTCTGTGACGTCGTAGTTCAAGCCCTCGTTGGCCTCGGTCGGACCCCAGTTGATGGCCTTCTGGTTGACCACGTCGATCACGCCTTCAAAGCCGCCCACCACGATCTTGCCTTCGGCCTCGGTCGGTCCGGCCCCTAGAGGCAGGAAAATCGGGAACGCATACGCGCGCAGCTTGGTGCGCATGTCGTTCAACGCGTTCTCAAAGTTCGCACCGATGCGGTCCATCTTGTTGAC
>SXTU01000203.1 GCA_005791875.1 Verrucomicrobiales bacterium
CCAATGTTGGTGGCAACGCTACCTTCACGGTCACGGCCACCGGCACCGCGCCATTGAGTTACCAGTGGCTGAAGGAAGGTGTGAATCTGTCCGGCGAGACGGCGGCCATGTTGAGCTTGAGTAACGTGCAGACCAACCAAGCGGGAAACTACTCCGTGGTTATCACCAACGTCGCCGGCAGCGTCACCAGCAGCGTGGTGGTGCTGACGGTAAACCGGCTTGCGCAGACCATTACGTTTGGAGCGTTGCCAGCCAAGCAACTGGGCGATGCGCCGTTTGCGCTGGGTGCGAGTGCGAGCAGCGGATTGGCGGTGAGTTACGCAAGTTCCAACCCTTCCGTGGCGACGGTGAGCGGAAACACCGTTACCATCACTGGCGCAGGCACGACCACCATCACCGCCAGCCAAGCCGGAAACGCGACGTATCTGCCCGCCAGCAGCGTGAGCCAGTCGCTGACAGTCACCGGCAGCGCACCTGTCATCTCCGCTGCGCCGACCGGACAATCGTTCACCCAGGGCAGCGCGTTGACTTTGGGCGTGACGGTGAGCGGTTCGGCACCGCTCTTCTACCAATGGCAGTTCAACGGGGTGAACCTTCCCGGTGCAAATAGCCCCACCCTCGCCCTCAGCAATCTCACCGCCACGAATGCTGGAGCTTACCGAGTCGTAATCACAAATGCATCCGGCACCGCCACGAGCCCGGCCGCTGACGTGTATTTCTACGGGGACTTGAAGTTCATCGCCGCCACGGTTCTCGCTGGCTCGGTAGGTCAGCAGTATCGAGTGGATTACGCGGACGTCGTCACAGTCGGGACGACAAATTGGCTGGTCCTCACGAACGTGGCACTCCCTTATAGCCCGTTCCTCGTGATTGACCCCAACTCGGCAGGACGCACCCAGCGCTACTACCGCGCCGTGCCGCTGCCATAGTCGGAGGTCGCGCGCAGAGCGGCTACCCAATTTGGCTCGTCCGTGCGGACGAGCCACGGCAACGCCCTTGCCGAGCATCGGAACGCCGCCGCCGGAGAGGCAACGGTCTCCGCCAGTCGGGAAATCGCTTCCGCCGACCTCAGCAACCCCTCCGCCCAGGGAGGCAACGGCCCTGCCGAAAAGAAAATCGTCTCCGCCGCAAAAAAAGTTGCCGCTCCAGACTAAATACTAGAGCAGAGGCAATTGCGGCCAAGCGGTCGAGTTGCTCAGTAACGCCATTCCGTTCTGCCCGGAGTGTCACCAACGCAGTGTTATTGAAACTGACTATGTCATACCAATATATGAAGGAGACGGCCCGCCAGATTCAGGCGGGTTGGTTGCCCTTGAGTGGCGCCAGCTTCGGAGGTGTGGATTACCACGCCCACGCAGCGGCACTGGCCGAGGTCTCGCAACGGGAGGAGCAAATCCTCACCAACGAGGCTGAACTGGCCGGGTGGCGCGCTCAACGGGACGACCTGCTCCTGGCGTTAGGCACGCTGAACCGCCGCTTTTACTACGGAGTGCTCTGCACCCCGGAGTATGGCGAGGATTCACCGCTCCTGAACCAGTGCGGCTACGTCCGCCGGTCGGACCGCGCAAGGGGATCCTCCACCGGGACGGCGCCCGTCTCCGGCGCGTAAGTCGATTCCGCGCGGAGTCCCGACAGAGCAAACCCCGCAGGGTGTGAAGCCCTGCGGGGCCTTTTTTCTTGGAAGCGTCAGACCGTCCCGGGTTGGTCGGCCGCCTTTGCCAAGACCAGCGGCGTGCCGCAATCCGAACAGTAATTTGACTGCGGCGGGCAGTTTAGGCGACACGAGGGACAGAGGACGTGCGCGTGCTTGTGGCGGCGGTGGATGATGAGGTTGCGGATGTAGGGAATCCAAGTGAAGGCGTAGGCGAAGATGAAGACGGAGTCCTTCTGGTGGAAGAGCGCGTAGGCCAGCAGCAGCAGCGAGCCGGTGAGACTGAGCCACCAGAAGGCCGAGGGCACGACGACTTGTTTGCGTTTCTCGGTGGCATACCACTGGACGACGAAGCGCGAGAAGAACACGGCGTTGCCGAGCCAGCCGACGGCTTTCCAGACGTGCCACTCGATGCCGAGAAACTTCCCGCCAGGGAAAAGTAGTGAGTCCATGCCAGAGGGTGGACAGGGGCGGGGAAGTTGAGAAGGGGAAAGGCGGGCCGGAGAAGTAATTAGTGATGAGTAGGGAGTGCGCAACGATTCCCAGACTAAGCACTAATCACTTCCCCGCCCTCACTTCTCCGCCAGCAGCTTCTCCACCTTCTTCTCCAACCCCTCGCGCGCGTTCATGTCCACGAGGTTGCCCTGCTTGTCCACGAGCCACAGGACAGGTATGGACGAGATCTCGAACTCCTTGGCGAAACGGTTCTCGCCCTTGTCCTCGAAGAACTGCGGCCACGGCATCTGCTTCTGCTTCACGAGGGCGAGCAGCGCGTCCTTCTCCTCGTCGAGGCTGATGCCGATGATCTCAAAACCCTTGGGGTTCAGCTTCTCGTAGGCGGCCTTGATCTTCGGGATCTCCGCGACGCACGGCCCGCACCAGGTGGCCCAGAAATCAATGAGCACGACCTTGCCCTTCATCTTCGAGAGTTCGACTTTGCGCCCGTCCACGGCGGTGAACTTAATCCCCAGCGGCTTGCCCACTCGCTCGGTTTTCTTGAGCAGCGCGGCTGCGGCCTCCTTCACCTGCGGATCGGCGGTGCTGGCGGCAATCTCCCTTGCAATCGCCGTCGCCTTCGCGCCATCCGAGCGCATCGCCACGGCGTAGAGCATCTCGAAAACTTCCTTCCGCCCGGGGAACTCCTTCTGCAAGGCACGCGCGCCCTTCTCGAACTCGGCGAGCATTGCGTCCATGCCCTCGGCCTGCTTCAAGCCGGCATTGCGATCCACGCCTTGCATCCGGAGGCGGAACCTTTCTTCTGACGACTGCTTGGGGTCGGCGAGGATTTCCGTCTCCACCTTCTCCAGTTGGGCCAGTCGTGAAGTGTCGCCGCGACGCACGGCATTCGAGAGGAGCTGGTGCCGCTGCTCGCGCGTCTCGGAAGCCTTGGCGTGCGTGGGGAAACGCGTGGTGAACTCGCCGGCGATGTCCGCGGCGCCGATGGCAGCCTGGGCCTGCAGGACGCGGAACGCGGCCAGCTCCGTCGGCGTCGGGATGCGGCCCTGCCATTCAGCGGGGGGGGCGGGGGGTTCGGCCGCCTTCTGCAACCGCTGCAGCAGCGTGTCAGCGTCGGTGGGAGTCTGGGCACGGGCTGGGCCGCTGGCCACAGCGGCGAGCAGCAGAGCGGAGGCGAGGACGCGGAGGACGGTTCGTTTCATGTGGCTTGGACGTGTTGACTGAAGGGTTATTCCTGAGCAGTGGTCGGTGCAACTGGGGCAAAACCCTGAAGCTTCTCGCGCAGCAGTTGCAGCCGACGCGGGTTGTCGGCAGCGGACAAGTCGGCTTCGCGCTGGCCTGCGGGTGGATGAGCGAGCGCGGTTTCGAGCGACGCGAGAAGGGAGGCAACTTCCGATGGTCCCAGCGTGAGCGTGGGCTTGTTCTCCTCCTGCTCAATGCGCACCGCCTTGCGCGCGAACTCCATCAAGATCGCGCATGGTTCCAGGCACGGGAGGAGGCTCTTCGATGCCGCCGCATCCGGCGCGAGGCCGTCCACCGTCCAGAGGCGGCGCTTCAAACAGAAGCGCGCATCGCAGCAGGCGCGGATCATCTGGCCAGCTTGAGCATCGGTCAGCATCGTGGTGATGCGATACATCCCGGTCTGCCGCGCGGTGAAGTCGCGGTAGTGCGAGACCGGCGGCGCGGGCTGCTGCGCAGCGAACCAGTCGGCCACGACCCCGGGATAAAGCTGGCTCAACGCTGACTCCAACTCCGCCTCGTTCGCCGCCACGCACCGCCAGCCCGCGCGCAAGTTCGGCGCGGCCTTGATGGGGCGGAACTCGCCGCCCGTTGTGTGGTTCGCCAAGGCGCGCAACTCACTGACCACCACAGCCCGCAGACTTTCCGGCGCAGTAGCGCGGTCGCTCACATGGCACAGGTCAAAGCCCACCGCCAGCCGCCGCACGAGCACTTGCGCCAGCACCAGCTCAGGAGCGAGGAAAGCGCAGAACGCAGCGAGCGCGGGGTTCTTCACAACAGCCATGTCGGCGGGGAAGCTAAGTCAACGCGGCGGAATGCCAAACGGAATCTGTAGCGGCGGTCTGTGACCGCCGACCGGCGTAACCGGCGCTCACAGAGCGCCGCTACAACTCCTTTACGGCTTCAGCACGATCTTGCCTGCGAGCGCGCCGGACTTCTGCAAGGTGCTCTCCTCCTGCAAGCGATGCGCGGCGGCGGCCTCGGACAGCGGCAGCACGCGATCAATGTTTGCGCGCACCTTGCCCTCGGCAAGCCAGCGGTTCAGATCGTCGGCGCACCCGCGCTGCTCGTCTGCGGTGGCGTTGAACATCGCGAAGCCGTGCAGCGAGCAGTCCTTCACGTAGAACGGCCCGACCGGAAACACTGGCCGCGCTTCGCGCCCCGCCATCAGCACGAATCGCCCGCGCAGCGCGAGCAGCAGCACCGCCTTGTCAAAGTCCGGCTCGCGCTGCGTCTCCCAAAACACGTTCACCCCGGCAGGCGCGAACTCCTTCACGGCGGCGGCCACGTCCTGCGTGCGGTGGTTCAGCGCGAGGTCCGCGCCGAAGGAACGCGCCTTCGCCACACGCTCGTCGCTGCCAGCGGTGGCGACCACGCGTGCGCCCGCCGCCTTGGCGAGTTGCACGACCATCGAGCCGACGCCCCCTGCCCCGCCGTTGATAAAGATTGTCTCGCCCGCCTGAAGCCGCGCTTTCGCGAAGAGACCCAAGTGCGCCGTGATACCCACGAGCGAGACGGCGGCGGCGTCCTCGTCGCGCACGTTGGCGGGAGTGGCATTCAGCCAGCGCTCCTCGACGCACGCGAACTCGGCAAAGGTTCCTTGCCGACCGGCCAAGCCTTGGTTCGAGCACCACACGCGGTCGCCGGCCTTGAAGCGCTTCGCCTCCGTGCCGCACGCCTCGACGACGCCCGCGAGATCGCAGCCCACGATGAACGGCAGCGGGAGGTTCACCTTCACCATCCCGGCGCGGATGTAGGTGTCGATCGGGTTGACGGCGACAGCGCGAACGCGGACGAGCACTTCCCCCACGCGGGCCTGCGGCTGCGGGAGACCCCCGAAGATGAGTGTGTCCGCCGGGCCGGGCGCGTTGATGTAGACAGCTTTCATGGGGCGAGCGTAGCAAGGCGATGCGTTCGAAGATAGAGGCGCGTTCTCACTGTAGAGGCAGTCTGTGACCCCCGACGGCGCTCGCAGAGCGCCGCTACAGGCCCGGGCGTTTGCCCCTGCCTTCCTTGACTTTGCCACGCTGCTTTCCAACACTCCGCGCCCTATGGCCGAGCCGAAAGAAAATGTGCTGATGGAGAAAATCACGTCGCTGTGCAAGCGGCGCGGGTTCATTTTTCAATCCTCGGAGATCTACGGCGGCATCCAAGGCTTTTGGGACTACGGTCCGCTCGGCGCAGAGCTGAAGCGCAATGTGAAGGAGCTGTGGTGGTCCACCATGACGCGCATGCGCGACGACGTGGTCGGCCTCGAGGCCACCATCATCATGCACCCAGCCATCTGGCGGGCGTCCGGGCATGTAGACACCTTCAGCGACCCGATGTGCGACTGCTTGCTGACGAAGAAGCGGTTTCGCGCTGATCAAATCGAGTTCCAGTCCGGGAATGCCTACCATTACGCGGGCGCGAAAGACACGGCCACTGGCAAGGAAGTGGTGGAGCCCTATGCTGTGCTACTGGCCGCTGGCAAGCCCCCTGAGAGTGCCCGTAAGACAGCGGCGCAATTCTATGCGCAGCGCGGCCTCCAAACAGTCGAACTGATCGGCGAAACCGTGGCGAAGGTAGAAAACTCCCAACGTTTCAACCCCGAGAACGGCTCTCTCCTGACTCCGCCCGTCCCCTTCAACCTGATGTTCAAGACCTACGTCGGCCCCACAGCCACGGAGGCGGATGTGGCTTATCTTCGCCCCGAGACGGCGCAGGCTATCTTCGCGCAGTTCAAGAACGTCCACGAAACGTCCCGGCAGAAGGTGCCCTTCGGCGTGGCACAGATGGGCAAGGCGTTCCGCAACGAGGTCACGCCCCGCAACTACACCTTCCGCTCGCGCGAGTTCGAGCAGATGGAGCGGGAGTTCTTCATCAAGCCGGACGAGGCGGTCGAGGCCGTCACCGCCGCGGTCGCCACGCCTGCGGCCAAGGGCCATCCCGGCGAGCCGCAGCCCAACTGGGGCTGGCAGCTCTGGCACCAGTATTGGGTCGAGGAGCGCATCAAGTTCTACGAGGGCATCGGCCTGCCGCGCACGACGCTGGAGGAGTATTGGCAGAAGCCCGAGGAGCTGGCGCACTACGCCCGCGCCTGCGTGGACATTCTCTTCAAGTTCCCCTTTGGCACGCAGGAGCTGGAGGGCATCGCGGCCCGCAGCGACTTCGACCTCTCGCAGCACGAGCGCTGCTCCGGCAAGGCGATGGGCATCTTCGACGAGGAGTTGCGCACGGCCTTCGGCAAGCTGCCGCCCCAGAAGCAGACCGAGCTGAAGGACCGCTACTACGCGGCCCGGCTCAAGTATCTCACCAAGATGGGCGTGTCCGCCGCCGAGGCCGGAGCCGCCGCGCAGGAAGACGCCGACGGTCTCGCGAAGGGCCAATACATCCCCCACGTCATCGAGCCGTCCGCCGGCGTGGACCGCCTCATCCTCGCGCTGCTGGCGAACGCCTTCACCGAAGTCACCGAGACCGACGCGAAGGGCAAGAGCGAGACGCGCGTGGTGCTAAGATTCCATCCGCGCGTGGCCCCCATCAAGGTGGCCGTGCTGCCGCTGCTCAAGAACAAGCCCGAACTGGCCGCGAAGGCGCGGGCGATTTTCGAGTCGTTGCGCGGGCACATGATGGCCTTCCACGACGAAGCCGGGTCCATCGGCCGGCGCTACGCGCGGCAGGACGAGGCTGGCACGCCGTTCTGCGTGACGGTGGATTTCGAGACTTTCGAGGGCATCAAGGACGGTCCGCAGGCCGGCGTAAAGGACACCGTCACCATCCGCCACCGCGACGATGGCAAGCAGGAACGCATCGCCACGAGCGAGTTGCTCCCGTGGCTGCTGGTGCGGGTGAAGTAGCGGGGCGGCGGAAAGTGTTCAGTAAGCGGTGGTCAGTGTTCAGTCGTGCCCGGCGGGCGGCCCGCTGAACACTGAACACTGGCTACTGAATACTTGCTCGGCGGGCGGGCTTGCGTTCAACTCTGCGCGACCACTCCACGCCATGCTGAACATCCATCACCTCGAACTGTTCTACTACGTTGCCAAGCATCAAGGTGTCAGCGCCGCCGCGCGCAACATGCCCTACGGCATCCAACAGCCGGCCATCAGCGGGCAGATTCTCGCGCTGGAGGATTACCTCGGCGGCCCGCTCTTCCAGCGACGCCCGTTCGCACTCACCCGTGCGGGCGAGGAACTGTTCGCCTTCATCAAGCCGTTCTTCGACGGCCTCGAAGTGGTCGAGGAAAAGGTTCGCGGTGGTGCGACACAAGTCGTCCGCCTCGCTGCGGCCACCATTGTCCTGCGCGACCATCTCCCGGAAATGCTGCAAACGCTGCGGCCCAAGTTTCCCAAGCTCAAAGTGCTCCTGCGCGAAGGCGTCCAACCGCAGATCGAGCGGTGGCTTGCTGATCAAGAAGTGGATCTTGCCGTCACCGTGCTTGATGGCACGCCGCTCTTGGGCGTGCAGTCAGAGCCGCTCCTTCAGGTGCCCATCATCCTGCTGGTGCCAAAGGCATTGAAGCTCGGAAGCGTGGAGGAGTTGCTGAAGTCCGACCGCATCGAACATACATTGATCAGCCCGCCACTGAACGAAACCATCACGAAGCGCTTTCAGGATTATCTCGCCAAACGGAGAGTCGTGTGGCCACCCGGCATGGAGGTGAACTCACTGGAGTTAGTCGAAACCTACGCGGCCAGCGGCTTCGGAATCGGCCTGACCCTGGCGATTCCCGGAAGGGTGCTGGACAAACGCCTTCGCGCGCTACCGCTGGTAGGAGTGACGCCCATCACTGTCGCCGTGCTACGACATCCGAACCTGCCCCCCGTGGCGCTGGCGCTTATCGAGGAGATGCGTAAGCGTGCGAAGACGATGGTGGCGGTTTAGTCGCAAGTTTCAAACTGCAGCTTGTTCCAGGTATTAAACGCGCAACCCAAAGATTGCGAATAGGGAAAGTTAAAGGGCTTCCGCTAGCCCGCGCCTCCGCCCTTGATAGTTTTCGGATCACCCCTGAGCAGGGCCACGCCGTAGTCGCGGTTCATGCGGGCGATGAAGTCGAGGGAGATTTCCTTCGGGCAGACTGCCTCGCACGAGCCGGTCACGGTGCAGGCGCCGAAGCCTTCTTCGTCCATCTGGTCCACCATCGCCTTCGCGCGCTTGTAGCGCTCGGGTTGGCCTTGGGGCATGAGGCCGAGGTGGGAAATCTTGGCGGCGACGAAGAGCATCGCGCTGGCGTTCTTGCACGCGGCCACGCACGCACCGCAGCCGATGCACTGCGCGGCGTCCATCGCTAGGTCGGCGTCGGGCTTCGGCACGGGAATCGAGTTCGCATCGGGAGCTGCGCCAGTGCGGACGGTGATGAAGCCGCCGGCGTGCTGGATGCGGTCGAAGGACTTGCGGTCGCAGACGAGGTCCTTGATGAGCGGGAAGGCCTTTGCGCGGAACGGCTCGACGACAATCTCATCGCCGTCCTTGAAGCTCCTCATGTAGGTCTGGCACGTCGCGATGCCCTTGTGCGGACCGTGCGGCTTGCCATCAATCACCAGCGAGCAGGTGCCGCAGATGCCCTCGCGGCAGTCGTGGTCGAAGGCAATCGGCTCCTCGCCACGCGTGGCGAGCTGCTCGTTGACCACATCGAGCATCTCGAGGAACGACATGTTGCCGTTCAGCTCGGGTGACTCGTAGGTCTTGAACGATCCGGAGGAGTTGCGGTTCTTCTGCCGCCAGACTTTCAAAGTAACTTTCATGCGTCGGAAAATGTTTTGAGGGCCGTGGCTTACTTGTAGGAGCGCGTGCTCATCTTCACTTCTTCGTAAACAAGCGGCTCCTTGTTCAGGATGGGCGCTTTGTCCGCCGCCCCCGCGTATTCCCACCCGGCCACGAAGGCGAACTGGTCGTCGCGGCGCTTCACGTCGCCGGGGTTCACGAGGCCCTGCTTCGTCTCGGGGTCGTCCGGCGTGTATTGATATTCCTCGCGGAAATGGCCGCCGCAGCTCTCCTCGCGCATCAGCGCGTCGCGGCACATCAGCTCGCCCAGCTCGATGAAGTCCGCGATGCGCCCAGCACGCTCAAGCGACTGGTTCCAATCGTTCGACTCGCCCAGCACGCTGACGTTGTTCCAATACTCCTCGCGCAACGCGCCGATGGCCTTGATGCCCTTTTGCAGGCTGGCCTCGTTGCGCGCCATGCCGCAGTGTTCCCACATGAGCTTGCCGAGTTCCTTGTGGAAGCTGTTGGGCGTGCGCTTGCCTTTGTTGCCGAGCATCCGCTTCGTGAGCGTCTGGACGTTCTCCTCGGCTTCCTTGAACGACCCGGTGTCCGTCGTCGGGCGCTTGCCGGGATTCTGCCCAGCGAGGTAGCCGGAAATGGTCGCGGGCAGGACGAAGTAACCGTCGCTCAAGCCCTGCATCAGCGCGCTCGCGCCGAGACGGTTCGCGCCGTGGTCGGAGAAGTTCGCCTCGCCCAGCACGAACAGGCCGGGGACGTTGCTCATGAGGTTGTAGTCCACCCACAGGCCGCCCATCGTGTAATGGACCGCCGGGTAAATCCGCATCGGCGTCTGGTAGGCGTTCTCGTTCGTGATTTCCTGATACATCGCGAAGAGGTTGCCGTAACGCTCGCGCACCTTGCTCTCGCCGAGCCGTTGGATGGCAGCGGAGAAGTCTAAGTAGACACCCAGCCCCGTCTCGCCGACGCCGCGCCCTTCATCGCAAACGGTCTTGGCCGCGCGCGACGCGATGTCGCGGGGAGCCAAATTTCCGAACGCGGAATACATCCGCTCCAAGTAGTAATCGCGGTCGCCCTCGGCGATGTCCGCCGGCTTCTTGCCGCAGTCTTCCTTGCGCTTCGGCACCCAGACGCGGCCGTCGTTGCGGAGCGATTCTGACATCAGCGTGAGCTTCGATTGGTAGTCGCCGCTGACCGGAATGCACGTCGGGTGAATCTGCGTGTAGCACGGATTGCCGAAGCACGCGCCGCGCTTGTAGGCGCGCCAGCCCGCCGTGACATTCGCGCCGCGCGCGTAGGTCGAGAGGTTGTAAACGTTCCCGTAGCCGCCCGTTGCGAGCACGACCGCGTCGCCGTTGTGGCGGGTGATTTCACCGGTCTGGAGGTTGCGGACGATGATACCCTTCGCGTGGCCGTCCACGACGACAAGGTCGAGCATCTCGGCGTGCGTGTAGGACTTCACGCCGCCGTTGGCGATGTTGCGGTTCAGTGCCGAGTAAGCACCGAGGAGCAACTGCTGCCCCGTCTGCCCGCGCGCGTAGAAGGTGCGCGAAACCTGCGCGCCGCCGAAGGAAAGGTTGTCGAGCACGCCGCCGTATTCGCGGGCGAACGGCACGCCCTGCGCCGCGCACTGGTCAATGATGTTGACCGACACCTCGGCGAGCCGATGCACGTTTGCCTCGCGCGCGCGGAAGTCGCCGCCCTTGATGGTGTCGTAGAAGAGGCGATGCACGGAGTCGCCGTCGTTCTGATAATTCTTGGCCGCGTTGATGCCGCCCTGCGCCGCAACCGAGTGAGCGCGCCGGGGCGAATCGTGGAAGACAAAGTTGTGCACCTCGTAGCCCAGCTCCGCGAGCGTGGCGGACGCTGACGCACCGGCCAGCCCCGCGCCGACGACGATGATTTTGTATTTCCGCTTGTTCGCCGGGTTGATGAGCTTGGTGTAGAACTTGTGGTGCTCCCACTTCTCCGCGAGCGGACCGGACGGGATGTTGGAATTCAGCGTAGCCATGTTACTTGGCCTCCTTTCCCTGCGCCGCAACGAACGCGGGCGCAGGCTGTGGGTTGGCGGCCTTCAAGTCGTATTTCTTCCGCTCCACGTAGTCGCTGCCGACGAGCTTCAGGCAAATTGCCACCGGGATGATGCTGTAGCCAATGAGCAGCGCGATGCTCGCCGCCTTCGCAAAACACTCGATGCGCGGCCACCAGACGTGGTCGCGGAAGCCGAGCGATTGGAACATCGCCGCCAAGCCGTGGCTGAGATGCATGAAGAGCAGCGCCTGCGCGACGAGGTAGAACGCGCAGACCCACTTGACCTGCAAGCCCAGCACCATCATCGCGTAAACATCCGGCACCGTCTCGCCGTGCAGCGTGGTAGTGAGCTTGGAGAAATCGCCGACTCCATTGACGCCCGGCAGCAGCGCCGTGAAGTGCGCGAGGTGATACACGATAAACGAAGCTATCACGATGCCCGTGGGCAGCATGTATTGCGACGCCTTGCTTGCACCGTAAGCGCCGGGCGTGGCGTAGGGCTGCGGGCGCGCGGCGGCGTTGAGCTGCGCCAGCGTCACGGCGGACGCGATGTGCAGCGCCACGCACGCCAGCAGGCCGAGCCGCGCGCCCCAGAGCAGCAGCGGCTTGCTCTTCAGGAAGTGCGCGTAGCCGTTGATCAGCTCCGGCGGGCCGAAGACTTGCAGATTGCCCACGAGATGCCCGATGAGAAACACGAACAAAGCCCCACCAGTCAGGGCCATGAGGTATTTCTTCCCGAGGGAGGAGTTCCAGATGCGGTCAACGATGTTCATTGCAGGGACGGCTGACACAGCCGCTTTTCCAACGGACGCAGATTAAGCGCCCCGGCGAGACAACCGTCAACGCACCGGAAGAAGTATAAGCGGCCCTTCGCCCTTGTATGAGCGACCGGCGCGTCGCCGGGCCGGACAGCGCACGGCGCATGTTACAATTGTGTGAACCGGCACTTGCCACCTTGTGCGGTCCGGCCCGCGCCACTACGCTCGCAGCGGAAAGGCAGAACGCATGAACACTCACCATGCCGAACTCCTGGCCCGGTTGGAGGCCTTTAACCTCGACGCTCCGCACGCATCGTTCCCCTTCACTGCCCGCCTGGCGCACGAGAACGGGTGGACGCTCGCGCACGCGCGCCGGGTCGTGACCGAATACAAGCGCTTCGTCTTCCTCGCCCTGACCGCGCCACACATCGCGTGTCCCTCCGAGGACGTGGACCAAGCGTGGCATCTCCACCTCACCTACACCGAGTCCTACTGGAAGCACTTCTGCGGCGAAGTGCTGCAACGCCCGTTGCACCACCATCCGACGCAGGGCGGGGCAGCGGAAGGGGTGAAGTTCCGCCAGCTCTACACGCAGACGCTCGCCAGCTACGTGCGGGCGTTCGCGGAAATGCCGCCGCGCGACATCTGGCCCGATGTAGCTACGCGCTTCCACGACCCCGCGCACGCGCGCCGCGTGAACACGCTCGACCACTGGGTGATCCCCAAACCGCGCTGGCTCACGCTCCCACGCCTCGGTCTCGCCGCGCTCGTGGTGACCGTCGCGCTCGCCACGGGTTGCGTCCGCTCCTTCGCCTCGCTGAACGTCTTCGACTGGCCTGGCCCGGACTTCCTCATGTTCTTCGTGCCCACTGCGGTGGTCGGTTTCTTCCTCGCTTGGCGCAGGCGCAAGGCCCTCGCGCTGCCGGCGACCACGCCGAAGCCGCCTGAACTGCCGGCCGACCCTTACGTCATCGCGTGCCTCACCGGTGGGCCGGTGCTGGCGGTCAACGCAGCGGTTGCGAGCCTGGCTTCGAGCCGGCACCTGTCCGTCGGCGAGAGCGCCGGCACTCCGCTGGCCACGCTGAACCCACTCGGACCCAACGCGCACCCGTTCGAGCGCGGCATCTGCGACGCGGTGGGCCGGTCGCAGGGCATGAAGCTCAAGGAACTCCGCGCCCAAATGGCGAACGCAGTGGAGCTGATGCAACAGCAACTCCGCGCCGATGGCTTTCTCGTGCCCGACGACCTCGCGTGGAAAGTCCGCCTGCAACCGCTGTGCCTCGCGCTGGTCGTGCCGGCGCTGGGCACGGTGAAAATCTGTGTCGGTCTGGGACGTGACAAGCCCTTCGGCATCCTTGTGTTCCTGTGCATTGCCAGCTTGCTGGTGGCGCTGGTCGCGTTTCTCCGCCGCCCGCGACGCAGTCAACGGGGCGATCAGGCGGTGGAAATGTTGCAGGTGGTCCACGGCGACTTGCGCAACTCCGCGCAGAGCGCCTCAGCAAGCCCGACCGGCGTGCTCACGCCCCTCGCGCTCGGGGTCTTCGGCCTCGCCCTGCTCGAAGGCACCGCCTACTCGGAGATGCAAAAGCGCCTCGCGCCGCCCGGCGGGAACAGCAGCAGCGGTTGTGGCGGCAGTGGCGGCTGTAGCGGAGGCGGTGGTTGCGGAGGCGGAGGCGGAGGCGGCGGCTGTGGTGGCGACTGATCGCGCCTTACATCAGCTTCAGCTTCGGCAGATCCTGCGAGTCCACGAGGCCGACCGGCTCGCGCTTGGCGTTCACGACGATGAGGTCGTCGATGTTCCGCTCGTTGAAAATCTTCAACGCCTCGGCGGCCAGCGCTTCATCGCGGATGCAAATCGGGTTGCGCGTCATCACCTCGGCC
>SXTU01000204.1 GCA_005791875.1 Verrucomicrobiales bacterium
ACTAGCCCATCGCGCCCATGAAGAGCAGCAGGCCGACGAGCGTGGCGAGGACGTTCGGGTGGACGGCCCACCAGTGCGTGCCACCGGCGATTTTGCCGAGCGGTTCGGTCAGGCTGGCGAAGGGATACGCCTTGCCGTCGAGTGTCGTCGCCAGCTCTGTGAAGTTCACCGAGCCGAGCGCGAGCCACGTGAGGATGATGCCGAGGATGAAGCCAAAGTCGCCGACGCGGTTGGTGAGGAAGGCCTTCTTCGCGGCGTCGGCGGCGGAGTTCTTCTCGAACCAAAAGCCGATGAGCAGGTAGCTGCTCACGCCGACCAGTTCCCAAAACACGAACATCATGAAGAGGTTGTTCGCGAGCACGATGCCGAGCATCGAGAACGTGAAGAGGCTCAGGCTGGCGAAGTAGCGGCTGAACGAGCGGTCGCCGTGCAGGTAGCCGCGCGAGTAGATGTGAATCATCAGCCCGACGCCGGTGACGACGAGGAGCATGAGCTTGGAGAGCGGGTCGAGCAGCAGGCCGAAGGAGATTTTCAGGTCGCCGACGGAGAGCCAGTTGAAGGTGAGTTGCTCCGGGCGGTCGCCGGTGAGGGCGAAGATGCCGAGGCTTAACACGAACCCAAGGGCAATCGCGCCGATGGAGAGCTGGGCGCTGAACGCCTGATCCTTCTTCCAAAAACAGGCGATGCCGACGGCCGCCGCGAGCGGCAGGAGCAGAATCGTCAGCGCGGCAATGCCGGCGGGGCTGAGAGTGGGGTCCATGTCAGAGTTTCAGCGAGGCCAGGTCTTCCACGTGCGCGGACTGGCGCTTGCGGTAGAGGGCGACGATGAGCGCGAGGCCGACGGCGACTTCCGCCGCCGCGACGGTGATGATGAAGAAGACCATCATCTGGCCGGTGAGGTTTTCGTTGAAGCGCGAGAAGGCGACGAGCGCGAGGTTGGCCGCGTTGAGCATCAACTCCAGCGACATGTAGATGACGAGGACGTTGCGCCGCAGGATGACGCCCAGCAGCCCGAGGCAGAAGAGCATCGCGCTGACGGTGAGGTAGTGTTCGAGGCCGACGGTCATGAGATTTAACGCAAGGACGCAAAGACGCAAAGACGCGAGCCGATTGAAGGCCATTGGGAGTAAGCTCGCACCAGCTCACACTTCAATTCAGTTGGTTGCTTCAAGTTCATTGCGTCTTGGCGGCTTTGCGCCTTTGCGTTTATTTCAATTCCTTCTTACTGAGGAGGATTACCCCGACCATCGCCACGAGCAGGAGGACGGAGACGATTTCAAAGGGGAGGAGGAACTGGCCCTTGGTGAACAGTTCGAGGCCGAGCGCCTTGGTGTCGCCGATGACGCGGGGGTTAGCGGCTTGGTTGAGGTCGCCGCCCCAGATTGTGCGCGTGAGCAGGAAGCCCAAGCCCAGCACCGCGCCCGTGCCGGTGACGACGCCGAAGAGGTTGATTTTCCGGCGCTGCTCCTCCTTGAGGTCGAGCAGCATGATGACAAAGAGGAAGAGCACCATCACCGCGCCCGCATAAACGAGGATTTGCACCGCCGCGAGGAAGAAGGCGTTGAGCAGCACGAAGAGGCCGGCCATCGCGCAGATGGTCAGCACGAGGAACATCGCGCTCGTGACCGGGTTGCGGCTGAACGGATTGGCCACCACCAGCGCGCCGAAGAGGAGCGTCAGGAAGGCGAAGAGGTAGAAGAGGAGGTCTGGAATCGTCATGCTATCCAAGAAACTTGCGAACCCTCTCAGTGTTTAGGACTCCGCTACGGGTGAAAAGCTGCTGAATGCCGTCAGGCCCCAATGTAAGTTGCAACGGCGCACGCAGCTTTGCCTCCACGATTGCCGTGAGAGCTTTCGCTTCAAGCAGGATGACCTCGCTAACCTCTGTCTCCATCTTCATTGCGGCAATCGAGTCGTCGTAATCGTCGGTGAAGGTGCTTGAGACTATCACGTAGTAGATGTTTCTGAAGCGGTTCAACTCGCGGCTCTGCGTGGTGATGTATTCCCGGATGGTTCGGTCGTCCGTGCCCAGACTGTAGGAGTTCGCCCGAACCTTTCCATCCCACAGAATGAGGTAGTTCTCATCGTGCGCGAGTGCCCGGCCATCCGGCACGCGGCCTTGGCCCTGCCCTAGAAGCTTCGTTTCGTAGCCCAGCATCGTGAAGGCAGCATCAATGTTCTTCTCAAAAGCTCGCTCCAAGCTTGTCCCTGAACGCTTCGCCGCCTCGACCAGCTTCTCCTCGTGCCACGCCATCGCCGGCAAGATTGCAATTATCGGCGGGACATAGCTCTCTGGGAGGCGGTCCCCTTCCACAGAAATTGGCCCGGCGCTTGAAGGTTGTGCGGACACCGCCTTCTCGTCTGTCGGTTTTACTTCAGGCGTTTCGTAGGGGTTGTTTCCCTTAAACCAAAAGATGTGTTCGACATCGTAGTGGCTGAAGGGGCGCTTGAATGTCTCGGCAAAGAGTTGAGCCAGCACCTCAAAAACCTGCTTGAAAGTCAGGTAGTCCTCCGCGAGGTCATCTGTCGGCTGCCAGATGTTGAGGTCCATCAGCGTCTGCACCGCGTTCGTGTAGTAAACCGGCCAGATGTCCCGGTTTTGGATTTGCCAGAAGTAGGACAGAAAGAAGGGGATGCTTCCGGGCTTCGGCGCTCCATAGCGAGTTTTGCCACCGCTCACCCAGTCGTCCCCGAGCCGCTTCACGAAGGTCTGGAAGGTTTTGATGCGACTGGACGCGAGTTGCTCGTTGGCTGGCACCGCAAGCGCCGACTTCAACTCTCGGTCACACTCCGACTGGTCGTTCGCATTCTTAACGACCATGTTGAAGAACATTTGCCCTTTGGGGCCGTTGAAGCCCCAGAACTCGTTCCGCTTGTTGATGCGGTCCACCGACGATTTGAACTCGGCGAGCGGGAGCTGACCTGCAAGATACTTTCCTAGGAGCGCCTTGAGCTGGGTCTCGATTAGTCTCACCCGGTTTGCGTCTAGTTCGATGTCCAGCTCCACAGGGGTTTTCCCCTCAGCTACTTTCGGGGCAGAAAGAAATGCCCTCGCCACCTCTATCGCGCGGCGTTTCTGTTCTTCGTTGAGGGAGTATGCAGCCATGACGTGCTATGCCTTCACCGGAAAGGTTTCCTGCTCCTTCGCCTCGTCCAGCTTGTGCTTCCACTTCTGGATGCCGGGGTGCGTGCCACCGAGGGCGAGGAGCTTCTCCTTGTCGTAAATCATCTCGCTGCGCGCGAGGCCGGTGAGCGAGAAGTCGCTCTTCAGGAAGATGGCCTCCTCCGGGCAGACCTCCTGGCACAGGCCGCAGAAGATGCAGCGGAGCATGTTGATTTCGAACTCCTCGGGCATCTTCTCAGCGTTGGTGCGGTCGGCGGGCTGGCCGGTCGGGCCGGGCGGCGTGATGCGGATGGCCTTGGGCGGGCAGACGAACTCGCAGAGCTGGCAGGAGACGCACTTGGTCGCGCCGTCCTGGTCGCGCACGAGATACGGCGCGCCGCGGTAGCCGGGCAGCACGCGCGTCGGCTCCTCGGGATACTGCTGCGTGACGGGCGTCTTGGTGGTGAGGGTGTTGAGGAAATGGCGCGTGGTGACCTTCAGCCCGCCAATGAGGGCCGGCAGATACAGCCGCTCAAACCAAGTCAGTTCGTTGCGTTTGACAATCATGGTCGCGCGTCGGTCAACGGTTCGTCAGGGCCAGCACGGCGGCGGTTAAGATGATGTTCGCCAAGGCCAGCGGAATCATCCGCCGCCAGCCGAGGTCCATCAACTGGTCGTAGCGGAAGCGCGGGAGCATCCAGCGAATCCACATGAAGATGAACATGAACGCGAGCATCTTCCCCATGAAGATGCCGATGTGCAGCAGGCCCTTGAACCACTCGCCGTCCGCTGGCGGAACGTCGAGGCCGAGGAAGGGTAGCGTCCAGCCACCGAGGAACAGCGTGGTCATCATCGCCGCACCGGCGAACATGTTCGCGTATTCGCCGATGAAGAACATGCCGAACTTCATCGAGCTGTATTCCGTGTGGTAGCCGCTGACCAACTCGGACTCAGACTCCGCCATGTCGAAGGGCAAACGGTTCGTTTCCGCGAGGGCGGAGATGAAGAAGATGACGAAGGAGATGACGCCGCACGGGATGAGTAGGAGCGACTGCGCGCTGAAGCCGCCGCCGAAGACCGGGAAGGCGTTCCAGCCGTTCTGCGCCTGGTGCTCGATGATTTTGCCGAGGTTCAAGTCGCCCACGACGAGGAAGACCGGGATGACGCTCATGCCCATCGCGATTTCGTAGGAAATCATCTGCGCGCTGGCGCGGATGCCGCCGAGGAAGGGGAACTTCGAGTTCGCCGCGTAGCCCGCCAGCACGATGCCATAGACGCCGAGCGACACGATGCCGAAGGTGTAGAGGATGCCCACGTTGAGGTCCGCGATGACCATCTTCTGCGCGCCGAGCGTGGAGCCGAACGGAATTACTGCCACGACGAGGAACGCCGGCACGAGCGCGATGGCGGGCGCGAGCCAGAAGTAAATCTTCCGCACATGCGCGGGGGTGAAGTCCTCCTTGATGAAGCTCTTCACGCCGTCCACGAGCGGATGCCAGAAGCCGAGCTTCGTGAGGAACGGCCCGATGACCGGGATGCTGCCGATGAGCGGGAGGTTCACTCGGTTCGGCCCCACGCGGTCTTGGATGAGGGCCGAGACCTTGCGCTCCGCGAGCACCGCGTAGGCGACAAGCGTCAGCAGCGGCCCCAGCACGCACGCAATCTTCAGCAGCGTGAAGAACACGAACTGCGTCTGCGGACTCAATGAATCAAGCCAGGCCATGGAAAACTAGATTTGCACCGTCACACCCGTGTCGCCGAGTTTCGCCCATTCCAGCCCCGCGAAGCCGGGGACTTCGCGTGCCATCTCGTTGAACAGCCCTTCAATGGTCGAGAAGCCGTTCTGGCCGGTGACGTTGTGCACCAGTTCGTGCAGGAACTCCCACTCGGGCCGGGCGTCGCCGGGAGCCTCGACGGCCTTCATGAACTTCTGCACGCGGCCTTTCACGTTCACGAACGTGCCGCGCTTCTCGAGGTGCGCGCAGCCGGGCAGGACGAAGTGTGCGGCGGCGGTCGTCGCGCTCGGGAGGATGTCGCTGACGATGAGCGTGTCGAGCTTCGCGAGCAGGTCCGCGCCGATGCCGTGCTTGGTCACGTCCTCGCCGAAGACGATGAGCGTGCGGATGCCGCCGCTGCGGAGGCCGTCGGAAATCTTCGCGAGGTTCGCACCGAGCTGCGGGCCGGCGATGCCCGTGAGCCGCGCGCCGTTGGAGTTCGGGTTCTTGTCCGCGTTGACGAGCAGCTTGTCGCCTTCGGCGTTGCGGGCGACGGAGTCGGTCAGCGCGTTGAACTTCTTCGCGAGCTTGGCGAGGAGGAAAAGTTCCTCGGTTGTCTGTCGCGCACTGGCGACAATGGCCACGCTCCCGCTCGGAGCGGAGGCGAGCTTGGCAGAGATGGCCTTGAGCGCGGTCGGCCACGCGACTTCCAACATTCCGCGTTCCGCAATCCGCATTCCACATTTCTGGAGTCGGTCCGCGCGGCCAATCCACTTGTAGTTCAAGCGGCCCGAGTCGCACATCCACGTCGAGTTCACCGCGTCGTTCTGGCGCGGCTCGTAGCGATAGACCTTCTCCTCGCGCGAGCCGACGACGATGTTGCAGCCGGTGCCGCAGCTCGTGCAGAGGGACTTGGTCTCCTTCATGAACCACACGCGCATCTGGAAGCGGAAGTCCTTCGATGTGAGCGCGCCCACCGGACAGATGTCCACGGTGTTGAGCGTGTAGTTGTTGTCGAACTTGCCCTCGGCCCACGCGGCGATGGTGTTGTAGCTGCCGCGATTCACGATGCCCAGCGCGTCGTCGCCGGCGATGTCCTTCGTGAAACGGATGCAGCGGGTGCAGAGCACGCAACGCTCGTCGTCGAGCACGATGCGCGGACCGAGGTCCACCGCCTTGGGCTTGTGGACCTTCGCCTCGACGAAGCGGCTCTGCGCCTGACCGTGCTCGACGGAGTATTCCTGCAACTTGCACTCGCCGGCCTGGTCGCAGATGGGGCAGTCGAGCGGGTGGTTGATGAGGAGCGATTCCAGCACCGCCTCGCGCATCTGCTTCGTCGCGGGCGAATTCGGGTAAATCTCCATGCCCGGTGAAATGGGCGTGGCGCAGGCAATGGCTCCGCGCGGTGTGCCTGGCTCGTAGGGCAGCACGGACTTCGCAATCTTGGGCGTGCCGTCCTCGTTGAGCACAGGCTTGCGGTCCGGCCCCATCTGCGGCGTGCCGAACTCGACAAGGCACATGCGGCAGTTGCCGGCGATGGGGAGCTTCGGGTGGTAGCAGTAGTGCGGCACCTCGTGCGCCGCGAGCTGACAGGCCTGAAGCATCGTGGTCGGCTGCGGCTTGCCCTGCCAGTCGGGCATCATCTTCGGCACCTCGACCTCGCGGCCGTCCACCTTGATTTTGATTTTGTCGGACGGCGGCGGGGGCGCAGCCGGCGCGGGAGGCGCGGCGGGCTTGGCTTCGGTTGTCGCGGGGGCGGACATGGAAATCAGTGTTTGGCGGCCGCGGCTTTGGCTTCATCCGCCGCGCCCTTCGCTTCAAAGTCCTCTTTGAACTTCTTCACGAAGCTCAAGACCGGCCAGGCGGCGGCTTCGCCGAAGGCGCAGATGGTGCGGCCCTGGATGTTTTGGGCTATGTGCAGCAGGTAATCGGCGTCCGCCTTGCGACCCTCGCCGTGGGTCATGCGATGGAGCGCCTTGCTCATCCAGAGCGCGCCCTCGCGGCAGGGCGTGCACTGGCCGCAGCTCTCGTGCGCGTAAAACTCGGCGAGGTTCGCGAGCGCCTCGACGATGTCGCGGGTGTCGTCCAGCACGATGATGGCCCCGGAGCCGGACATGGTGCCGGCACCCATGAGCGAATCGAAGTCGTAGGGTAGGTCGAGGAGCGGCACTTCCACCTTGGTCATCTGGCCGTCCGCGCCCTTGCGGTTGAGTTTGAAGGTCTCGCCGGCCTTGAGGATTTTCGAGGACGAGCCGCCGGGGATGATGGCTTTCAGTTTGCGACCGTCCCGCAAGCCGCCGCCGAACGCAGGGTCGTTGATGAGTTCGCCGATGGTGACTTTGCCGACCTCGATTTCAAAGTAGCCCGGGCGCTTCACGTCGCCGCTGAGGCTGACGATGCGCGTGCCGGTGTTGTTGGGCGTGCCGAGCTTCGCATATTCGCCCGGGCCCATGCTCACGATGTGCTTCACGTGGCAGAGGGTCTCCACGTTGTTCACGATGGTGGGGCACATATAGAGACCCAGCACGGCGGGGAAGTAGGGCGGCTTGATGCGCGGGTAGGCGCGCTTGCCTTCGAGCGACTCGATGAGGCCGGTCTCCTCGCCGCAGATGTAAGCGCCCGCGCCGCGATGCAAGTGAATCTCCAGGTCGAAGCCGGAGCCGAGGATGTTCTTGCCAAGGAAGTTCTTCGCGCGCGCCTCGTCGAGGGCTTTGTTCAGCAGCTTCGCGCCCTGCGGCATCTCGCCCCGGATGTAGAGGTAGGCGAGCTTCACGTCGTTCGCCCAGCAGGAGAGAATCATCCCCTCGATGAGCTGGTGCGGGTCCTTGTGGATGATTTGCCGGTCCTTGAACGTGCCCGGCTCGGACTCGTCCGCGTTGCAAATGAGGTAGATGGGCTTGCCGCTGCGGCGGTCCACGAGCGACCACTTGATGCCCGCGCTAAAACCCGCGCCGCCACGACCGCGCAGACCGGAGGCCTTCACGTCCTCGCGCACCTGTTCCTGCGGCGACATTTTCTTGCCGTCTGGCAAATCCTTGGGCGCGAGGGCGAGCACTTTCTTGAGCGCGTCATAGCCGCCGTGACGGAGATAGCACTCAAGGTCCGGCGTGTAACCGGGCTGGTCGGCGTGCTTCAGAATGAGGCGGTGTTCCTGCGGCATGGCGGCTTGACTCTCAGTTTGAAATCCCTACTTTGCCCGGCGCTACGGCCTGCCCGATGGTGTAATGGTAGCACAACAGTCTCTGAATCTGTTTGTCATGGTTCAAATCCATGTCGGGCAACCAAGGTTTCACTTAGCTTTTCCCTTCGTCAGGATTTCATCTGCCTGAGCGGGCGTGACCTTGGGCAGTAAATCCTCGTTCAGCAGCACCACGGGCGCGTTGCCGCAGTCGGCGAGGCACTCGACGAACTCGACAGTGAACTTCCCGTCCGGCGTGGTCTGCGCCGCGTGCTTGTGGGCGTCGAGGCCGAGCTTCGAGCAGAAGTGCGTGCGCAGCTCGCCGCTGCCGGCCAGCGCGCAGCTCAACGTGCGGCAGACCTTGATGTGCGTTTTGCCCAGCGGTTCCTGCCGGAACATCGGGTAGAACGTGACCAGCTCGTATACGTTGATGGGCTGGAGGCCGAGCTTGCGCGCGGTCCACTCGACGGCGTCGCGCGAGATGTATCCGAAATGCTCCTGCAACGCGTGCAGCAGCATGAGCGACGCGCTCCGCTTCTGCGGGTAGTGCGTCACCAACTCGTCGAGCTGGGATTCAAGGTTGGCGGGGACAGCGAAGGTCATGGCGCAATCAGTTGGCGGCGGAAGCGTTCAAGTTGTTCCATGATTTCGGGGGCTTCCTTCAGCTCCGCGAGCGGTCGTAACTCGGTCAAAATCAGTGACCAGTCCAACTCCCGGCCGCGCCGAATCAAAATGGTCTTCACGTCCAGCCAGTCCCGCTCCCGGCTGGCGAATGATTTCATTACAACCAAGTCTTCCGCCGAGCAG
>SXTU01000205.1 GCA_005791875.1 Verrucomicrobiales bacterium
ATCGAGTGCCGCATCAACGCCGAGGACCCCTTCGACGACGTCCGCCCCTCGCCCGGCCGGATTGACATGTATTACGCCCCCGGCGGCCCCGGCGTGCGCATTGATAGCCATGCCTACGCCGGCTACACCATCCCGCCCTACTACGACTCGATGATTTCCAAGCTCATCGTCTGGGGCAAAGACCGCCGCGACGCCATGGAACGCATGAGCCGCGCCCTGAGCGAATACATGATCACCGGCATCAAGACGACGATCCCCTTCGAGCAAGCCATCCTTCAGGATCCGAACTTCCGGCGTGGCGTCTATTCCACGAACTTCATCGAGCAACTCCTCGGCGGCGGCCGCCGCGAGCTGATCGAGGAAAAGGCGTAACCGGGCGAAGCCGGCTGTTGGAACTGCCCATCACTCCGCACTGCGTCACCACCGATCTCGGCATGTCGGCCAGCCTGCAAGTCTCCGCATCCGTGCCGCTCTTCCTCATCCACGAGTATTACCCCAGCATCACGCCGAAGGACTTGATCCGGAAAAGCTGGGAAGTGGACAAGGACGGCTACGCCTCGCTGCCCACGGGCGTCGGGTTGGGTTGTGAAGTGAACGAGGCGCGGCTGGCCGAACTGGCTAAGCAGCCGTCAAAACCCGAATGGCCCACGCGCGGCCGTTTGAAGGATGGCTCCATATCAGACTATTCAGACTATTGACAGAACTATTGACAGAACGGTTGACCTGTCACGAGGGTCTCAGCATTGTTGGGTTATGAAATACCCGTTCCCTCAGGTCGTCTCCCGACTGACGTTTATCATCGTCGTTTCTGCCTCGCTGCTCGCGCAGGCCGCCGACGCTCCGCTCAAGCCCGATGACAGGGGTTTCATTCGCGATTGGCTCTTGCTCGCGCCCATCCAGCTCGCCGGTGAAAACACCGGGGCCGATGAAATTGACAAGCAACAGGTGCCAAACGAAGCCGCACTCAAACCCAAGGCCGGCGACGCCGTCACCGTCGGCGGCAAGGCGCTCAAATGGCGCGCGGTGAAGGCCAAGGATTACTTCTTCGATGTGAACGAGCTCCTCGGCGGCATGAACGAGAACGTCACCGCCTACGCCGTCGCCTACGTCGTCGCCGCAGCGGAGGTCAAAGGCGCGCAGTTGCTCATGGGCAGCAACGACCAGGGCAAAGTCTGGCTGAACGGCAAAGAAGTCCTGAAGTTCGCCGAGACCCGCACGCTGGACCCCGACACGGACAAGGCCTCCGGCCTCACACTTAAGGCGGGCGTCAACGTCATCGTCTTCAAGGTCATCAACGAGAACAACAACTGGCAGGGCTGCCTGCGCTTCACCGACGCCGCCGGCAAAAACCTCGCCGGCCTCACCTTGAAGCTCGCGCCCTGATTGGAGCGTTGATGGCGACTGGTCGCGCGCCCGCCATGTATGCCATCCCCCAGCGCGTTTCGCTCGTGGCCCAGACCGTGGCGTCGCTGCGGCAAGGGCTGGCGGCCGGGTTGTGGCACGAGCACCTGCCGGGAGAGCTGGAGTTGTGCGAGCGCTTGCAGGTCAGCCGCATGACGCTGCGCCGGGCGCTGGCGGTGCTGGAGGGCGAAGGGTTGCTCGTGACCGCGCAAGGGCAGCGCCGCCGGATCGGCAAGGCCGCACCGGCAGGCCCGGCGCGCCGGGAGCGCCGGGTGGTGCTGCTCACGCCGCTCCGTCTGGCCGAGATGCGCCCCACCGTCCTCTACTGGGTCAACGATCTCACCGATCACCTGGCGGAGGCGGGCTTTCATCTGGAAGTTCATCCTTGTTCCGCCTGCTACGCGGAGCGCCCGGAAGAGACCTTGAACCGGCTCGAACGGGAGCTGCGGCCCGCCGGCTGGGTTCTCTACCTCTCCACGGCCGCGATGCAGGAATGGTTCAGCCGGCAGACCGTGCCCGCGCTGCTGGCCGGCTCGCGGCACGGCGACGTGCGCCTGCCCTCAGTGGATTTGGATTACCGGGCCATCGGCCAGCACGCAGCGGAGACTTTTCTGGCCAAGGGCCATCGGCATCTCGCCTTTCTACGCTCTGCGCATGGCCTGGCGGGGGATTTGGAAACCGAGCACGGGTTTGTGGAGGCCTGCGGCCGTCACGGCGCGCGCGGCGAAGCCATTGACCTCGGCGAAACAGCGGAGCGCGTCGCGCAAACCGTGGGGCAGAGGCTGGCCCGGGCGCCCCGGCCCACTGCGCTGCTGGTGAGCCAGCCAGCCCACCTGCTGACGGTGCTGGGCACGCTCGCCCAAGCAGGCGTCGCCGTGCCGGGCGACGTGTCGCTGATTTCGCGCGACAGCGAATCCTTCCTGCCCTTCGTTGTCCCCACGGTGGCGCGCTACGAGATCGCGCCCGCGAACCTCGCGCGCAACCTCTCCCGCCAAGTGCTGCTGATGCTTGGGCCGCGCGGGCGGGCGGATCGGGCGGTGCGGCTCATGCCGAAGTTCGTGCCGGGGGCGACCTTGGGCAACTTGTCTAAAGCTCGGACAACGACACCCGCTTGAGCGGCCAGGCCGGACAGTTACAGTGCGCGAACAGAGATTCCGCACTATGAACACTCGCAAGCAATCCTCGGACGGATGCCGCCAGCCAGCCGGCTTCACCCTCATCGAACTGCTCGTCGTCATCGCCATTATCGCGATTCTGGCAGGCATGCTCCTTCCCGCGTTGGGCAAGGCCAAGCAGAAGGCCACGCAGACGAAGTGCCTCAGCAACATGAAACAGTTCGGCACCGCCGTGCGTCTTTACGCGGATGACCACGATGACTTGTTCCCACCGACCCGGTTGTTGAACTCGAGCGGCGCGATGCAGAACACCCAGTTCGCTTGGTATGGGAAAGCGGGGCTGGGAGGCTACGCCGTCATCGGCGCGGACCGCCGCTACGTAAACCGCTATGTCGGGACGTTCACCGCCGCCTCGGAGATGCAGGTCGCGTTGTGTCCGAATGACCGCGATCGCCCGAACAACACGGCCATCGTCGCCAATTACACCGCCTTCGGCTCGTCTTACTCCATCAACGCCGGCTCTGGTCCAAATGCTGCCGTCAACTTCATCACCAAGGACGCCGCGTGCAACTCCGTCCGCACGGCGGAAATCGTCAGCCCGGTGCGCTTCACCATCAACGGCGACGCGGGCGTTTGGTATCCCATCTGGCCAATCCTTTATCGCAATGCGACGGCTGAGTTCTACTGGCACTCGAAGCCGAACGACAACCGCTTCAACGTCACCTTCGCGGACGGGCATGCTGAGTTCATCCGCGTCACCGTCGGGGTCAACGCGACGAACAACTACACATGCAACCGCGACTTGTGAGCTTCTTCCGGCTTGCCGCCAGCCTGTTGGCGTTTGCGTTGTGCGCGTTCGGAACAGGTTGCCGCAAACGCGCCGCTGAACAGTCTGCCCCCCTTACCCCGGTCACTGCCGTGCCAGCTCTCGACGGCCCACCCCTCTCCGCTGAGGCCGAGAAGGCTCTGGCCCAGATGGTCCAAGCCGCCGTGGGCGAGTATTTCAAGCAGCACAAACGCTTTCCGACCTCCGTTGCTGAACTTCAGGAGGCCCGGCTGCTGGAGTTGATTCAGTCACCGCCTGCGGGGCGGAAGTTTGTCATCAATCCGGCTGACGGACGGTTCAGCATCCAGCCGAAGTGACGTTCGCCTCGCTTGTCACCCGTCCGGGCGCCTGCTTTGCTTTTCCCCATGTATCCCTCAGTCTCGACGCTGCTGGCCGCACTAACGCTGTTTGGATGCAAGCTGGTCGCCGCCGAACCACCCGCCGGCCCGCTCCACGCGTGGTATCACGACGCCAGTCTGAAGACCGACGGCCCGAACGTCTCCGCGTGGGAAAACGCCGCCCCCAACGGCGCGGCGCAAAACCTCACGCGCGTCGTGGGCCGGCCGCAAGTCGTCCGCGTCAGCACGCCCACGGGACCGCGCGCCGTCGTGCGCCTCAACGGCACGTCCGCCCTCTGGCAGGCCGTGACCTCGTGGGGCACGCTCGCGGGTGAGCGCACGGTTGTCGCCTTCGCGCGCGTGGCGGCGACGAATCAAGGCGTCCTCTTCGACGGCAGCACGCGCATCGGCAGCACGCCGGTGAAGTGGACCGGCAAGGCTTGGCAATCCGCCGCGAAGACCTCCGCGCCCACCGACGGCAGCGGTTGGCAGACGCACCCCTTCGTCTTCGGCACGAATGGCAATCCGCTCGGCGGCTTCATCCTCGGCGCAAACGTCGCGACGCAAGAAGGCTTGGCCTGCGATGTCGCCGAGGTGCTCGTCTATCCGCGCGCGCTCGGCGAAGCAGACTTGAAGTCCGCGACCACTTACCTCGCCGCGACATGGGGCACCCCCACCGACCTCCCCGCCGCGCAGCAGCCGCAGCCCCTGCAACTCCCGAGCGACCCGCGCGTCTTCCGCACCACACTCCGCAAGGCCGGCGACGACGGCGTCCACACCTACCGCATCCCCGGCCTTGCCACCACGCCGAAGGGCACGCTCATCGCGGTCTTCGACCTCCGCCACAAGCACGGCGGCGACCTCCCGGCGGACATTGACGTCGGCGCGATGCGCTCGACCGACGACGGCGCGACGTGGAGCCCCGTCCGCCGTATCCTCGATTACGACGCCACCGTCCCCGGCTCGCAGGGTAACGGCGTGGGCGACCCCGCCATCCTCGTGGACCGCAACGGCACCATCTTCGTCGCCGCGCTGTGGTCCAAAGGCCCGCGCGCCTGGAACGGCTCCGGCCCCGGCCTGACGCCTGACGAGACCGGTCAGTTCGTGCTCACGAAAAGCACCGACGACGGTCTCACGTGGTCGCCGCCCATCAACATCACTGCGCAGGTGAAAGACCCCGCGTGGCGACTCTGCTTCAACGGCCCCGGCAACGGTATCCAACTCCGCGACAGCACGCTCGTTTTCCCCGCGCAGTTCAAGGGCGCGGACAAGGTGCCGCACTCGTGCTTCATCGCCAGCCGCGACGGTGGCGCAAGTTGGAAGATTTCCCCCGCCGCCATTCCCGGCACGCCACCCACGAGCGAGAGCACCATCACCGAACTCGCCGATGGTGCGCTGCTGCTCACGATGCGCAACGAGTCGCGCGCCGGCGTCCGCGCGTGGGCGCGCTGGGATTGGCAAGGCGACGTGCTGCAAGGCAAGTGGTCCGCCCCGTGGCACACCGTCCCCGACCCGACCTGCATGGCCAGCGTCATCCGCCACCCGCACGGCGAACTGATTTACTCCAGCCCCAACAGCGCCTCGCGCCGCGTCGCGCTCACCATCCGCAGCAGCACCGACGCCGGGAAAACCTGGAGCGCCGGCCGCCTGCTCGACCCCGCTGGCGCGATGTATTCCTGCCTCACCGTGTTACGAGACGGCCGCCTCGGCGTGCTCTACGAGAGCGGCACGGAGGCGGGTCTGGTCTTCGCGCGCTTCCCGCTCGAGTGGGTGCAGGAAGGCGCGAGCGTGCCCACCATGCCCGAGGCGCGCACCGAGACGACCGGCAAGTGGGCCTGGTGGCCCGCGCGCCACGCCGCGAAAGTCGCCGAGACCAAGGCCGGCGGCGCGGAAATCATCTTCCTCGGCGACAGCATCACGCAGGGTTGGGAAACCGCCGGCAAGGCCGCGTGGGAAAAACACTTCGCCCCGCGCAAAGCCGCGAACTACGGCTTCGGCGGCGACTCCACGCAACACGTCCTCTGGCGCGTGCGCAATGGCGAGTTCGACGGTGCGTCGCCCAAAGCCATCGTCCTGCTCATTGGCACGAACAACGCGCGCCACGGCGACTTCACCCCTGAGCAAATCGCCGCCGGCATCCGCGCTCTCCTCGACGCACTCGCCGAGAAAACCCCGCGCGCAAAAATCCTTCTCCTCGGCATCCTGCCGCGCGGCCCCGACGCCGCCGACCCGTGGCGGCGCAAGTGCGAAGCCGTGAACGCATTGCTCCCCGCGCTCGTGGATGGCAAGCGCGTTCACCACCTGAATATCAACGCGAAGCTCCTGTCGCCCGACGGCGCGCTCTCCAAAGACCTCGCCCCCGACCTGCTGCACCTCAGCGCGAAAGGCTATTCCCTCCTCGCCGACGCGCTGGAGCCGAAGCTCGCGGAACTGCTCGCTGCTCAATGAACACCAATCTGACGGACGCCGCCGCGCGGGTTGGCCTCGCCGCGTTCTACCGCGACACCTTGCTCAATGATGTGATGCCATTCTGGCTGCGGCACGGGCTGGATCGCGAGCACGGCGGCATCCTCACCTGCCTCGACCGCGACGGCAGCATCGTGGACACGGACAAAAGCGTGTGGTTCCAAGGCCGCGCCGCGTGGATGTTCGCAACGCTAGCGAACACCACGGCCTCTTCTCCCTCGCCCCCATCGGGGGAGAGGGCCGGGGTGAGGGGGCAAACGCCACCTTCGCCGCAAACTGCACCCACTTACTCCGCTGCCCCGCCCCCTCACCCTCAATCCCTCTCCCCCGATGGGGGCGAGGGAGGCCCGAGGTGCGCCGACTTCCTCGCCGCCGCGCGCTCGTGCATCGAGTTCCTCCGCGCGCACTGCGCTGCGCCGGACGGCAAGCTCTACTTCACCGTCACGCGCGAAGGCCAGCCGCTGAGGATGCGACGCTACGTTTACAGCGAGTCCTTCGCCGCGATTGGCAACGCCGCTTTCGCCAAGGCCACCGGCGACGCCCGCGCCGCCGAGGACGCACTGAAGCTCTTCGCCACTTACCTGCACCACAGCTTCACCCCCGGCGTGATGCCGCCGAAGTTCGAGGCGACGCGTCCCAGCAAAGGGATCGGCCCCCACATGATTGGCATCGCCACGGCGCAGGAGCTGCGCGCGAACTTGGGCGACGTGACCGTGAGCGGGCGCACTTGCACGGAGTGGATTGACCGGAGCATCGCGGAGATTGAGCGCGACTTCCTCAAGCCCGAGCACCGCGCGCTGCTGGAGTGCGTCGCGCCCGACGGCAGCGTGATTGACCATCACGAAGGTCGCACGCTGAACCCCGGCCACGCGATCGAGTGCGCATGGTTTGTGATGCACGAGGGGGCTTTGCGCGGGGACAAGAAGCTCATCCAGCTTGGCACGACCATCCTCGACTGGATGTGGGCGCGCGGGTGGGACACCGAGCACGGCGGCCTGCTCTACTTCACCGATCTCCTCGGCAAACCGGTGCAGGAATACTGGCACGACATGAAGTTCTGGTGGCCGCACTGCGAGGCCATCATCGCGACACTGCTGGCGTGGCAGCTCACCGGCGAGGCGCGCTTCGCCACGATGCACCAGCAGGTCCACGACTGGAGTTTTAAGCGCTTCCCCGACCGCGAGCACGGCGAGTGGTTCGGCTACCTGCACCGCGACGGCCGCGTCTCCTCGCGCGCGAAGGGGACGATTTACAAAGGCCCGTTCCACCTGCCGCGCATGCTCTGGTATTGCTGGCAACGGCTCCAACAGGCTCAATCACCGTGCGCAGAGAGCTGACACACGGATGAAAGCTTTTCCCCTCACCAGCCTTGTCGCTGCCACGCACTTGCCTTTTCACGCGAATGGTTTGTCCAACTTCGCCGTCGTCGCGACCTTGCAACGCGAGCTGAAAGCGCGGACAACCAAGCCGTGAACCCTGCTGCGACTCAGCCTACCAAGACCATACGCCGCCACGGCGTATGGTGGCGCACTGTGCTACATCTCGCCGCCTTGCACCTAGCGGCAACCGTGCTCGCCGAGGACTGGCCCACGTTCATGCACGACCGCGCGCGCAGCGGCGTGTCGGGCGAGACGCTGAACCTCCCGCTGAACGAACTCTGGTCCTACACGCCGCCCGCCGAGCCGACGCGCGCGTGGCCCAGCCCGCAGGCCGGCTACAACGAACTGCCCAAGCTTGCTTTCGATGACGCCACGCACGTCGCGATGGTCGGCGACACGGTGTTCTTCGGCTCGTCGGTGGACAACGGCATCCACGCCGTGGACGCGCGCACGGGGGCGAAGCGCTGGACGTTCTTCACCGAAGGCCCGGTGCGGCTGGCCCCGACGGTGGCAGGAGGACGCGTTTACGCCGGGTCGGATGACGGGTTGGTCTATTGCCTCGATGCCAAGGACGGTCGCCTAGTGTGGAGCGCGCGGCCCGGTGGCGGCGAGACGCGCATCCTCGGCGCAGGACGGCTGAGTTCCCTGTGGCCGGTGCGCACCGGCGTGCTCGTGGATGGCGGCGTGGCTTACTGCGGAGCCGGGATTTTCCCCGCGCGCGAAACGAGCTTGTCGGCGTTCGATGCGGCCACGGGCAAGCCGCTGTGGAAGAACCCCACCGCACCCAAGTCCGGCGAGGCCTACGTCGCGCTCGCGCCGCAGGGCTACCTGCTCGCCAACGCCGACCAGCTCTACGTCCCGTGCGGTCGCACCGCGCCGCTGGCCTTCGCGCGCGCGGACGGCGCGGCGCGCGGCTCGATGGTGAAGACCTATCTCGTCGTGCCGAGCAAGGGCGTCGTCAGCGGCGATTACGGCGTGCTCGTGGACGACCTCTACTTCCTCGGCTCGCAAAACGAGCTGCATAGCTACACGCCCGACGGCAAGCACGTCTCCACCGTGCGCGAGGCGGCGCAAGTCCTCGCGACGAAGTCACACTACTTCAAACTGGCCGGCCCGCCGGTGCCCAAGTATGGCCGCGAGGCTGCGCCCAAGCCGAACGTCCTCACCGCGTTCGACCGCGCTGCCGCCGATGCCGCGCCGAAACGCGCGAGCTTTCCAAAGGAAGCGGTGAAGTGGACTTACGCTGCGCGCGACTTGCAGCTCGTCATCGCGGCGGGCGCGCACGTCATCGCGGGCGGCTCGAACTCGGTCATCGCCGTGGACACCGCGACGGGCAAGCCCGCGTGGACGAACCAGGTGGACGGCGTGGTCAAGGGCCTCGCGGTCGCGAACGGTCGGCTCGTGGTGAGCACGGCGAATGGGCGGCTCCATTGCTTCGGCGTCGGCGCACCGGCACCTGCGCTCGCGGCCAAGCCCGCGCCTGCTAGCGACGCGCGGACTGCGGCGCTAGCGGAGTCCGTGGTGAAGGAGTCGGGCGTGACGCGCGGCTACGCGCTGCTGGTCGGAGGCAGTGCCGTCGCGCTCGCCACGGAGCTTGCGAAGCGCACTGAGCTTCGCATCCACGTCGCCGAGAGCGACGCGGCCCGCGCCGAGACTGCGCGCAACGCACTCTCCGCCGCTGGCCTTTACGGGACGAAGGTGGAAGTGAACGTCCTGCCCGCCGGCCAGACGAGCGCGCTGCCGTTCCCGCCTTACTTCGCCAACCTCGTCGTGGTTGACGCGTCGTCGCTCGGCCAAGGCGCGTTGCCCGCCCGCCCGTTGCTCCGCGTGCTCAAGCCGCACGGCGGCGTGCTGCTCGCCAGCACCAGTTCGCCCGACGCGACTTGGACTGTAGCCGGAGCCGTGAGTTCCGCCCAACTCGGCGGCGGCGCATGGACGAAGCTCGTGCGCGGCGCGTTGCCCGGCGCGCGCGACTGGACGCACCAATACGCCGACGCCGGCAACACCGGCTCCTCCGATGACGAGCGTGTGCGCGGTCGGCCCGAGGTGCTGTGGTATGGCGAGCCGGGCGCGGACAAGATGCACGACCGCCATCGCCGCAGCGAAGCGCCGCTGCAACTCGCGGGCCGGATGTTCGTCGAGGGCACGCGCCAGCTCACGAAGACGCCGTTGCTCCTGAGCTTCGATGCCTACAACGGCCTGCCCTACTGGGAGCGCGAGCTGCCCGGGGCGGAGCGGCTCGACATCACGCAGGACTGCGGGAACCTCGCCGCCTCGCCCCACGGCCTGTTCGTCGCGGCCGACAAGGAGTGCCATCAACTCGACTTGCGCACGGGCGCGACGCGCAAGACGTTTCCCGTGCCGCCCGGCCCCGATGGCAAGTCAGGTCCGTGGGCCTACGTCGCGACGGAGGGCGACCTGCTCATCGGCAGCGCCTCTGCGGGATTTCAGTTCAGTCGGACGCTTTTCGCGTATGACTTGCGGACGGGCACGTTGAAGTGGCGTTACGACAGCGCGGCGATGCGGAACAGCACGTTCGCGGTGTCGGGCGGCAAGGTGTTCCTCGTCGAGCATCGCGGCCAGACCAACGCGCCGAAAGTCCTCACGCTCATGGAGGCGCACAAGGCCATCGGGAAGCCAAAGCCAGCCAAGGCCGACGGCCCGCCGCCGCCCTACATCCGCACCGTCGTCGCGCTCGACCTCGCCACTGGCAAGCCGCTCTGGTTGCGCGACCACGACCTGACCAAGTGTGGCAACTGGACTGGCAGCCTGTGTCTCACCGCGAAGAACGGCGTGGTGCTGCTCGCCGGCGTTTACTCCGCCTACGGCGCGGCGAAAGGCGACGAGGGCGAGCGCCGTGCGCTGGCCTTGTCCGCGTCGGACGGCTCGCCGCTGTGGAGCGAAGTCATCGGCAACTACGTGCGCCCGGTGCTCGTGGGTGAGCGCGTCATTGGCCGGCCCAAGGCTTACGACCTCCGCTCGGGTGCCGTCGTGACCAAGCCCGGGCCGAAGGGGATGATTCCGTGGTCCGTCCCGCGCAACGGTGCGTGCGGCCAGATGTCGGCCTCGGCGGGAATGCTCTTCTACCGCGACGGCTACACCGTGATGCGCGATGCAGGCACTGGCGGGACCTTGATGAACTTCACCGGGATGCGCCCCGGCTGCCTCATCAACATCATCCCGGCGGGCGGCATCATCGTGCAGGTTGAGGCCAGCTCTGGCTGCACTTGCTACCACGCGATTCAATCCACAGTGGTCTTCGTGCCGCCGGGTGCGGAGTGAAGCGCCCACGTGCCGGCAACGGGCACTTGTCATCTGCCCCAGAGCGCGACAGGCTGCGGCCATGAACTCCCCATTCCCTACCAGCGCAGCACACGTCCGCACTTCCCGCCGTCGGTTTCTGGCAGCCATTGGTGCCACGGCTGCCGGTGCGGCGTTCCCCGCCCGTGCTGTGTCCCCCGCGCTCACCAGTTTCTTTGTGGTCAGCGACACGCATTTCCTGGCCGACAAGAACCAGCCCGACCAGATCGACGCCAATTCTATCGCCTACAACCGCCGGCTCGTGGACACGCTGAACCGCCTGCCCGGCACAGCGTTTTCCGAGGCCGTCGGCGGCGGCACCGTGCCGGCGCCGATGGGCGTGCTGCACGCGGGCGATGTCATTGACACCGGCGACAAGCAAGGGGCCACGCAGGTCGCGATGCAGCGCACGGAGTGGGCGGCCTTCGCGGCGGAATACGGCCTCACCGGCAGCGAAGGGCGGCTGAAGTTCCCCGTGTTCGAGGTGCCGGGCAATCACGACTCACCGCACGGCACGGGGCACGCCGTCGAGCAGATGATGGCACGGCAGCGGGCGCGGAAGGGCTTGAAGGCCATCAGCAAGAACGGCCTGCACGCGTCGTGGGAATGGGGCGGCGTCCACTTCGCCACGCTCGGCCTCATCGTCGGCACGGACCGGAGCGTGGAGCGCAAGCGGCGTTACGCGGCGAGCGACAGTCTGGCGTTCCTGCTCGAAGACCTGGCCAACACGCCGAAGGACCGGCCGCTCGTGCTCATGCACCACGTGGACATGGCGCGCTACACCGTCGCCAAGCCGGACACGGACTACACGAAGTGGGAATGGGACCCGGCGGATGTGGCGGCGTTTCACGCGGCCATCAAGGGGCGGCGCACGGCGATTTTCTATGGGCACACGCACTTCCGAAACGTGTTCCGTTGGGATGGCGCATCCATCAGGGCGACGGAGGGGGTGGCGGTATTCAACGTGGACAACGCCGCGCACTTCAGCGGCCCGGCCCAGGCGTTCTTCCACGTCGAAGTGCGCGGCGACGGGCTGTCGGTGCGGGAGTTCGCCACGTCGGACGGCTGGCAGACTGGCGCGTGGACGCCGCAGGTTTGGCGGGCGGCGGTGTGACCTGTGCCGGCGGTTTGCAACCGCCGTTGGGTTCGTGGAATCGGCTAGGCGCGATGAACTGCTTTCTCCCATAGACGGCGACTGGAAGTCGCCGGCACAGGCTGTGGCTTAATTCTTCACCCGCGTTTGCTTCACCTCGTAGTTCGTGTTGTTCGCCAGCTCGGCGCTCGGGCAGTCGTTGAACAGCGCGGCGGGCGTCTCGCCGAGGTGCCGGTTGTCCTTCACCACGACTTTCTCCGACGGCGAGCCTTGCACGCGGATGCCGTGGCCGCGCGTCGTGTTCTTCACGATGGTCACGCGGCGGATGGGGAAATCGCCGGGCTGCTTGTGGCGCGCTGCGGTGACGTAGATGGGCGGGATGTGGCCGCTGGTAATGTAGTTGCCCTCGACGTGCAGGCCGTCAATCACGCCGACGTGGAAGAGCGAGAGGTAGGTGTTGCCGCGATTCCCGACGAGCCGGCTGTCCACGATGGTCGAGTTGCAATGGTCCTCGTGGATCAGCCCCTCGCCGTCGTTGATGCGATACTTGCCGTCGGAGCACACGTTGCTGAAGACCTCGTAGTCGTTGTTCTCCACCACCCAGCACCAGCCGCGCAGTTTCATCCCGCGGTTGTCGTTCGTGGCGCTGCCGTAGCTGGCCTTCGTGCCGCCGGGTGCTGAGTGAGCTGCCGTCTCATACCGATTTCCGAAGTCGCTCGGCGCGCCGCCTGCGCTACGGCGCGCGACAGTTCGATTCCGGAGTTCGGGCTCATAGCGAACCAGTTGGAAAGCCAGGCGGGCCAAGCTACAACCTGCCCGTGCCGATTCTGAAACCGCTCCGCCGCCTCGACCAGTTGCTCTCCTCCTGTGGCTATTGCAGCCGGAGCGAGGCGCGGTTGTGGGTGCGCGGCGGGCGCGTGCTCGTGGGTGGACAGCGTGCGGAGGCGGTGGAGCAGAAGGCGCGGGCGGCGGACGTGGTCGTGGACGGCGAGCCGCTGGATTCGCCGGAGGGAATTCTCGTCCTGCTGCACAAGCCCGCTGGTTACGTCTGCTCGCATGACACGAAGGAGGGGCCGCGCGTTTTCGATCTGCTGCCGCCGCGATGGCTGGAGCGCAACCCGCCCGTCACGACCGTCGGCCGGCTCGACAAGGACGCCACGGGCGCGCTGGTCATCACGGATCGGGGGGACCTGGTGCATCAGTGGACTTCGCCCAAACGGCATGTGACCAAGCTCTATGAAGTCACCGTGGCCCGCGACCTCGACGCGTCACTGGTCAAACTTTTCGCCGCCGGGACGTTGGTGTTAGAAGACGAGCACAAGCCATGTCTGCCCGCGAAGCTGGAGATCATCGCAGCGCGCGAGGCGCGACTCGAACTCACCGAGGGCAAGTATCATCAGGTGAAGCGGATGTTCGGCAGCCAAGGCTGGACGGTCACGCGCCTGCACCGGAGCCGTTTTGGGGAGTTCGAGCTGGGCGATTTGCCCGTGGGCCAGTGGCGGCGGATTTTTTAGCCACGGATTGAACACGGAATAAAAACGGATTCGGAATCAAGCCGGTCCGGCGAACTGCGGTGCCTTCATCCGGGTTCAATACGGGCTCAATCCGGGGCTAAGATTTTTCTCGATCTGGGCGCGGAGGCAGGTGGGACAGAGACAATCGGCTGCCGCGTCGGTGGGCATGGGGAGGCGCGGGAGGGCGGCGCACCAGCAGGTGTTCGCGGCGCAGTGCGCGAGGCACTCGAAGGCCGCGTCGCACTCGGGGCAGTTTTTCTTTTCAGCGGGGCGGCTCATGGCACGGGGACGAGGTCTTGATACACGAAGTCGCCTTGCACCGCCACTTCACCGCGTGTGAAGGCGACCGGGCCGCCGGTGAATCCGGGGCCGTCGAACGCGAACGTGTGGAACTCGCCGTTTTCACCGCAGGGGTCAACGCTGGCGGGGAGTTCGCGGAGCAGGGCGGCGTCGAACTCACGCCCAGCGAAACTCGCGTCCAGCCGGCGCGCGTCCAGCCGGCGCGCGTCCACACACACGAGCGCCGCGCGGAAGCGGCGGCGGAGGAATTCGCGTGCGAGCATGGTGGTGTCGCGACCCTAGAGCGGATACCACGCTTCCATGCCGAGCGGACGCATCAACGCGTCGCGCCACGCGCGGATGTCTCCGAGGAACAAATCGCCGAAGACCGCACGGCGCACACCCTGCGGGAGGAACGGGCGCAGGGCGGCACACACGCGGTCTTCGTAAAGCGAGTTGGGCGGGAACGCGGGGAGGCAGATGAACTGGAGTGGCAGGCCCAGCGACGTCGCCTGCCGTTCGAGCAGCTCGCGGCGGACGCGGTGCATGCCGCTGCGCCCGTCTTCTCGTTGAGCGTGGTCAACAGGGCGCGCACGTCGCATTCAGCGCGGACAGCGTCTAGGGCCAGCGCGCTGTCCTTGCCGCCGCTCCAGAAGACCACGACGGGTTCCTGCGCGCTCATTGTTTGGCGGTGAGTTCTGCCTTGCTGAGGTGCCCGTGAGCGAGCTGGTCCGCGTGGCGAGCGGCCCGGCTCAAGGGAGCGCGAGCTGAGGTTCGCGCACGGTGGGGAACTGTCGCTCCGCCAGTGCCAGCCCGCCATAGAGCAGCGCGGCGTAGCCGAGGTTGCCGAGCAGCATGTTTTGCAGGAACGGCACTGCGGCGACATAGCAGGCGGCTAGCCCGTCGAGCGTGAGCGGATAGAGCTTGCCGTGCGACCACACGGCGAAGTTCGTCACGAGGTAGAACAGCAGGGCACCCGCCACCGCTGCCGCTGCCACGGGCAGGGGCCGCCGGTGACAGCGCAGACGGAAGCCGAGGCAGGCCATCAGTGCGAAGCACAGGTAAACGACCGGCATCCCGCGATGCAGGCCGAGCACGAGGTCGCTCATGAACATCGCCGCCAGCGGCACGAGGAACGCGAGCCGCCGGTCTGCGAGGCACGCCCCGCCGAACAACGCCACGGCCCCGATGGGTGTGAAGTTCGGCGGATGCGGCAGCAGGCGCGACGCGGCGGCGGCGAGGATGAGTCCGGCGATGATGGCGAAGCGTGGCGAGTCCATGGCGGTGGCTGGCAAGTGTTAGAAGGTCACTTTCACCCCGCCATAAACGCCGAGGCGCAGGGCGGGAAAATTGCGGAGCGCGTCGTATTTCTGGTCGAGCAGGTTGTCGGCGCGGACCCAGACTTGCGCGTGTTCGTGGACTTGGTAGCTGGCCGCCGCGCGGACGAGCAGGTAGTCACCGATGGGGATGTTGGTCATGGCGAAGGTCGGCGGGGGGAAGAACACGTCCTGCCGTTGCACCACCCAGTTCGCCCCGGCGGAGAGCGTCAGCTTTTCGATGGGACGGCCGACGATGTCCAAGCTGAACTGGTGCCGGGGCCGGCGCACGAGGCGCACGTTGGCGACTTCGTCGTAGGCGGACAGGTAGGTGTAGCTGGCATTCACGGAGAGCTGGTCGCAGGGCTTGAGCTTCAAGCCGAACTCCACGCCCTCGCTGCTCGCGCGGTCGATGTTCTGCGGAGTGAAGGACGCGTCGAGCTGGATGAAGTTGCGATACAGGTGCTGGAACCAGGTCGCGGAGAGCGTGACGCGCTCCTCCCACAAGGGTTGCTCCACGCCAATTTCCCAGCTCAACGCGCGCTCGGGCTGCACGGCCGTGTTGCCGAAGAAGTAGAGGTCCTGCGCCGTGGGCGGGGCGACCGAGCGGGCGACATTGCCGAACAGGAGGGTCTCCGTCTTCGGAACCCGGTAGGACAAGCCGTTGCGCCAGGTGGTGGCGGACTGGTAGTCGGAGTAGGCGTCGAAGCGCAGGGCATTGATGACGGTGAGCCGCTCGACGGGCGACCACTGGCTCTGGGCGTAACCGCCGAGGTCTTGCAAGCGCGCGTTGATGCCGCCGCCGAACCCGCTGGTGGTGGTGCGGGTGACGTTCTGGTCCTGCCACATCACGCCGGCGGTGAGCTTCCACTTTTCGTGGAACTGGAAGTTGTTCTGCCAGTCCACCATGTGCGAGGCGACGTTGAGGCGGTTGGCGCTGCCATTGAACGGGAAGCCGTCCAGCGAGGGTTGGAACTGATTCTCGTAGGTGTAGTAGAGGCGCGTGTCCCACTGGTCCGACATCTTCAGGGTCATGCCGGGCGAGACGTTCACCGTCTCGCGTTTCAAGTGGTCAAGCGCGGACCCGGGCACCGCACCGGGCGATCCACCGTCGGTCTGGCGATACGAAGCCTTCAGGTCGAGGTAGAGCTTGTCGCTGACCTCATAGCCGAAGGAACTACGGACGCTGCTGCTGCGGTAGAGGTTGTTGTCGCGCGGGTAGGCGGCGTTGAACTGCGAGGCGGCCACGGCGTAGTCAAACGCGCCGACTGCGCCGCGCGTGGCCAGCGTCTCGCGGAAGGAGTTGAACGAGCCGCCCTCGAAAGAGGCTTCGTATTCCGGCTGCTTCAAACCGCGACCGGTCCGTGTGATGATGTTCACCACGCCGCCGATGGCGTCGCCGCCGTAGAGCGCGGAACTGGCCGAGCGGACCACCTCGATGCGCTCGACGTTGTCCAAGCCAATGTTGCCCCAGTCATAACCGCCCGCGAGCATGGAAGGCGCGCGGCGGCCATCCACCGTGAGGAGCGTGTGGTTGCTTTCCGTGCCACGGATGAACACGGACGTGGCCTGACCCGGCGTGCCATTGCGGGCGACCACGAGGCCGGGGACGCTGCCCAGCGCCTCGGCGAGGGTGGTAAATTTCTGCTCGTCAATGGCCGCGCGCGTGATGACGGAAACGCTGGCGGCCGTTTTGTCCACCGGCTCCTCCGTGCGCGTGGCGGTGACGACGACCGTGGGCAGCACGGCCGGGGTGTTAGTCCTGCTCTCCTGCGCGGCGGCGGTGGCCGCGAGCAGGGCAAGGAGGGGACTGAGGCTGGCGCGGCGAGCGCGCCGTCCGCTGACTTCTGACTTCTGACTTCTGACTTCGGTTTTCATTCTGGTCTTTCACTGCAAGCCCCGCGCGGGTTCTTGGGCGCGCGGAGCGGTTGGTGTTGGAGACCAGATGGAAGATGAAAAGCAAAAAGCCTTCACCTCCGCAAATTGGAGAATGAAGGCATCTCAATCCCGCCGAAAGATGGTTCGGCGGGCTGGCCTCATCCTTCTCTTTGTCGGAGAAGTGGGCACGGGTGAGGGTGCCCTGACGAGCGCTGACAAGCCGGTATCCTGACTCCGGGCTTCAAACCTCGCTCCCGCCTTCCCGACCTTCAGTCAGTGGCATTGGGAGTCTGTAGCCCGTCACAGTGGCGCAACCGTCCCCGGTTCTCACGGGGTTCCCTGCACTTGTAAGCGATGATGGCGGAGCAACTCCGCCGTTGTTCAGAGAACCGGGTGCGGTTGTATGGGAACGCTCTGGCGCTGCCAAGGAAAAGGTTTGCGACGCGATTCTGCCTGCGGTTCGGCCGGCCTCATCCTGCTTGGGGTTCGCACCGTGGCGAATTTTAAGGGGACAACTTCCCGTTGTCGCTTGCGCTTCGCCCCGATACGTTGCGCCCATGAAGTGGCTCACGCGGCAGGAGCAGACGGTGCTCTTCACGCTGTTGTTCCTCGTGCTGCTCGGCCTGGCGGTGAAGGCGTATCGAACGTCCACCCACGTCCCGCAGTCCAACCCGCCAGCTGCCGCTCGCTGACATGCAAAAAACCATCGACGTCGAACAAGTCCTCGAAACCATTGTCGCCCGGGACACCCGCTACCCGCGCGAGGCCTACTACTTCGTCCGCGAGGCGCTGGACGTGGCGCAGCGCAAGTTCGCCAAGTCCGGCGGCAAGTCCGCCAAGGACAAGCCCGCGCACGTCAGCGGCCAGCAACTCCTCGAAGGCATCCGCGCGCACGCGCTGGAGCAGTTCGGCCCGCTGACGCTGATGGTGTTGGAGGAATGGGGCATCCGCCGCGGCGAGGACTTCGGCGAAGTCGTCTTCAACATGGTGGAAAGCTCGCTGCTCGGGAAGACGGAGAACGACAGCCGCGACGACTTCAAGGGCGGGTATGATTTCTTCGAGGCGTTTCGCAAGCCATTTTTGCCGAAGGCGAAAGTCGCTGAGCTTAAGCTGAAGTCCGAGCCGGTGAACTGACTTCCGGGACGGCTTTGACGATTTCTCTCCGTTGCAGCGCGCGGTTCGACCCGCTACTTTCCGCGCCCTGATTATGGCTGTTGCCCGCGCATCTCATCGCTCGACGAATTCATCCACTTCCCTGCCCGCCATCCCGCCCGGCACCACCGTCACCACGCTCGACAACGGCCTGACCGTCATCCTGCGTGAGGACCGCTCCGCGCCCGTCGTGTCCGCGCAGGCGTGGGCGCAGACGGGCAGCGTGCATGAGGGCCGCTGGCTCGGCGCGGGCTTGAGCCATGTGCTTGAGCACATGCTCTTCAAGGGCACGGCCACGCGTCCGCCGGGCCAAATTGACCGCGAAGTGCAGGACGTGGGCGGCTACATGAACGCCTACACAAGCTTCGACCGCACCGTGTATCACATTGATGCCCCGAACACCGGCGCGCGCGTCGCCGTGGATGTGTTGTGCGACATCATGCAGCACGCCGCGTTGCCCGACGACGAGCTGAAGAAGGAACTCGACGTCATCCGCCGCGAGATGGACATGGGCCACGACGACCCCGGTCGCCGCGCGGGCCGCCGGCTCTTCGAGACGGCTTACACGCGCAGCCCGTATCGCTTCACGGTCATCGGCTACCGCGACATCTTCGACACGTTGAAGCGCGAGGACATCGTGAGCTACTACCGCGAGCGTTACGCGCCAAACAACGTCTTCTTCCTCGTCGTGGGCGACATCGTGGCCGCCGACGTGCTCGCGCAAATCAAGACGGCCTGGGCCAAGTCCCCGTCGCGTGCGATTCCGCCGATGGTCCTGCCCGACGAACCCACGCAAGCCGCCGCACGCGAAGTCATCGAGGAAGCGCCCATCGAGTTGGGCCACTTCCACTTCTCCTGGCACATCCCTGACCTGCGACACGCGGACATCCCCGCGCTCGACGTGCTCGCCACCCTGCTCGGCAACGGTCGCAGCTCGCGCCTCTTCCAAAACGTCCGCGAGAAAAAGGCCCTCGCTCACTCCGCCGACGCGTGGACTTACAATCCCGGCCTGCCCGGCCTCTTCGGCATGAGCGGCGTGGTGGACGCGGACAAGTTCTCCGCCGCCAGCGCCGCGATGCTCGCCGAGGTCGAACGCATGAAGGCCAAGCCCGTGTCGAAGGCCGAGCTGTCCAAGGCCGTGAAGCAGTTCACCGCCGGCACGCTCGCCACGCGCAAGACGATGGCGGGTCAGGCGGCGGACCTCGGCGGCAACTGGCTCGCCGCGAGCGACCTGAACTTCTCGCAACGCTTCCTCGACGCCGTGCGCCGCCTCAAGCCCGCCGACCTCCAGCGCGTCGCGCGCAAGTATCTCACGCCTGAAAACCGGACGCTTTACGCGCTCTTGCCCGAGGGCACCGCGCCGAAGACGACCACGGGCATCGAGGTCAGCAGCCGCAGCGACATCGCGAAGTTCGAGCTGCCCAGCGGCCTGCGCCTGCTGGTGAAGGAAGACCATCGCCTGCCGTTCGCGTATTTTCGCGCCGGCCTGCGCGGCGGCGTGCTGGCCGAGACGGCGGCGAACTGCGGCGCGAGTTCCATGCTCGCGCGGCTGATGATGAAGGGCACCCAGACCCGCACCGCCGAGCAGCTCGCGACGGAGATCGAGAGCGTCGGTGGCAGCCTCGACACCTACAGCGGCAACAACTCGCTGGGCGTCACCGCTGACCTGCTGCGCGAGGACTTTGCCCTCGGTCTCGAACTCACGGCTGATGTGTTGCTTCACCCGTCCTTCCCGAAAGCCGAGCTGGAGCGCGAGCGCGAGATTCAGCTCGGCAACCTCCGCCACCAGCGCGACGAACTGCTCTCCTGTTGCTTCAAGCTCATGAAGCGCACCCTCTTCGGCGACGCTGGCTACGGCCTCGATTCCCTCGGCACCGAAGCGACGGTGAAGGCGATGCAAGTCCCCGCCCTCGCTGCGTTGCACCAACAGCTCGTCACGCCCGACAACTGCGTTCTTGCCATCTACGGTGCGGTGGAGACGAAGACGGTGGAGGCGGCGGTGAAGAAGGCGTTCGCACGCTGGAAGGCGTCTGGCGCACCGACCGTCAACTCCAATCTCCAAACTCCAAACTCCAAACTTGGGGCCCGTCGCGCCAGCGACACGCGCGACAAGAAGCAAGCCGTCCTCGCCATCGGCTTCCCCGGCACAACGATGCACCACGACGACCACTACGCGTTGGACCTCATCCAAGAGGCGTGCAGCGACATGGGATCGCGGCTCTTCACGCGCATCCGCGAGAAGCTCGGCTTGGCCTACTACGTCGGTGCGCAGCACCTCGCCGGCTTGGTGCCTGGCTACTTTGCGTTCTACTGCGGCACCTCACCGGAGAAGGCCGTGCTGGTGGAGAAGGAGCTGTTGGCCGAAGCCGAGTTGCTCCGCACGGACGGCTTGACCGAGGAAGAGCTGAAGCGGGCGAAGGCTAAAATCATCGGCCAGAAGAAAATCTCCCGCCAAGACCTCGGCGGCCAAGCGATGCTCCACGCGCTCGACGAACTCTACGGACTCGGCTACGCGCACCACATTGCAGACGATGCGCATTACGAAGCCGTGACTCTCGCCGAAGTGCGCGCTGTCGCCGCGCGCTATTTCCTCCCCAAAGCCAGCGCCGTCGCCGTCATCAGCGGGCCGTTGGCGTAGTCGCGGGTGTCCTCGCCTCACGTCGAGACGTAGTCGCGAGTGGGATTCTGGGCAGGCCAAATGTGACCGAACTTTTTCCCTCCGGCCGCCGTCCAACGCCGAAGCAATCCAGCCATGCACACACAGAATTCCCTTTCCCGCCGTCACTTCACCCTCGCCCTCGCCGCCTGTGCCCTCGGTGCCGTCGCCACCAGCGCCGCCGAGAAGAAGGGCTTCACCACCGAGAAATCCGCCGCCGGCATCGTGGTGAAGCACAACGGCCAGCCCTTCACCGAATACGTCACGCTCTCCCAGAACAAGCCCATCCTCTGGCCCATCGTCGGCCCGACCGGCAAGGAGATGACGCGCCGTTACCCGATGGACAAAGTGGAAGGAGAGCAGCACGACCACCCGCACCATCGCTCGTTTTACTTTGGCCATCAGAGCATCAACGGCCTGGAGTTCTGGCACGACCGCTCGTCTTTCGAGGGACCGAAGAGCACCCCGGAATCAATGAAGCCCAAGTTGGAAAAGCTCGGCGTCACCAAGCACCGCGAGTTCAAGGAAGTCTCGGCCGACGCGGACAAGGCCGTGATTGCGATTGCCAACGACTACGTCGCCTTCGAGGGCGGCAGGAAAATCATGGAGGACACGCGTCGCTTCACCTTCCGCGCCGACGCAAACTCACGAACCGTGGACGTGGAGATTGATTTTCACAACAGCACCAAGGAGCCGGTGATCTTCGCCGACATGAAGGACGCCGGGTTCAGCCTGCGCCTGCCGACCTCGATGGCCCTGACCTCCAAGCAGGGCGGAAAAATCATCAACAGCGAAGGCATCACCGATAAGGACACCTGGGCCAAGCGCGCCAAGTGGGTGGATTACCACGGCCCGGTCCAGGGTGAGCATCTGGGCGTGGCCTTCATGGAACACCCGACGAGCTTTCGCCACCCAACGCCCTGGCATGTGCGCGACTACGGCCTGTTCACCGCGAACGCCTTTGGCAGCAAGAGCCTCGACAAAAACCTGCCCGACGCTGCCCACACGCTGAAGCCCGGCGAGAAGTTGAAGCTCCGCTACCGCATCATCTTCCACAAAGGCGACGAGAAGGTCGCCAACATCGCCGCCGCCTACGAGCGATTTGCGAAGGAGAAGTGAGGAGCGCGGACGTTGTCGTCCGCTTCCTGGAAGTCTCCTGCCGAGCCAGCCCTCCGCGATCCAGTCATGCCGTCTCCGGCTCAACTCTCCCTCTGCGAGCCCGCTTCGCGTCGCGAATGGCTGCGCATCGGCGGCTTGGGCTGCATGGGGCTTGCGCTGGGCCAAATACTGGGCCCCGCTGCTCGCGCTGCAAACTTGACCGGCGGCACCTTCGGCAAGGCGAAGCACTGCATCATCCTTTTCCTCGGCGGTGGCCCACCGCAGCACGAGACCTTCGATCCGAAGCCCGACGCACCGCGAGAGATTCGCGGCGAGTTCAAGCCCATTGCCACCAGCGTCCCCGGCATTCACTACTCCGAGTTGCTGCCGCGCACCGCGAAGGCCGCGCACCACCTCGCCGTCGTCCGTTCGATGTTCACCGACGTGAACAGCCACGCGACCAGCGGCTACTGGATGCTCACCGGCTCACGGCACGAGTCGCAGGCCGAGAGCCTGCCGCCGAGCTCCGCCGACTGGCCCAGCCTCGCCGCTGTCATCGGGGCGTTGAAGCCCAGCGGGCGTTCTCCCTTCAACTCGGTGCTGCTGCCGGAAGTCATCCACAACAACCCGAACATCACCTGGCCGGGTCAGGACGGGGGCTTCATGGGACACACTTGGAATCCCTCCGTGTTCAAGTGCGATCCTGCTGCGCCGGGCTTCGAGATTGACGGGCTGAAACTCCCCGTTGGCGTCTCCGCGCTGCGCGTCACCGAGCGCGCCAGCCTGCTCCGTCAGTTCGACGACCACTTCCTCGCCACGGCCCGCAGCGAGTCCATCGCCGCGCTGGACCGTGTGCAGCAGCGCGCCTTCGACGTCGTGCAAAACGCAGCGACCCGCGCGGCCTTCGAGCTGGAGCGTGAGAGCGCCGCCTCTCGCGACCGCTACGGACAGCACAAGTTCGGCCAGAGCTGTCTGCTGGCGCGGAGACTCATCGAGTCCGGCGCGCGGCTCGTGCAGGTGAACTGGCCGCGTGAGCCGCGCGACACCGAGGTCGGCAACCCGCTATGGGACACGCACCAGAAGAACGCCGAGCGCGTCCGCGACGTGCTCTGTCCGCAGCTCGACTCCGCGCTGCCGACATTGCTCGGGGACTTGGCTGAGCGCGGCCTGCTGGCCGAGACGCTCGTGGTGGTGATGGGCGAGTTCGGCCGCACGCCCAAGCACAACGGCAGCGGCGGGCGCGATCACTGGGGGCATTGCTTCTCCGTCGCGCTGGCGGGCGGCGGCGTGCGAGGTGGGCAGGTCATCGGCGCGAGCGACCGCATTGGCGGTTACCCGGCAGATCGTCCGCTGCGCCCGCAGGACTTGGCCGCAACGATTTTCCACCTGCTCGGCATTGACCCGCACGGCTTCTTCGAGGACCGCGGCGGTCGCGCGCGCCCGCTGCAAACCGGCGGCGACGTGATCCGCGAGCTGGCGTGACTCAAAGCGCTACCGCCTCAGATAGTCATTCTGACGGAACCACTCAGCCGCGTCCGCCAGCGCCTGACGCGGCGGAGTCTGCGGCAGGCCGAGTTCGCGGATGGCCTTGGCGGGGTTGAAGAACATTTTGTATTTCGCCATGCGCACGCCGGCGAGCGGGGCTTTGGGCGGCTTGCCGGTGATTTTTGAAATGCCCTCATCCACGTAGGCGGCCAGCAACGGGATGAAGTAGGGCAGCGCAATGCGCGGCGCGGGGACACGGGTGATGTCGTGCAACACGGCGAACGCCTCGCGCATCGTCCAGTTGCCTTCCGCGTTGCCGAGGATGTAGCGCTCGCCGACGCGGCCCTTCTCGGCCGCGAGGATGTGCCCGATCGCCACGTCGCGGACGTGCACCCAGTTCAGCCCGGTGTCGAGGTAGGCGGGCATCGCGCGGTTGAGGAAGTCCACGATGACCTTGCCGGTGGGCGTGGGCTTCACGTCGCGCGGGCCGACGGGGGCGCTGGGATTCACGATGACGATGGGCAACCCCTTCTTCACCAGCTCGCGCGCGACGACTTCCGCGCGCCACTTGGAGAGCTTGTAGTGGTTGCTCATCTGCGCCTCGGAGACCGGCGTGTCCTCGTCGGTCGGAGTGAGCTGGCCGTTCACCTCGCGCGGCAGGCCGATGCATCCGACAGTGCTGGTGTAAACGATGCGCGAGCAGTCGGCGAGGAACGCGGCCTCCAGGACGTTGCGCGTGCCCTCGACGTTCGCGGCATACATCGGCGCGTAGTCCGGCAGCCAGAGGTGGTAGCTGGCCGCGACGTGGAAACACCAGTCGAAGCCCCTCATCCCGGCCTGCATCAGCTTGCGGTCGCTCACGTCGCCTTCGAGAAGCTCGTAATCCGCGCCCTCCAGCCCGCGCACGTCCGCGCCGGGTCGCGCCAGCACGCGGACCGAATGGCCGCGCCGGCCCAGCTCGTGGACAAGGTTCGCCCCGATGAAGCCGGAGCCGCCGGTGACAAAACACTTCATTGCTCGCTCGCGCCGAGACGCAAACGGGCCGCAGCTTGGCGGGCCTCGCAAACGCGCACAAGCCAAACGCTAGGCAATCCTTGACGCAGGGCGCGTTCGGACACTGCCCCCGGGCGCGCAGCTTTCAGGCCGCTTCAGCGTTCGCTGGAGCGATGCAGCGAGTGCCCGTCACTCCTTCACCGCCACGACGAATTGGTTCGAGGTCGCCAGGCCCAGCTTGAGGCAGAGCGTGTCCAGCACGGTGAAACCGCCGCTGAACGCGATGTTCTTCAGGCTGATGTGCCGCCACGGCCAGCCACCTTCCTCGACGCAATCGAGGCCGAACTTCACGCGCAGGCTGATGATCCAGAAGCCGATGGACGGCAGATAGCCGCGGTCAATGACCTTGAAGCCCGCTTCCTGCACGAGCTTCGTCAGCGACGCCTGGTTGAACAGGTGGAAGTGGCGCGGCGTGTGGAAGCCGGCCCAATAGGAGTTGTGGAACAGGTCGAAGTCGAGGCCGCCGACGTTGGGCGTGTCGATGACGAGGAGCGCGCCGGGCTTCAACTTCGGGCGCAGGTTCAAGAGCGCCTGACGCGGGTCGCGCAAGTGCTCAATGAGCTGGCGCATGAAGGCGAGGTCGTAGCCGTTGTCCGGCAAGCCGGCCACGTCGGCCTCGATGTTGCCCTCGCGGCACTCGACGTTCAGCTCCTTCGCCAAGGCGCGCGCGCGGTCGCTGAAGAGCAGGTCAAAGGCGGTGGCTTGCGCGCCGCAGTCGGCGTAGGCGTCGCGGTAGGCGGCGATTCGCTTCACGTCGCCGCAGCCGATGTCAATGAGGCTGGCGAAGCGCCGCTCGCCCCAGCGCGCGCGGAAGTCGCGGGCGTCCTTGCCCATCTTCCAGCGGATGAGCTTGCTCTCGTGGAAGAGCGGGGAGTTGGGGTTGACCGTGTAGTAAGTCGACGGGTAGAGCGCGGCGACCTCCTCGGGCGCGGGCAGCGGGTTGAGATAGACATGCCCGCACTTCCAGCAGCGCACGATGTCAAACTCGCCGGGGCGGGCGTGGTATTCCCGGTCGTCGGTGCGGGAGACGAGCGTCCAGCCGCGTTCGCCGCAGAGGAGACAATGGCCGTCGGTGCCGGTGGTGGAAGGCATGGCGGGGGAAACGTCCAACATTCAACGCTCAACTTTCAACTTCCAAAGCAAGGACGGGAGCCAACCCTGAAACTCCGGTGGACTTGGCTGCGTAGCAGCCCAACAACAGTAGCCGTGGGTGAAGCGAGCCAAGGCGAGCGAAACCCACGGTAGGAGAGCGAAAGGCTAACCACCGCGTAGCGGTGGAACAATTCACCGCTCGTCGTCTGTCCTACCGCTACGCGGTAGCCATCCTTGTTCTCGCGAACCGTGGGTTTCGTTCGCAGGGCGAACTTCACCCACGGCTACTGTTGTTCTGGCCCCGCTGGGGCCAGTGGCGAGGGAGAACGGCTGGAATGTTACAGGACGCGCCGGAAAATTCTCCGCCACCGCCCGCACGTCCCCGGCACCGCCGGATAATTCCCCGCCACCGTCCCACGATTCCTGACCACCACCGGAAAAATCCGGGGAACCGTCCGAAGAATCCCGGGATTCGCCGGACGAATCTCGGGAATCGCCAGACGGCGGTCGGGAACCGTGGGAAAAATCCCGGCCTCCGTCCCGCGAATCCCAAGAATCGTCTGACGAATCCCAGGAGTTTTCCGGCGAATCCCGGGATTTTCGCGAAATTCCCAGCCCTCCCCAACACCCAACTCCGGCATTTCCTTCTCATTATCAGTCACTTACGCCGAATTTGGCGGTTTTTGCCGGTTTGGGAGTCGCGCAGTGGAAAATAACGCTTGCGGAGAGGGGGGGTGACATGGCGCAAAGGGCGCAATTCAACCCAAGAGAAATCGGAGAGCACTATGGCCGACTTCATTCCGCCCGCCGATGACGCGAAAATCATCTGGCTCACCAACCTCCGCGACACCATTGACACCTACTCGGCCACGCTGGGCATCACCGCTCCGCGCGTGACGCAAATCAAGGCGTGGTGCAACGACCTCATTGATGACATCAACGCCACCAATACCAGCCAAGCTGGCGTGGCTCGCCGCTGCCGCCACCAAGGCCACGCAGGAGACCGCCAGCCTGGGCGGACTGCGCGGCGAGATAAACCAGTGGAAGGCCAACCCCGCCTGCACCGACGCCATTGAGGCCGCGATGAAGATTGTGGGCAGCGGCAGCAGCTTTGACCCCAACACCTACAAGACCAAAATCAGCGCGCAGGTCGTGGGCGACCATGTGGTGCTCAAGTTCAGCAAAGGCGAGACCGACGGCGTGAACTTCTATTGGCGCAAGAAGGGCGAGACCGTGTGGAAGTTCCTCTCCCGCGACACCAACTCCCCCTACAACGACCACACTCCGCTGACGACTCCCGGCGTGCCCGAGGTGCGCGAATACCAAGCCTACGGCGTCCTAGACGACGCTCAAATCGGCCAGCCGAGCGACATCGTGAGCGTGACGTTTGCGGGATAAACCAAGAATCATTAATTTCGTCCCGATGTTCGGGGTGAAAAATAAAACAGGAGACACCACAATGAAAGTCATGCAATCGCCGTTAGCACTGAGCGAAAACCCATCAACAACGGAATTCCACCTTCCAGCCTATGACTGGAACAAGCAGACACGGCACGACATCATCGCGGCTGGGAAATATACGTGTAATTCACAGCAGACGTTTGACACTAGGGGACAACCCAAGGACTCACAGAACGACCATAATGATTGATGACACGTTGGTGCGGCGGCAGTCCCGCCGCACCAACGGAGTTTGATCATGCTGCTCATTCTCACGAACAGTGTTGATGGAACTACTGATGAGATAGTTCGGCGCGTTGGGGCAAATCGGACTTTTCGTTTCAACATTGACCTGTGGAAGGATTATGAGATCCGCTTTCACACTGGCGGGTTTCGGCTAGCTGACCCGACCGGACGTGAGTGTCGGAGCGAGAAGCTTCAGGCGGCGTATGTCAGGAAGCCGACATTCGATGACCCGCTGGCAATTCCGGAAGGTGGTTGTCCCGAAGATTGGGTCCGGTCACAGATTTCCTGCGTTCTGCAAGAACTCTACAACCACTGCCGCGATGCTGGGTTAGTGCGACTGGTCGAGAAGGGGGCTCAACAAAGATTCGGGAAGTTTGGCCAAATGCGGCTCGCACAGAAGTTTTTTGAGGTTCCCCATTGGGAGTTCATTAAGACGTCAGGCCAAATCAGGTTTCCAGAGCCATGTATCACGAAGCCGTTGACGGCGGATTTTGTTGGGAACTACAAAGTTCTCTTCACACGGGCGGTTGTCCCAGATGATTTAGCCCCCACTTTTTCTTGGCTTCTCCAGCAGAAGATTGACGCCGAGGCGGATGTCACGGTTGTTTTCGTGGCAGGAAGATGTTTTGCCTTCGCCTTAGACCGAACGACGTTTGAGGGTGTGGATTGGCGGAAGCACATCAACAGGACAGAACTGAACTGGAGGCGCATCGGCCTTTCTCCCACGATGGAGGAATCCATTCGTTGCTACATGAGCGAGGCCGAGTTGCAATTCGGAAGGTTCGATTTTCTCCGGGCCGGGGAGAAGTTCTATTTTCTGGAGGTTAATCCGAACGGTCAATGGGCGTGGCTTGACCTCGAAGGCACCGAAGGCATCTTTGACGCGGTCGTCGAGGAATTGACGAAGAACTGGAGCGAAGCCCAACTTTCATAACACCTAGCTCGATTCATAGCGAGCAGGCCACCTTCACCGCCGGATGCGCCACCTTCGGCTCCGCGTTAATCATTTCCCAGAGCACAGCGAGATAGCTGCGGCGGATGGGTTGGAGGTAGCCGGGTTCGTTCTCCTGCAGAACTCGCGAGAGCTTGCGGAGTTTGTAGAAGGGCACGCCGAATTTTCAGAGCGACCTTCCGTCAGGCCTTCCCGCAGCGTTGACGTTGCCCGTTGCGCCGCCTAGTTTGCCGCCATGCAAGCACTCCAGTTTCAGGTGGAGCAGGACGGGGACTGGTTCGTGGCCACCTGCCACGACCCGGAGATGGCCACGCAGGCCGAGTCGCTCGACGCCCTGCCCGCGATGGTGCGTGACTTGGTGCGCTGCCGCTTCGAGGAGGGCGCACCGCAATTGCGCTGGCCCATCCGGATGCACTTCGCGGAAGACCCTGTGCTGGCTGCGGCATGAAGCTGCCGCGTGACCTCTCCGGCGATGAAGTTTGCCGAGCATTGAAACGGCTCGGCTTTGTGTTTCAGCGGCAGACGGGTTCCCACTGTCACTACGCGAAGGGCGGGCTGCATCCCTGCGTGCCGATGCACCGGGAGATTCGCCCCAAGACGCTGCAGTCCATCCTCAAGCAGGCGGACATCACGTTGGAGGAGCTGTTGGAAAACCTTTGAGCCGCGCGCGGCAGCTTCTCTGCTTGGGTGGTTCTCAGGTCACGCCGCCTTCACCGCCCCATGCGCCACCTTCGGCTCTGCGTTAATCATTTCCCACAGCACTGCGAGGTAGCTGCGGCGGATGGGTTGGAGGTAGCCGGGTTCGTTCTCTTGCAGAACCCGCGAGAGCTTGCGCAGGTTGTAGAAGGGCACGCCGAACTGCGTGTGGTGCGCGAGGTGGGTGTCGAAGCCGAAGGGCGCGATGAGGTAGGCCTCCAGAAAGGTCGCCTCGATGTCCACGGTGGCCTGCTCCAAGTCGTCGAGCGGCGCCGGATCGGTCGTGTGCAGAAACCAGTAGCCGTGCTCGACGAAGATGCGGACCTCGTCGAGGAGTTGCGCGACGAGCACGAGCGGCGCGAGCCAGTGCGTGAAGTAGGCCCACCAAGTGAGTTGCGTGGCGAACAGCGCGAAGAGCGCCGCCTGCCCGACGAGGATGAGCGCGAGCTGCAACCAGTCGCGTTCGGTCTCGATGGTCTTGCTGCCGAACTGCGCGCGGGTGGTGAACTTGCGGACAAGCTTGCGGAAGAGCGAGACGACCACGCCGGTGAGCAGCGCCCACGCCCGCGGCAGGCCGGGTTTCACGCGCAGCGGCGGGCTGTAGAGCGGGGCGTCCACGTCCTCGCCAATCTTCTGCGGCGACTTGTGGTGCTGGAGGTGGGACTTCCGGTAGAGGAGGAAGTTCATGCCCAGCAAGCCGCTGAGGCCCTTGCCCATCGCCTCGTTCAAGGCCACGGGGAAAAAGAGGTTCTTGTGCGTCGCCTCGTGGATGGCCATGACGAGGCGATACTGCATGAAGCCGATGACAACGAAGGCCGCAGTCCACACCGGCCACAGTGGCCAGAGCTTCATCGCCACCAGCGCAAGCGCGAGAATGCCGACGGTGGAGCCGACGTGGAGTGCGACGGGAAGATTGCGCTTGTCCTCGCGCAAGGCCTGAACTTTCTGAAGCGTATCTTTCGTCATGCGAGCATCTGAAGCCGCAGCCGAAACATACGAATCAGCCCCGGGTTGGCGAGGCTTTTGTTGGCGGAGGGGGGGGCGCGGATTGGCTCCCGCGCGGGGTCGCACGGGCTGTAGCGGCGGGTCTATGACCGCCGGTTCGGCGCTCGCAGAGCGCCGCGACAGGGCACGGCTCAGTTCCGTGCCAGCGACTTGCGCGCGGTGGCGGAGCTGGCGGACTTGCGCGCGGCGGGCTTCGCCACGGAGGCGGGCTTCACTGCGACGTTGCGGGACGTGGCAGCGAGCTTGGTGGTCTTCGTCGCGGCGGCCTTCGGGGTGGCCGGAGTGATGGCGCGAGCGCGCGACAGCTTCGGAGCGGCGGCGGTCTGTGGGGGCCAGGTGCGGGAGGATTGGCTGGAGGCGCGTTCAGCGAGTTGCTGGCGCGTCTGGCGGAGCTGGGCCTCGGCCTGAAGCCAGTAGGTTTGCTCGCGGCCCGGCTGGCGTCCGTCCTTCTCCCAAATCAGGAAGGCGTGCAGGGCGATTTCGTCGTGGGTCACTGTGGTGGCGGTGTTCAACTGGTTCATGTCAGTGTGCTCGTTTGCTGGTTCAAGACGCCATTGCTGGCGGTTCAAAGGCGGATGAACCCTCGTTGCCCGGCCGATGCCAATCCGGCCAAAGCACGCATCAGTGCCAGTCGGGTGCGGGGAAATCTATCCGGGCGAGAGCGCCCGAAGGCGCAGCGCGGGTGTTAGGTAGGAGAAAGCGCTGGCGGTGTCAAGCGCGGCGCGGTCACTGGGCCGGCGGACGGGGCGCGCGAGACTCCTCTTTGCCGAAGACGCGGAAGAACCAGATGGCCTCGTAGCGCGGGAGCCGGTCCTTCGCGTCGCCCTTCATCCCGCCGCGCAGCACAATGCGAACGGTGTCCAGCAGGATGAACAGGTCGAGGAACAAGCTCATGTGCTTCATGTAGTAGAGGTCGTATTCGAGCTTCCACTTCGCATCCTCCACCGACGAGCCGTAGGGGTAATTCACCTGCGCCCAGCCGGTGATGCCGGGCTGCACCATGAGCCGCTCCTGAAAATAGGGGATTTGCTGCGCCAGCTCCTCGATGAACACGGGCCGCTCCGGGCGCGGGCCGACGAAGGACATGTCGCCCTTGAGCACGTTGAGGAGCTGCGGGATTTCATCAATGCGATACTTGCGCAGGAAATTGCCCACTGGCGTGGAGCGTGGATCCTTGCCGGCGGTGGACCAGACGGCGCCGTGCTTCTCGGCGTCCGTGCGCATGGAGCGGAGCTTGATGACGTTGAAGGGCCGGCCTAAACGGCCAGCGCGGACCTGCTTGTAAAAAGCCGGGCCAGCTGAAGTCAGCATCGTGGCGAGAATGCCCAGCAGCATTACGGGGCCGAGGAACACGAGGCCGAGCAGCGACACCACAATGTCGAACGCCCGCTTGACCTTCTTGATGTAGAGCATGTGCGGCTGCGCGCTGGCGGCGAGGAGCCACTCGGGCGTGATGAGCTCCAGCGGCACGAGCTGATGGACTTCCTCGAAGAGACTGACCAGCGGCATGACCTGCACGCCGGAGTAGCGCAGCTCGCAGAAGGCCTTGCACATCGAAGGGTCGCTGATGCTCTTGCTGGTGCAGAGCACGCGGTGGATGTTCTCGCGCCTCACGATGTCCTGCAAATCGCTGACCTTGCCCAGCACGCGCATCTCGCCGATGGGCTGGTAGTTGTCGTAGTGGATGAGGCCGGCCAGCTTTATGTTCTCCGTTCCGAGCGACTGGAAGAAGCGCGCCTCCAGCTCGTCGAACGTGCAAGTCATGATGAAGGCCACGCGTTCGCGGTAGTTGCGCAACGAGCGCAGCAGTAAGCCGTGGTGAATGAGGACGGTGCAGTAGGCGATCGCCACGCTGTAGAGAAAGACTTCGCGACCAATGGCCGTGGACTTCTTGATGTAGAAGAGCGGAAACATCAGCAGCACCGTGCCCACGAGGCAGATGGCCAGCACAATCGCCCGATTGGTCAGGCACTGCTTGTAACTCTGCGGCGAGTAGAGGCCGAAGATATAGACCAGGCAGGGGAACATCGCCGAGCCTAGCAGGATGCCCGGCAGGTAGGACGTGAGCCGCAAATGCACCTCGTCATCAGAGATCACGAAGTCCGTGCCGATGACGAACGCCACCGCGAAGATCACCGCATCCGCCACGAAGTGGATGGCCACGTGCAGCCAGTGCTGCTTGAGGATGCCGTTCGGATTCATGCGTATCTGGAACTCACGAGCGCAAGTTAGACGCCATCCGCAAACGCGCCAAGCCTGACTTTTCCCGACTCTGCCATCGGGGGAAACCCTGCAAGCCCGAGTTCACGGCACAATCACGCTCTTGGCAGACTGCCACTTTGCCGTCGTGCGCAGCGCCTCGTCCGCCTGCTCGATTGTGAAGCGGTGCGTGACCATCTCGTGGAATGGGAACTCCCGCTGGCGCCGCCGGAGGAACTCAATTCCCGCCTGTAAATGCCGTGGTTCGCTGGACCACGAGCCAAACACCGAGAGCTGCTTGCGAGTGATGACGTGCGGGTTGAACGCCACCGTCCCCGCGTCGCAATAGTGGCCGAGCACAAGATACTTCCCGCCATCGCGGCACAGTTCCATGCCCTCGACGACCGCGCTCGGATGGCCGACGCATTCCAGCACCACGTCCGCGCCGTAGCCGCCGGTCAACTCGCGCACGCGCGTGAGTCGCGCGGCGGGCGTGGGGACTTTCTCCAAATCAATCACCTCATCCGCGCCGAAGCGTTTCGCCATTTCCAGCCGGTGTTTCGGCGTGCCGATTACGATGACTTTGCCCCCACCCGCGCTCTTCGCCACCGCCAGTGCGGCGATGCCCACCGGCCCCGCGCCCTGCACCACGATGTTGTCCTGCCACGCGATTCCCGTGCGCTCGACGCCGTGAATCGCCGTGATGAGGGCGCAGCCCGCGCCGATGACCGACTCGGTGGGCAGGTCGTCGGGGAGCCTGAAAATCGTCGTGCGCGGGCGGAGGTAGTGGAGCTCCGCGTAGCCGCCGAGGAAGTGCGGCGCGCAATCGCACGGGTAACCGATGCCGTAAGCCCGACGCTGCGCGCAACGAGTCGGCTGTTTCTTCACCGCGCAGTAGTAGCACTGGCCGCAGGACACGGCGGAGTTCCACGTCACGCGGTCGCCGACCTTCAGCGGCTGGCCGGACCAATCTTTTTCAACCCCTTCGCCCAGCTCCGCGATGCGCCCCACCGTCTCGTGCCCGAGGATGACCGGCAGCTTGATGGGCAACTGCCCCTGCCACAGATGCACGTCCGTGCCGCAGATGCCGGCCATTTCCGTGCGCACGAGCACCGCGCCCGCCTCGACGGGCGACGGCACTTCGTAAGTGTGCAGCCGCAGCGGCGCGTTGAACGCTTCGAGGACGGAGGCTTTGGCAGTGCGCATGATGAAGCCAGTTTGGCGAACGCAGCGCGGTGGCTCAACGCGGAAGTTGCGGAGCGCCGATCTCCGACCGGCGCGATTCACCCCATGTAGCCGGTGGCAGGCAAGAACCCGTGTCGCTCCAAAGCCGTGACGGTCTGGCGGATGACTTCGACAGGCAAGCGGCTGCCAGCGTGCAAGCGCGGCGGCGTCACACTGGCCGCCTTCGAGCCATGCGCGAAGAAGTGGTCCATCGCCTTGTTCGCGTTGGCGAAGGCGTTGCCATCCGGCAGCCCGGCGACGAGGGCGAAGACTTCCTTCACAACGCCGGAGAGCCGGTCGGAGAGCTGCTGGGCTTCGGCGCGGCGACCCGCGAGAAGCAGCTCGATGACTTGGTGCAGCTCGCGACCGAAGCAGTTCGCCGTGCTGAGAAGGAAGCCGTCATAAGGCCCGCCACCAGACTTGAGCCAGCGCGCGTAGTCGCCCTCCGCGCCGCGCACAAGGAAGACGCCGCCGAAGTCCTGGCCCGAGTTCGCGACCCGATCCGCGCCGCTTGTGTCCTTGAACAAGATGAAGTTCGGGAAGCGTGCGGCGAGGTCGGCCAACGTCTCCGGCGACATCTCGTTCTGCGTGACCTGCGGGAGCTGGTAGAGCGCGGTGGGGAAGCCGAGTGCGAGGATGCCGGCGAGAGCGTTGCGGATGGTTTCCTGGGGCAGGTCTTTGCCCTTCGGCGGACAGACGGTGAAGGCAGGCGTGTTGCGTGTTGCGTGTTGCGTGAGTTCGGCTGGAAGCTCCCGGCCATACTCACGCAACACGGAACACGCAGCACCTGCCTCTGTCTTCAACACGCCAATGAGCAAGTGGAGTCCTAGCTTCGCGGTCTGCTCCTGCGCCAGGCGCAGCAGCTCGCGGATTTCCGCGTCGGACATTTCCCAGCCATCGCCGGTGGAGCCGGGGATGAGGAAGCCATTCACGTGCGGCGCGAGGTGGCACAGTTGTGCGGTGATTCGCGGGTGGTCGAGCGAACCGTCGTCGCGGTAGTGCGTGAGCAGCGGGCACCAGAGTGGCGGGATGCCGTGCGGGAAAAGGCGCGCGTGCCAGTCGGCGCGGGTGGCTGGTGGTTGCGTGCTCATGGAGCATCCGCCTCCTCACGTCGGCGGCTCCCGGGCGGAACTTATTCGTCGGCGTGCTCCGGCTTCGGTTCCGTGAGCCATTGGCTGGCCACGACGCCGACGATGGCGAACACCCCGGCCACCACGGCGGCGGTCAGGGCAATCTTCGCGGGGTCTGGCGGCTTCGCAGCGGCGAAGGTGAAGGTGAACCACGCCGCCGAGGTGCCGAGGATGCGGCCGCCGATGTTCGCGGCGAAGCTCTCGCCGGTGCCGCGCAGATGGACGGGATACACCAGCGGCAGGTAGTTGCCCCAGAAGCTGAAGGTGGCGACGACGAAGAAGCCGCACAACGCCGCGCCCCACTTCACAATCTCCAGGTTGCCGCTCTGGCCGAGGTTGTTGGAGAGCCACCAGAAGAAGAGCGTGATGCACCCCAGCGCGGGGACTTGGAAGATGCGCAGGACCGTCCGCTTGCTGACGACGAAGATGATCACGCCCGCCAGCGCGAGCCGGCCGGCCATGCCGCCGATTTCCTGCCACATCTGCACTTCGCCGGCAAAGCGCTCCGTCTCCTGACGGCCCGCTGCTGCGACGGCCTTGGCATCCGGGGCGGGTTTGCCAGCGTCCGCGGCGGCTTTCACCATCGACTCCTGCTTGGCCTTCGCGGCGACCTTCACGTCGGCCAGACCGGGGACAATCTGCGGCAGGTGCTGGATCGCGCCGAACGCCATGCCGTAGCACGAAGCGACGATGATGGCCGTGACGATGGTGGTGCGGGCCAGTTCCGGGGTGAACAACGCGCCGAGGCTGGCACGCTTGAGTTGGCCGGCTTCGCGCTTCTTGGCCCACACGGGGGACTCGGGCAGGAACGGACGGATGAGGATCAAGGGAATTGCCGGGATCAGCCCGGAGATGAGCGTGTAGCGCCACGCGTCGTGCCCGCCGTGGATGGCCGGCAGGCTGTTCGCGTAGTTCACGCAGAGCAGATACGCGCCGGAGACCATGAAGCCGCCGACCGAGGAAAACGCCTGTGTGAAACCGAGCACCTTCTCGCGCTGCGCGGGATTGGGGAACAGCTCGGCCAGCCACGCCACCGCCGCGACGAACTCGACGCAGACGCCGATGAAGACGAGGCAGCGGAAGAAGAGCAACTGCCACAGGCTTGTGCTCAAGCCCGCCGCCCCCGCCGCGAAGGCGTAAAGCAGGATGCTGAAGGTCAGCACCCGCCGCCGCCCCAGGCGGTCCGTGAGGTAGCCGCCGATGAGGCCGAAGATGCCGCCGAAGATGGCCGGCACGAAGAACAGCGTGCGCGCCCACTGCACATACATCTCGCCGCCAGGCAGCCATTGCGCCACGGCCTCCGGGCGGGCCATACCGCCCTGCACCATCTGCTCGATGAGCGGCGCGCTCAACACGGCGATGGCGGGCTTTACGATCAGCGGCAGCATCAGCAGCTCGTAGATGTCGAAGGCAAAGCCGATGACGGCGATGAAGCAGATCAGCCACTCGGTTGTGCCGAGCGCCTTCGGAGCCGGCGGTTGCGGAGAACTCATGGTGTGGAATTGGACACGAGGGTTGGAGGCGGGACAAGTGTTTTGTTACGCACCCGTATTATCAGGAGAGCGAGAACCGAGAAGCTGCCGAGGCTCGCCATGCTCGGCAAGGCCGCGCGCAGCGCGGCCCTACCGGGCTGAGGAAAAGGACGGATCAGGATCAGGCTTACGAGCAGGAGTAGAGCGCATGCTCGCAGCGCTCTCCCCATCTGTGTCCATCTGTGGCAAAAAATGCCGCCTCCTGACCTCGGCGGCTACTCGAAGGAAAGGTGCTTGTAAGGATGATGGTCGAGCAGGGTCGGGTGCCAGCCCTTGAGCTTCGGGGAGATGAGGTGCTGGCGGGTGTAGTGGTAGATGGGGATGATGGGCAGCTCGTCCATCAGGATGGTCTCGGCTTTCTGGAAGAGTTCGAGGCGGGCGGCGGCGTCGGCGGTGCGGGCGGCCTCGGCGATGAGGCGGTCGTATTCCTTGTTGCTCCAGCCGGTTTCGTTCTGGCCGCCGCCGGTGAGCCACATGTCGAGGAAGGAGTTCGCATCCACGTAGTCGCTCGTCCAGCCAGCGCGGCAAATCTGGTAGTTCATCTGCCGCTGCGTGTCCAAATACACCTTCCACTCTTGGTTCAGCAGCCGCGCATCGAGGCCGAGGTTCTTCTTCCACATTTGCTGGATGGCTTCGGCGATGACGCGATGGGATTCCGACGTGTTGTAGAGCAGCTCGAAGGGGGGAAAGCCCTTGCCGTCGGGGAAGCCGGCGTCGGCCAAGAGCTTTTTGGCTTCGGCCAGGTCGCCGGTGAGCTTGCCGCGCGCGGTGTAGCCGGCGGTGCCGGGCGGCGTGAGGTTGAACGCGGGGAGTTGGCCAGCTTTGAGGATGTTCTGGGTGATGGACGCGCGGTCAATGCCGAGCGCTAAGGCCTTGCGCACGCGTTTGTCGTTGAACGGCGGCTTGGTGATGTTGATGCGGTAGAAATAGGCCGCAAGATACTGGTCGATGCGGATGAGTTCAGGGTGGTTCTTCCGATAGCCGGGGATTTTTGTGAGCGGCACGGTGTCGGTGACGTGGAGCTGGTTCGCGCGGAACATGCGTTCCTCGGTCTCGGCGCTGGAGATGGGGTAGAAGGCGATGCCGTCGAGCTTCACAGTCTTCGCGTCCCAGTGGTGCGGGTTGCGCTTGATGGTGAGGACTTCGTTGACCTTCCACTGGTCGAGCGTGAAGGGGCCGTTGCCGACGAAGTGCTCCGGGCGCGTCCACTTGCTGCCGCGCTCGTAGGGCTTGCCGTGCTTGGCGATGGTCGGCAGGTGGACGGGCATCCACGACGTGTGGTTGATGAGCGAGAGGAAGTAAGGCGTGGGGCCGATAAGCAAGATTTGGAAGGTGTGGTCATCAATGACCTTGTAGCCGACCTGGGAGAAGTCCTTCAGCTTGCCCTCGTTGTAAGCCTGCGCGTTCTTCACGACGTGGTGCATGTAGGCGTATTGCGCCGCGAGCGTGGGTTCGAGGATGCGTTTGTAGGACTCGAAGAAGTCGCGCGCGGTCAGGGCGTCGCCGTTGGACCACTTGGCGTTCTTGCGGAGGAAAAACGTGTAAGTGAGCAGGTCCGGCGAAATCTCCCAGCGCTCGGCGGCTCCGGGCACGGGGTGCAAGTCCTTCGGGTCCTCGTCCGTGAGGCCCTCGAAGAGGCCCATGAGAATCATGTGCTCGGGCACGCCGGTGACAATCTGCGGGTCGAGGTCTGCTGGCTCGGAGCCGTTGCCGCGATGGAGGATCATCTTGCCCGGCGAGACGGCGGGGCCGGAGCCAAAGCCGGGGTCGGTCTTCGGTGCGCCGCCGCCGGGTGCTCCGGGTTGGTCGGTGGGCTTCTTGCAACCGACGAGCAAGGCCGCCAAACACGCGGCGGTGAACAGTGCTTTCATGGCGAGGAGCTTTTCGATTCCGGCAAGGCGAGGGAAGCGCAAAGTTTCCCCAGCCGCGCGGCCCTACCAGTGGGACGTGCGCGGATGCGTCTCCACCGACAAGCCGCTTGTCACCTGGCAGTCGTGTTGCCTACGCTTGCCGCACTTCGCCCCATGAAAGACTTCTCGCTCGCAGGACACGCCGCTCTTGTCACCGGCTCTTCGCAAGGCATCGGCCACGCCGCCGCCTGCGCGCTGCGCGAGGCGGGCGCAGCAGTCGTCTTCCACGGGCTTCAACCGCGCCCCGATACGATCCCGGCCGACGCCGACTACGTGCAGAGCGACCTCCTCGAACCCGCTGCTCCAGCGCACGTCATGCAGGCCGCGTTCATCGCGCAGCCGCAGCTCGACACACTCGTCTGCAACGCCGGGAGTTTCTTCGACACGCCGTTCCTCGACCTCACCCGCGAGCGCTGGGATCGGACGGTGCAGCTGAACTTCACCGCCACATGCTTCCTCGCGCAGGAGTTCGCAAAGCGACTCGCTGCCGCCGGACGCCCCGGTTCCATCTGCATCACCACCTCGACAAATGGCTTTCAAGCAGAGGCCGACTCCGTGGCCTACGACACCTCCAAGGGCGCGCTTGTCATGCTCATCCGCTCGCTCGCCGTCTCGCTCGCCGCGCACGGCATCCGCGTCAACGGCATCGCCCCCGGACTGATCCGCACCCCGCTCACCGCCGTCTGGCTCGAGACGCGCTCGGAGGAACTGCTGGCGCACTACCGCAGGAAAATTCTCCTCGGCCGCATCGGCACGCCGGCGGACTGCGCGGGCGCGGTGGTCTTCCTCAGCTCGCCCGCCGCCGCCTACATCACCGGCGAGATCGTCACGATAGACGGCGGGTTGACGGTGCAGCAGATTGGCAAGCCGGAATAAGTCCGGCCCTCGCTGCTACCTGCGGGAGCATCGCGCGATGGTCGCCGTCCAACGGGGCATGAAACGCTCAATCGCCTTCCTCACCCTCCTCGGCTGGCTGCTCGCCAACATCCCCGCATCCGCCGCCGGCCTCATCGTTGTCACCGAGTCTCCGGAGGATCGCCGCATCCTGCCAACGCATCCCCCCGTCGTCGTGCCGCCACCTCGGTTCATTCCTCCGCCGCGTCCCTATGTCTTCGCACCTTTGGAGGTCAACTACCACAAGGTCAGCGCGCGCATCACGGACCAGGTGGCGGTCACGACGATTGAACAGGAGTTCTACAACCCGAACCCGACGCGGCTGGAGGGCACCTTCCTGTTGCCCGTGCCCAAGGGTGCGCAGCTCAACAAATTCACGATGGAGATTGACGGCAAGAAGGCCGAGGCCGAGCTGCTCTCCGCTGACAAGGCCCGCAGCATTTACGAGGGCATCGTCCGCTCGATGCGCGACCCGGCGCTGCTGGAATACATCGGCCAGGACGTGTTTCGTGTGCGCATCTTCCCCATCGAGCCACGCGGCACCAAGCGAGTCACCCTTAGCTATACGCAGTTGCTCAAGGCCGACGGCGGCCTACTCAACTATGTCTCACCACTGAACACCGCGAAGTTTTCCGCCAAGCCGCTCAAAAACGTCAGCCTCAAGGTCGAGCTGGAGGGCAAGCGCCCGCTCAAGGCGCTCTGGTCGCCGAGCCACGCGGTCGAGGTGAAGCGCGAGGGCGGCAAGGCCACTGTCGGCTTCGAGGCGCGCGACGTGAAGCCGGACGCGGATTTTCAACTGCTCTTCTCCTTCGAGGCCGGCGAGCTGGGCGCGAACCTTCTCACGCACAAGGTCGCGGGCGAGGACGGTTACTTCCTCCTGCTCGCCACGCCGGATGCGAGCGTGAAGGGCGGCAAGTCCGTGCCCAAGGACGTGTGCTTCGTGCTCGACACCTCCGGCTCGATGGCCGGCGGCAAACTCGAACAGGCGAAGAAGGCGTTGGCGTTCTGCGTGGAGAATCTCAACGAGAACGACCGCTTCGAAGTGCTGCGCTTCTCGACGGAGGTGGAGCCGCTCTTCGGCGAAGTGCTGGAGGCAAGCAAGGCCAATCGCCAGCGCGCGATGGACTTCATCAAGGGGCTGAAGCCGCTCGGCAGCACAGCCATTGACGACGCGTTGCGCAAGGCGCTCGCGCTCTTCCCCGCGCGCCTCGCGGGCGCGGCCCGCACTCCCACCATCATCTTCCTCACCGACGGCCGGCCGACCATCGGCGTCACGGACGAAAACACCATCTTCAAGAACGTGAAGGAGCAGAACGCCGGGCAGACGCGCATCTTCTGCTTCGGCATCGGCACGGACGTGAACACGCACCTGCTCGACAAGATCACCGAGGACACGAAGGCGTTCAGCACCTACGTGCTGCCCGAGGAGGATCTCGAAGTGAAGCTCTCGGCCTTCTTCACCAAGCTCAAGGAGCCGGCCCTGGCGAACCTGAAGCTCACTTTCCCCGAAAGCGTGCGCGTGACGAAGCTCTACCCGTCGCCGCTGCCGGACTTGTTCAAGGGCGAGCAGCTCGTGCTGGCCGGGCGTTTCGCTGGGGAGGCCAAGGGCAAGCTCGTCATCGAAGGCAGCGTCGCAGGCGAGGGGCGCAAGTTCAGTTACGACGCAGATTTCGGCACGGACGGCTCGCATGACTTCATCCCGCGCCTCTGGGCCACGCGGAGAGTCGGCTACCTGCTCGATGAGATTCGCCTGCGCGGCGAGAACGCGGAGCTGAAGGAGGAGGTCACCGAGCTGGCGCGCAAATACAGCATCGTAACGCCTTACACCGCGTGGCTCATCACCGAGGACGAGACGCGGCGCGGCGTGGCGATGGAGCGCCGGCTCCTGCCGCAGCTCCGGGCGGATCGCGAGGCCAATGATCAGGCGGCCGCGTCCTACGACAGCTTCAAGAAGCTCAAGGACGGCGAAGTGGCCGTGGGCGGCGCGCGCCTGGCCTACGAGTTGAAAGCGGCGGATTCATCCGGGCTTGCGCAGCAGCGCGCGAATCAGTCCGTCGCGCGCAGCTACGGTGGAGTTGCGTCGGCCCCGGCGTCGGTGTCCGGGCCGGTCATTGCAAACCCCATGCCGCGTGGTTCTGCCAAGTTCAATGTGGCCAGCCCTGTCGCCGACGCCGCCACGCGCGTCGCCCAATACGCGCAGCAGAACCGCTTCGTGGCTGGCAAGAGCTTCTACCAAAACGGCGCGCAGTGGGTGGACGCCGAGGCGCAGCAACTCAAGGACGCGAAGCCCGTAAAATTCCAGTTCGGCTCGACGGAATACTTCGCCCTGCTGGGCAAGGAGCCGCGCGCCGCGCAGTGGCTCGCGCTGGGCCGCAACGTGCAGTTTGTCATGGGCGGCACGCTCTACGAGGTGGCGGAGTAGTTCCGTGCCGGCGACTTTCAGTCGCCGGCTGGCACGTGCCCAGGTCTGGGGTTTTGCCTGTCCACACCTCACGGACGGCGACTGCAAGTCGCCGGCACAACTGAGGTGTTTTCCCCATGCCTTCCCCGCTGCGCAAGGCGCCGGCGCTGCTCAGAGTCACGCGTGAGACAGGTCTGGCAATTCGTGGATGAGGCACTGCCGGTGCTGGCGTTCCTCGTCTATGTGGCGGTCGAGGCCATCGTCATCTACGGAATGCTGCGCTGGGTCGGGGCGATCTGAGGTGGCTGAGTGCAGCGCGAAGATTCGCTTTGACGGCGCGGGCGGCGGGGATTGAACTGGCGGCCAGCAACACCAGTTCTAACTCTTCCATGAAAGCCTCCCTCTCCCGCCGTTCCGCCCTTGCCACCGTGGCTGCGACAGCCGCAGCGCTTTCCCAGCGCCTCTCCGCCGCCGATGCCGCCGCCAAGACTCGTGTGAACCACTCCGTCTGCAAGTGGTGCTACTCGAAGATTCCGATCGAAGACTTGTGCAAGTCGGCGAAGGACATCGGCCTTTCGTCCATCGAGCTGCTGGAGCCGGCGGACTTCGCGATGCTCAAGCAATACGGCCTGAACTGCGCGATGGTGAGCTTCCCGCAGAAGAACGGCCTGGGCGGCATCGGCAAGGCCTTCAACCGTCTGGAGCATCACGACACGCTGGTGGAGATTTACACGGAACGGATCAAGCAATGCGCTGACGCTGGCTTCAAGCAGCTCATTTGCTTCTCCGGCAACCGCGCGGGCCTCGACGACGAGGCGGGCTTGAAGAACTGCGCGGCGGGTTTGAAGCGTCTTCTTCCGCTCGCCGAGAAGAACGGCATCACGCTCGTGATGGAGCTGCTCAACAGCCGCGTGAACCACAAGGACTACCAGTGCGACAAGTCCGCGTGGGGCGTTGCGCTGTGCAAGGCCATCGGCTCCGAGCGCTTCAAGCTGCTCTACGACAGCGACCACATGCAGATCATGGAGGGCGACGTGATCGCCACCATCCAGCGCGACCACCAGTATTTCTCGCACTACCACACCGGCGGCGTGCCGGGCCGCAACGAGATTGACGACACGCAGGAGCTGAACTACCCGGCCATCATGCGCGCCATCGTGGCCACGGGCTACAAGGGCCACGTCGGCCAGGAGTTCATCCCCAAGCGCGAGGACAAGCTCGCCTCCCTCAAGCAGGGCGTGAAGATTTGCACCGTGTAACTGGCGCTTTCACCAACCATGAACACCTCCCGCCGTTCCGCCCTCAAAACCGCCGCCACGTTTGCCGGCGTGTCCGTGCTCACCTCGTCCAAAGTCCGCGCCGCCGAGGCCCGAGATTTTTACGTCGCGAAGAACGGGCGCATCAACCAGTCGCTCGTCACGTGGAACTTCCGACCGCTCACCATCCCTGAGCTGGCGAAGCTCTCGGTTAAGTTTGGCGTGAAGTCAGTCGAGCTGGTCGGGCCGGAGCATTGGCCGATGCTCAAGGAGCTTGGCCTCAAGTGCGCCATCGCCGGCAGCCACGGTTTCGCCAAGGGCTTCGCGCAGCCGGACCAGCACGCGGAGTGCCTCAAGGTGCTGGAGCAGCGCATCGAGCAATGCGCCGCGCATGGAGTGCCAAGCGTCATCAGCTTCTCCGGCTTCCGCAAAGGGCTGACCGTGGACGACGCCACGAAGAACACCATCGAGGGCCTCAAGAAGATCGCGCCCTTCGCTGAGAAGCACAAAGTCACCATCGCGCTGGAGATGCTGAACTCGAAGGTGAACGTCGAGATGAAGGGCCACCCGGACTACTTCTGCGACGACATGGACCTAAGCGTGCGCATCCTCAAGGCTGTCGGCTCGCCTTACGTTAAGGTGCTCTATGACATCTACCACGTGCAGATCATGCACGGCGACGTCATCAGCCGGCTGCGCCAATACAAGGACTACATCGCCCACTACCACACCGCCGGCAACCCGGGCCGCAACGAGATTGATGACACGCAGGAGATCAACTACCCACCCATCATGCGCGCCATCGCTGAGACGAAATACACCGGCTACGTCGGGCAGGAGTTCATTCCCGTGAAGGCGGACAAGGTGAAGTCCATCAACGAGTCGGTGAAGCTGTGCGACGTGTGATCTCGTAGCGGAACTATTCGGCAATTCACAGTGCGGGTCCGCCTCCTTACCCCGGCGGGTGCACGAACTTGCCGGGGCTGGTGAAGGCCCGCGGCATGGGCGCGCGATGTCCAACCGCGCATCCTCCCTTGCGGGCATTTGGAGATCGCGGCTGAGTTTGGGCGAGGTCATTTCCGCGGAGTTTTGACTGCGGCAAATCCAGCCTCTTTGCAGCCAGCCAACTTTGAATGACGGCCAGAGGTGCCGGGTCAAACGCCGTGCCTATGTCTTTGAAACCCTTTTGCAGTGCCGCGCTGCTGGTCGCTCTCCTGCTGGCCACGTTGCCCGCCCGCGCCGCGCTATTCGGTGCGAAGCCCGCCCCGGTGGACTTCAACCGCGACATCCGGCCTATCATGTCGGACACGTGCTTCAAGTGCCACGGCTTCGACGAGCAGACGCGCAAGGGCAAGCTCCGCCTCGACGTGCGCGAAGACGCCCTCAAGGCCGGCACCTCCGGCAAACCCGCCATCGTCCCCGGCAAGCCCGACAAGTCCGAAATCATCGCCCGGCTCTTTACGAAGGATGCCGACGACCTCATGCCCCCGCCCAACTCGCACAAGGCCATCACGCCCGCGCAGAAGGAGCTCTTCCGCCGCTGGGTGGCCGAGGGCGCGAAGTATCAGGGGCACTGGGCGTTTGAGACCGCAGTGGCCCCGCCGGTGCCGAAGCGGGAAGTAATCAGCAAGACAGTGTTCAGTGTTCAGTCGCCGGGAGCCAAGTCCTCAACTGACCTGCTGAAAGCTGGCTCACTAAACACGATTGATTCGTTCCTCGCCGCGAAGCTCGACGCGGAGAAACTCAAGTTCCAGCCCGAAGCCGCTCGCGAAGTCCTCTTCCGCCGCGTCACGCTCGCGCTCACGGGCCTGCCGCCCACGCTCGCTGAAGTGGACACCTTCCTCGCCGACAAATCTCCGCGCGCTTACGAGCACGTCGTGGACCGCCTGCTCGCCTCCCCGCACTTCGGCGAGCGCATGGCCGTTCCGTGGCTCGACCTCGCGCGTCACTCGGACTCGGCGGGTTATCACAACGACTCCCTCCGCGAGACGTGGCTCTGGCGCGACTGGGTCGTGCGGGCGTTCAGCGACAACAAGCCCTTCGACAAGTTCACCATCGAGCAACTCGCGGGCGACCTCCTGCCGAACGTGACCGTGGACCAGAAAATCGCCAGCGGCTTCATGCGCAACGTGATGACCTCCGACGAGGGCGGCATCATTGATGCCGAGTATCTCAACATCTACCTCGTGGACCGCGTCAGCACGCTGGGCACGACTTGGTTCGGCATGAGCATCGCCTGCGCGCAGTGCCACGACCACAAATACGACCCCGTCACTGCGCGCGACTTCTACAGTCTCTACGCCTTCTTCCACAACGTCCCGGAGAAGGGCAAGGACGGCACGCGCACGCTCAACCCCGAGCCGCGCATGGCCGTGCCGTCGCCAGAGCAGGAGAAGGAACTCGCCAAGCTGGCCGCGCAAATCACCACCGCCGACGCGCAGGTGAAAGACCGCGAAGGCAAACTCGACGCCGCGCAAGTCGCCTGGGAAACCAAGGTCGCCACCGATGCGAGCTCCCGCAGCATCGCCGGGCCTTACGACCACTTCCCGCTCAACACCAACGCCCACGGCGTCACGCACGACGGCAAGGAAATCGAAGCCACGCTCGCGGGCGAGACGGGTTTCGCCGACGGCGCGGAGGGCAACTCACTTCTCCTCAACGGCAAGGGCCACGCCGATCTCGGCGCGCGTTACGACTTCGACTCCACCAACAAGTTCAGCGTCGGCCTGTGGGTCCGCACGAGCGCCAAGACCACCGGCGCGCCCATCGGCAAGATGGAGAACGGCCCAAACTTCCGGGGCTGGGACATTGAGTTCGCGGCTGGGAAGGCGAGCGTTCACCTCATCCACAAGTGGCCGGAGGAAGTCATCCACGTGCAGACGGAAAAGGATTTGCCCGCTGACACCTTCCAGCACCTCGCCTTCACCTACGACGGTTCGGGCAAGGCCGCAGGGCTGAAGCTGTTCCTCAACGGCCAACCCGTCGCGACCAAGGTGCTCAAGGACAAACTCCCCGGCACCATCAAGACCACCGCACCCTTCGCCATCGGGCGGCGCGGCGGCGGCGGCTCGCCCTTCACCGGGCGTGTGGATGAGCTGCACGTCTTCCCGCGTGCGTTGACCGAGAAGGAAGTTGCCACGCTCGCGGGCGGGCCGACCCTCGCGCTCGCGGTCATCGAGAAAGCCAAGCGCACGAAGGAGCAGACCGACAAGCTGCGGAAGTTCTTCCGCGAGACGCAGGCCACCGATTACCTCGCCGCGAAGAAGTCCGCCGAGGACGCGCGCAAGGCCAAGACCGACTTCGACAAGCTCGTCCCCAGCGTGATGGTCATGGCCGAGATGGAGAAGCCGCGCGACACGTTCATCAAGGTGCGCGGCGCTTACGACAAGAACGGCGACAAGGTGGAAGCCGCCTTCCCTGCCTTCCTCCCCAAGCCCGCCGCGACTACCTCCACGAACCGCCTCACCCGCCTCGACCTCGCGCAGTGGCTCGCCTCGCCGCAGCACCCGCTCACCGCGCGCGTCGCTGTGAACCGCTTCTGGGCGATGCTCTTCGGCACCGGCCTCGTGAAGACGGTCAACGACTTCGGTTCGCAGGGCGAGTGGCCGAGCCATCCCGAGTTGCTGAACTGGCTCGCCGCCGACTTCGCGCGCGACTGGGACGTGAAGCGCACGCTCAAGCAAATGGTGATGAGCCACGCGTTCCGCCAGAGCGCCGCCGTCACGCCCGCGCTGCTCGCGAAGGACAGCGAGAACCGCCTACTCGCCCGTGGCCCGCGCGGCCGCCTCGACGCCGAGTTCGTCCGCGACAACGCGCTCGCCATCGCCGGCCTGCTGAACCCCAAGCTCGGCGGCAAGCCCGTCTATCCGTATCAACCGCCCGGCATCTGGGAAGTGAACGAGATGGCCGGCGGCGGTTGGAAGCACCAGCGCGACGACAACCAATACCGCCGCGCGCTCTACATCTACCACCGCCGCAGCACGCCCTACCCGAGCCTGCTCACCTTCGACGCGCCCAACCGCGAGGTCTGCGCTGCCGGGCGCCCCCGCACCAGCACGCCGCTCCAGTCACTCGTGCTGATGAACGACCCCGTCTATGTCGAAGCCGCCCGCGCCTTCGCCGCCCGCGTGCTGAAGGAAGGCGGAGCCGATGACGCCGCGAAGCTGAACTACGCCTGGCGACTCGCCCTCGCGCGGAACTTGAGCACCACCGAGCGCGCCGTGCTGGAGAAAACTTTGGCGAAGCAGCGCGAACTCTTCACCGCCGAGAAGCCCGCCGCCGACCTGCTTCTGAAAGTCGGCGACTTCAAAAACCCCGAAGGCGCAAACGCGACCGAGCTCGCCGCCTGGACCGCCGTGGCCAACGTCCTCCTGAACCTGAACGAAACCATCAGCCAGTGAAGAGCAGGCGAGAAAATGTGAAAGCGAGCAGGTGGAAAATTGCGCCTGCCATCTGCGAGCCGCGACGCATCGCCTTCTCCCTTCCTCGGAGGAGGGGAGAAGGTGGCCGCAGGCCCGATGAGGGGTGCAGCCGCTTGCGCAGACCCCCGCAACCCCTCACCCCGGCCCTCTCCCCTCATCCGATGAAGGGAGAGGGAGAGGACGCCTTCTCACTACCCCGCTTTCTCGCTCTCACACCTGCATCTTCAATTTCCCTATGACCACCGCCCAACTCCTCACCCGCCGCGCTTTCCTCCAGCGCAACTCCACTGGCCTCGGCGCGCTCGCCCTCGCGTCTCTCCTGAAGCCCGAGGCCTTCGCCGCGCTCCCCGGCAGCGGCCCCGCTGTGCCCGGCCTGCTCAAGCGCCTCCACCACGAGCCGAAGGCCAAGCGCGTCATCTACCTCTTCCAGTCCGGCGCGCCCTCGCACCTCGACCTCTACGACCCCAAGCCCAAGCTCGTCGAGATGACCGGCAAGGACTTGCCCGAGTCCATTCGCCAAGGCCAGCGCATCACCGGCATGACCAGCGGGCAGAAGAACCATTTCTGCGTCGGCTCGCCCTTTAAGTTCACCAAGCACGGCCAGTGCGGCACGGAATTCAGCGAGGTCATTCCCCACATCGGTGGCATTGCGGACGAAGTGGTCGCCATCCGCTCGATGTTCACCGAGGCCATCAACCACGACCCCGCTGTGACCTTCTTCGGCACCGGCCACCAGCAGCCCGGTCGCCCCACGATGGGCGCGTGGGCCAGCTACGGCCTCGGCAGCGAAAACTCCGACCTCCCCGGCTACATCTGTCTGCAATCCGGCGGCGGCGGCCAGCCGTTGCAATCCCGCTACTGGGGCCCGGGCTTCCTCCCCGCGCAGCACGGTGCCGTCACGTTCCGGGGCGCGGGCGACGCCGTGCTGTATCTCTCGAATCCGCCCGGTATCAGCTCCGCCGCACGCCGCTCGACCATTGACGCGATGAACGAGCTGAACCGCCTTCAGCTCGGCGCGCTCGGCGACCCCGCCATCGCCGCGCAAATCGCGAACTACGAGCTCGCCTTCAGCATGCAGACCAGCGTGCCGGAGCTGATGGACCTCTCGAAGGAACCCGACTCCACCTTCGAGTCCTACGGCGCGAAGAAGGGCGCGCCGAGCTTCGCCGCGAACTGCATCCTCGCCCGCCGCCTCGCTGAACGCGGCGCGCGCTTCATCCAGTTGAACCACCGCGACTGGGACCATCACGGCGGCCTGCCCGGCGCGCTGCCCAACAAGGCGAAGGAAGTTGACCAAGCCGCCGCCGCGCTCGTGAAGGACCTAAAACAACGCGGCCTGCTCAAGGACACCATCGTCATTTGGGGCGGCGAGTTTGGCCGCACCGCCTACAGCCAGGGCGAAATCAAGAAGGACAGTTTCGGTCGCGACCACCACCCGCGCTGCTTCACCATCTGGGCGGCGGGCGGCGGCTTCAAGCCCGGCGCAGTCCACGGCGCGACTGATGACTTTGGCTACAACATCACCAAGGACCCCGTGAGCGTGCATGACTTCCACGCCACGCTCCTGCACCTCCTCGGCGTGGACCACCTCAAGCTCACCCACCGCCATGAGGGCCGTGACTACCGCCTCACGGACATTCATGGCGAGTTGGTGAAGGGGATACTCGCCTGATTCGCCGGGCTGCCAAGCGCGGCATCCATTTCACATTCGCTGACGCTTGCATTCCAACTGACAGCAGCCCAATGTTCCCGTCGCTTTCGACCCGACGCGCCAAAGTGTCGCCGCTTTTTTCATGAGCCAACCGCCCGAGACCGAGATGGATTTGGAACTGCAACTGTTGCCCGCGTGGGCCAGGCAGTCCACCGACACAAACCGCTACGCCCACATCCGTGGCGACGAGGGCGCTCCGCCTGAGCGCGGTGACCGCCGCTCCGGCCCTCCCCGTGGCGCGCGTCCCGGCGGGCCTCGCCCCGGTGGTCCCGGTGGCCCCCGCCCCGGCGGACCGCGTCGTGATGGACCCGGTGGCCCTCGCTCCGGCGGCGACCGTTCCTTCGGTGGCCGTCGCGATGACCGCCGCGACGAGCCGCGCCGCGAAGCCCCCGCCCCGCTGCCCGACTTCGACGTGAGCCTCATGCCCGAGGACAAGGGCGTCGAGGGCCTCGCGCGCCAGATCAAGCTCACCGGCCGCGCCTATCCCATTTTCGACATCGCGCACCTGATCCTCAAGAAGCCCGACCGTTTCACCATCACGTTCTCGGTTATCAAGCAGGGCGACAGCGTCGCGGCCCCGCTCTTTCTTTGCAGCCTCGACGACACGCTCTGGCTCTCGGAGGCCGATGTGACGGCGCATTTGCTCCAGCGCCACTTCAACACCTTCTACTCGACCGAGAAGATCGCCGGCGAGGCACCCAAGGGCACCTACACCTTCGTCGCACAGTGCGGCATGAGCGGCCTCATCCTCGGCCCGCCGAACTACCACGACTACCAGACCAAGCTTCACAAGCTCCACGCCGAGCGCTTTGCCCGGATGCCCTTCGAGATGTTCAAGTCGCGCGTCAAGATCGTCCGCGACGAGGCCGTCGTGAAGCAGTGGGTCGAGGATTCCAGCGTCAAGACCGAGTTCACCGCGCTCAACGTCCCCGAGCCGCTCAAGTTCAACACGCGAGCCGAGGTCGAGGCGCACTTCAAGGCCACGCACCTGCCCAACCTCATCAAGTCCGTCCAGTCCCACCGGCTGCTCGGCGCGAACGTCGGCCAGTCCTCGCCCGTCATCCGCCGCATCTTCAGCCTCGTCGTCGAGGACCAGGTGCGCTTCCCGCTCAAGCTGGTCAACACGCTCTGCACGCAGATGAGCGCGTTGGGACTCCAGTTCTTCAAGGTCAACAAGACCATCACGCACGTCAGCGTTGCGCGCCCGACCTACCTCGACATGGAGGCCACGCCCGTCTCGCCGAACTTGCGCCGCCTCATCGAGTGCATCAACGCCACGCCCAAGTGCACCCGGCGCAAAGTCCTCGAGATCCTCGCCCCGGCGCCCACGGTCATCACCATCCCGGTGCCGGTCGAAGGCCAGCCGGCGACACCCGCGACCGCGCCGGAAGCGACCGCCGAGCAATCCGCCATCAACAGCGACCTGCACTGGCTCATCCATCAGGGCCACGTCATCGAGTTTGCCAACGGCCTCCTCGAGACCGCAAAGAAGCCGCTGCCCCGGCCAGCCCCCGCGCCCCGGCCCGAAGCCGCGCCGCGACCTGAGCGCGCTCCCCGTGCTGAACGCCGCTATCTGCCCGTCTTCCTAGGCGTTCCAACGCTTGTGGGGATTTGACCTGTGCCTCCGGGCCGGAGAACCGGCTTCGCCCGCTCCACGCGCGCCGGGACAGTCCAGATGGCCGCGCCCAACTCGACCCACTTCAGGCATCAAGTTTTAGACTTTTGTTCCGTGCAGGGCTGTGGCATATGGACGGTCAGCTTTTCTGCCGCAGCCGATGCTGTGGCGGTGGCCGGGTTGGTTCCCGAGTTATGAGTGTCTCGTCCGTGGTTGTCTGCGCCTTGATCGGCTTTCTGGTGTCCTGGGGTCTGATCCCCGTGATCCTGAATGTTTTCCGTCGTGCGGGTGGCGCAAACCGCGACAAGTGCTTCCACCAAAGCGCCAAAAGCCAGGTCCCGCGCTTTGGAGGCGTCGCGCTGGCGGCGGGCTTCGCGGCGGTGGTCCTGGCCGCCGCGTATCTCTCAGGCAATGAGGTGACGCGCGAGTTGCTGACGGTGGTGTTCGGCGCGCTGGCGATGTTCGGGTTGGGCATGCTGGACGACCTGCATCCCATCGGTGCCAGGCTAAAGCTGCTGGGACAAATCGCCATAGCAGCCGTTGTGGCGCTGGGCGGCTCGAGCATCGAGATGGTGACCAATCCGTTCACGGGCACAGGCTACTCCCTCGGTGGGTGGAGCGTGGTGGCCACCGTGCTCTGGCTTGTGGCGCTGACCAACCTGATCAACATCATAGATGGGATTGACGGCCTGGCGGGAGGCATCAGCCTCATGTTGATGGTGCTGCTGGTGCACGCCAGCCTGGGCAGCTCCCCCTTCCTCCTGTTGCTGGTGGTCGGAATGATCGGGGCGCTGGTGGGCTTCCTCTATTTCAATTTCCCCCCGGCGCGCATCTACATGGGCGACGGCGGGGCATACTTCCTCGGATTCCTGATCGGCGGGCTGACACTGGTGACGGCGCAGAAAGGCACCGTGGCGGCGGCCTTGGTGGCCCCGGTGTTCGCCCTGGCGCTGCCCATCATCGACGTCGCCCTTGCGATCGTGCGGCGCGGATTAAAGGGCCTGCCCGTGTTCCGCCCCGACCGGCGCCACATCCATCACCGGCTGGTCGAGTTCGGTTTCTCGCACCGCCGCACGCTGCTGACCTTATATGTGCTCTCCGCCCTGTTTCTGCTGATGGCCTTTGGCGTCTTCTGGTCGCAAGGCCGTCTGGTGCCGCTGTTCCTGGGCCTTTCCTTCCTCGTCGTCATCTATATCGTCCACTCATTCGGACTGGTTTCCTCCAAGTATTCCATCCGCACGTTCTGGAGCGACTTGCAGAGCATCCGCCGTGAAACCCGCTACACGATGCTTCTGGCCCAGTGCCTAGAGATGGAAGCCGAGCGCTGCCGGTCGCCCGAGGAGCTCTGGAAGAACTTCGTCGTCTTCGCCAACAAGCTCGAACTGGCCGAGGTCAAACTCTTCCTGCGGGACGGCCAGCTTGCGTGGCAGGCTTCCGGCCGCGAGGCCGCCACGGATGACCTGGACCTCAAGCATCACGATTTCCACGGTTCCGCGATCACGGGCATCGAGGTGGCTGTCCGCAAAGGCGGCATGAGCCCGAAACTCTTCGAGATGAAATCCGAGCTGGTCGCAGAAGCCTGGTTCAAGGCCGCCACACGCTGGCGCGCGACAAACCACGCCGAGATCGAGCTGGCCCCGGACACCAAGCGGCTGGTGGCTGTCCGCCCCGTGATAGCCCGGGTGCCGGCGTAGGCTGAATCAACGACCTTGCGCCGGCTTCAACGCCGCGTCGTCCAAGTCGAGCCGGTAGAGGATCTGGTTTTAGTCGTGACGCGGCGTGGGCGTGGGCTTGTTCGCGAACTGCACCGTGTAGGTGCCCTCGAAGAAAAGGTGCGGCGAACCCTCCGGCGTGAACTCGATGTGCAGGCGCGGGTTGTAAAACGTGTAGTTGTCGTGGCTCAACACCTTCACCGCCGTGCCCCACGGCCCGGTCGGCGCGTCCGCCTCCGCATACCACAGCTCGTCGAAGACTGACGGCTTGCCGAAGGACTGCATGAACACCGTCACCCACCGCTTGCGCCACGGATGCCACGCGATGGACCCGCTGTGCGGCTTCACTGTCTCGCCACCCGCGCCGCGCAGGCTCGCCTGCGGCGTGAGCACTTCCCAAGTCATCGCGTTCTGCCACGCCTCGAACGTCGCCGGGCAGCGCAGCGTGGGCAGCGGGTTGCCGAAGAGCGCCCACTCCTTGCCCGCCGTGTCCTTCCACAACACGGGATGGCCTTCTGGGACCGGCGGCGCTTTCGGCGCGGCGGCGGACTTCGTCCAGACCGGCCTCAGCTTTTCGAAAAGGTTCTTCTCCTCGCTCCACAGCGCGAGGCTCCATTCGTAGGCTTCGAGCGGCGGTTTGATTTTCATGTAGGCGCACACGAGGCGTGATGTGCCTGCCTGGTCGGGAAGGCTCATCACGCCTGTCACCCACGTAGGCCCCTTGCCAGGCATCGGAGCGATGCTGCGCGGCGCGCCGGTTGCGTTCGTGAAGTAATCGAGCTGCAAACGCAGCGGCGGCCGGAGTGCCACTGGGGGCTGCACCGCCGTCGTCGCGCCCGTGCCGTCGAAGATGCCGAGGGGATAGCGCGCCAGCGTGGTGTCGCCCCAGAACCACTAGAGCCGGCCGCGATGCACCGCGTTCTGCACGCTGTCCTGCCCGATAAGGCCCGGCTCCCGCCAGCCAGCTTCCAGCCCGAGCTTCTGGCTCTCGGCGAACAACCCCTCGCCCGTCAGCCGCCCGACAAGCTGGGCGATGATGGTCCGCCGCACCTCGACGCGCAGCGTCTTGCCTGGCTCGGGCTTCAAGCGCACGCCACGGATGCCGAAGCCATCCGCCTTCACCTCGTAGCCGTGGCCCTGAACCACAAACCACGTCTCGCGGCCCATGAGCTCTGGCAGGTCGAAGGCGATCCTCCCCGCATTGTCCGACACGAATCTCGCGTGATGCGTCGTGCGCAGCTCCACCAGCGGCACCGGCCAGCCCGTGCGCTCCTCGACGATCTCGATGCGGCATGGCTCGACGGCGCGCGACGTGACCGCCAGGGCCAGGAACAGAAAGTAGTTCGAAAGTTTCACGGCGCGCAGCGTGGCGGAAAGCGAAATGCCGCGCCAGCCGGGCCGGCATTGGGAAAGGTCTACTTCGCCTCCTGCTTCTTCTTCTTCGCGCCCGGCTCGCCCTTCGGCGCGTTCGGACGGATGATCGTCTCGGGCGCGTCGGGGTCAGGCACCTTCAGATCCTTGCGCAGACGCGTCAGCTCGGTGTGCAACTCGGCGCGCGTCTTCGCGTAGGCGGGGTCTTCGTAGAAGCTCTTCATCTCCTGCGGGTCTTTCTCCCGGTCGAACAGCTCCCAGTAGTTCACGTCCGGCTCGTAGAAGTGGACCAGCTTGTAGCGGTCAGTGATGACGGCGTAGTGCTTGCGGACGCTGTGCGGGCCGGGGAACTCGTAATAGTGATAGTAAAAGCTCTTGCGCCAGTCGGCGGGCGTCTGGCCGCGCAGGACGGGCAGCAGGCTGCGGCCCTGAATGTCCGCTGGGATTGGCTGGCCGGCGGCTTCGAGAAAGGTGCTGGCGAAGTCGAGGTTGCTGACGATGTCGCGGTTCACGCTGCCGGGCTTGGTCACCCCAGGCCAGCGCGCGAGCAGCGGCGTGCGGAGGGATTCCTCGTAGAACCACCGCTTGTCGAACCACCCATGTTCGCCGAGGTAGAAGCCCTGGTCGCTGCTGTAAACGACGATGGTGTCCTTCGCCAGCCCCTCGTCATCGAGGAACTTCAGCAGCCGCCCGACGCTCTCGTCCACGCTGAGGATGCAGGCGAGGTAATCGTGCATGTAGCGCTGGTAGCGCCAGCGGATGAGGTCCTTGCCGGTGAGATTGGCCTTCTCGAACTCAGCATTGCGCGGTTCGTAGTAGGCGTTCCAAGTCTTGCGCTGCTCTTCGTTGAGGCTGCCGGGCACGGTGAGCTTGGCGTCGAGCTTGGTGAAGGTCTTCTCCAACGTCATGTCCTGCTCGTATTCGGCGCGACCACGGCCGGTGTAATTGTCGAAGAGCGTGGGCGGCTCGGCGAATTTCTGGTCCTTGTTCCAGCCGAGGTGTTTCAAGTTCGGCGACCACTCGCGATGCGGGGCCTTGTGCTGCGCCATCATCAGGAACGGCTTGGACTTGTCGCGCTTCTTGAGCCAGTCGAGCGAGAGGTCGGTGATGAGGTCGGTGGTGTAGCCGGTGTGCTTCACCTGCTGGCCCATGCGGTTCATGGGCGGGTTGTAGTAAACGCCCTGGCCGGGGAGAATTTCCCAGTAGTCGAAGCCGAGGCTCGACGGCTCCGCGCCGGTGAGGTGCCACTTGCCGACGATGGCGGTCTGGTAACCGGCGGCCTTGAGGAGCCGGGGGAAGGTCTGCTGCGTGCCGTCGAACTTGCTGTTCGAGTTATTGTAAAAGCCGTTCAGGTGATTGTATTTCCCAGTCATCACTGTGGCGCGGCTGGGACCGCAGATGGAGTTGGGCACCATTGCGCGGTGGAAAATCATCCCCTCCTTCGCGAGCCGGTCAATATTCGGCGTCTGCACGAGCTTGATGGAATGCTGGTAGGCGCTGATCGCCTGATACGCGTGGTCGTCGCTGAAGATGAAGAGGATGTTCGGCTGCTTCGGCGCGGCGAAACCATTGAAGGCCGCGAGGACGAGGGCGATGGAGAGGAATAGGCGTTTCATGTTGGCTGGTCGAAGGAAAACAATAGTGTGAGCGAACTGCGACGGGCAACGGTCAGCGTGCCGGCTTTGCCGAACCGCCCCGGCGGATCTCCAGCTTGGTGATGTGATCGGCGTCCACAATGTGCTTGCCGCCCTTACGGTCCACCACGATGACCGTCTCGCCAATCGGCGGGATCAACATGAAGTCCGGGTGCGGCACATGGATCGCGTCGCCATCCGTGGTGCGAACCGTGTAGGGACGGAAGGGCGTCGTGCGGTTGATGTCGTGGAGTTTGTTCATGTTCATCCGGCATTCGTAACACAACCTGTTCAGGCAGGCTAACCAAAACCCCGCAAAATCCCGCTACTTCCCGAACAGGCCAGTCGGGCCCGGCACAGCGGGCAGCCGCACGTCCGCTTAGAATAGTTTCAACAGCTTCAGCAGGCCGTCGTGTCCGCCCAGCCGTTCATAAAGCGGACGAGTCATGGTGCGGCGGGTGGGTTGCGCTGAAGGAGAAAAACACCCTCGTCCGCCGTCACGTTCAGCCACTGCGCACGAAGCGTGAGTTGCTGTTCGGCGAAAAGTCTCTTCACTTCTCCGGGTGTGTGGCGATACGAGAAGAACAATCCAAACCGGGTGCCGGCGGCGAAGTGTAATTTCTGATCTGCGTAGTTCACGGAGCAGTCACGGCCGAAGACAAAATCAGCCTCGATACGCAACAGCCCCGAGCCTTCAGGACAGGCTGCGATCTGAAACTCCACTCGCCCATCGTCACCCGTCACACCGAGATCCGCCAGCACGGAGAACAACCACTCGGCCGTCAGTGCATTGTCGTAAAGCGGGAACACCTGCCGCACCCCGGCTGCGTAATCGCTGCCGGGTGCGAGATTCGCGCTCACCAGCAAGGCATCGCCGGGCGCCAGTAAACCGGCCAGTCGCGGTAACGCCTGCGCGGGGGTGAAGTTTGGCAGCATACCGAAGAACGTCACCACGCGCCGGACCCCAGGACGCAACCTAGCCCCCAGCGCCTGCTGCCAGTCGGCCGTCTCCGCGAGATCGAGCACGAGCGGCACACAATCTTCGGCCGCCACCAGTTTGCCCGCCACTGCAGCCGCGCGGGCGATGAGCGTGAGGCTCGTGCTGACATCGGTGGGCAAGTAGGTCACTGGCCGCGCGGGTTGCGCCGCGCGCAAGGCGCGGAGGAGTTCCAGTTCCTTCTGCCCGCCCCCGCAGCCCAAGCTCACGAGTTCTACCGCCGCCGCCCCGCAGAGCTCCGCCGCTGCCTGCGTGCCCTGCTGGTAGGTGGCCTGGCACGAAAAGTCCTGCCGCGCCGGCGAGAAAGCCTCGTGCACCCGCAGCCAACGCAGGGACTGCTTAGGCGTGTCGTAGTGAAACTTGTGGTTCATCCGCCGACTTTGAAGCGACGCGCAAAACGCTGCCTCAATCGCCAAGGGAAACTGGCTCGGATGAATCAGCACGGCGACGGGCGACTCCTGCGGCTTCGCCGCACGCGGCAAGCCGGAGAGATACGAGATCGGCCTGCGACGGAGCTTGCTCAGACGATCAACTCCTTCGCCTTGGCCAGCGCCTCGTCCAGCTTGCTCGCGTCTTTGCCGCCGCCACGCGCGTTGTCGGGCTTGCCGCCGCCTTTGCCGCCGACGATGGGCGCGATGGCTTGGATGATTTTCCCGGCCTGGGCTTTCGCGGTGAACTCGGCGGACACCGCCGCGACTAGGGCGACCGCGCCGTTCGCCGCGCCGCCGAGGACGATCACGCCTTTGAAGCCGCCGCTCTTCAGCGCGTCGGCGATGGTCTGGAGCGTGTCGCCGTCCGCGCCCGGGACGTGGGCGATGATCGCGGGCGTGCCACTGACCGTCTCGGCGGCGGCGAGGAGAATTTTCGCGTGGGCGACGGCTTCTTTCTGGTGCGCGGCTTTGAGGGCTTTCTCCAAGTCCCGCTGCTGCGCGAGGAGCGTCTCGATCTTCTTCTCCAGCTCGTGGAGGGGCGAACTCACTTTGCCCGCGACGCTGCGGAGAAGCTCGCGGTCCAGACGCATTGCGTCGAAGGCGGTCAGGCCGGCGACGGCCTCGATGCGGCGCACGCCGGCGGCGATCGCGTTCTCGCCGATAATGCGGAAGAGGCCGATCTCGCCGGTCGCGCGCGTGTGCGTGCCGCCGCAGAGTTCCATGCTGTAGCCGTCGAGGTGCTGCGCACGGCCACCAATCTGCACGACCCGCACGGTGTCGCCGTATTTGTCGCCGAAGAACTGCATCACGTCCTTGCGGGCCTTCACATCGGCGTGCGGGACTTCGGTCCACGACACGCCCGCGTTCTCGACGATGCGCTCGTTGACGAGCTTCTCAATGTCCGCAACCTGCGCGGGCGTGAGCGCCGCGCTGTTGAAGTCGAAGGTCAGCTTGTCCGGCCCGACGAAGGAGCCTTTCTGCGAAGCCTCCTTGCTGACGACTTCGTGCAAAGCCCAGTGAAGCAGGTGCGTGACGGTGTGGTGGCGCTGGATGGCGTCGCGACGGAATTTCTCGACGGTGAGCGTGACGCTCGCGCCGACGGCGGGGGCGTCGCCGCCCTCGACGAAGTGCAGGAAGGTGTTGCCGGATTTATGAGTGTTGACCACGCGCCAGAGCTGGCCGCTGCCGGTGAGTTCGCCGGTGTCGCCGAGTTGGCCGCCCATCTCGGCGTAGCAGGTGGAGGTGTCGAGCACCACGGCGGTCTTGTCCTTGACGTTGACGACTTCGAGCACATGCGCGGGCGTCTCCAGCGCGTCGTAGCCAAGGAAGCGCGTGGGCGTCTTGGTCTCGATTTGGGACAGCTCGATGACGGTCTTCTTCTGTGCAGCGCGGGCGCGGGCCTTCTGCTCCTCCATCAACGCGTTGAAGCCGGTCACGTCCACGGTCAGGCCGCGTTCGCGGGCCATCAGCTCGGTGAGGTCGAGGGGGAAGCCCTGCTCGTCGTAGAGGCGGAAGGCGAAGGCACCGGAGATGTTCCTCTTAGCGGCGGCCTCGTTGAAGAGGGTGATGCCTTTATCCAACGTCTTGTTAAAACTTTCCTCCTCCAGCTTGAGCGCGTCCTTCACGTGCTGCTTGCGCGTGCGGATTTCGGGGAAGACCTCGCCCATCGTCGCGGCGAGCACGTCCACCAGCTTGTAGAAGAACGGTTCGTGGAAGCCGAGCGTGCGGCCGTAGCGCACCGCGCGGCGCAGGATGCGGCGCAGGACGTAGTTGCGGTCGGTGTTGCCCGGCTGGATGCCGTCCGCGATGGCGAAGCTCAACGTGCGGATGTGGTCGCCAATGACGCGGAAGGCGATGTCCACCTTCTCCTGCTCGGTGTCGCCGGTGCTGCTGGGCTTGGGCAGGGTGGAGCCGTATTTCTTCCCGCTCATTTTCTCCAGCTCATCGAAAATCGGGCGGAAGATGTCGGTCTCGTAGTTCGAGATTTTCGCGTGGGCGAAGTCGGTGAGGTTCTTCGTGCCTTGGATGATGCTGGTCACGCGCTCGAAGCCCATGCCGGTGTCCACATGCTTAGCCGGGAGCGCGCTGAAGGTGCCATCGGGGTTCGCGTTGAACTGGATGAAAACGTTGTTCCAAATCTCGATGCACCGGGCGTCGCCTTGGTTGACGAGCGAACCCTTGGTGTCGCCGAGCGGCGTGAGGTCCACGTGGAGTTCGGAGCACGGGCCGCAGGGGCCGGTCTCGCCCATCATCCAGAAGTTGTCTTTCTTGTTGCCGTTGACGATGTGGACGGCGGGGTCGAGGCCGACGGAGCGGAACTTCTCCGCCCAGAAGTTCCACGCCTCTTGGTCGAAATCGCTGGGGTCGCCCTTGGCTTTGTCAGGGTTGTAAACGGTCGCGTAGAGGCGCTGCGGGGGGAACTTCCACACTTCGATGACCAGCTCCCACGCCCAACTGATGGCCTCCTGCTTGAAGTAGTCGCCGAAGGACCAGTTGCCG
>SXTU01000206.1 GCA_005791875.1 Verrucomicrobiales bacterium
CCACACCACAGTCGTCTTCGGCAGCAACATCCGCACCGAGCATGACCTCTTCAATTGCCCCACGCTCATCGCCGGCAGCGGTTCCGGCATCAAACTCGGCCACAACATCATCGCGCCGAAAGACACCCCGCTCTGCAACGCGTGGCTCACCCTGCTCAAAGGCTCCGGCGTCAACGCCGAGCGCCACGGCGACAGCACGGGCGTCGTGAAGGAGATCGTGGCGTAGGTTGAAACGGCGCACACAAAGTCACGAAGACACAAAGCAGGGGCTCCACTCCCAGCCGTAGCGATTTGCGACCGCCCGTCACAATACGCTTCTTGCCTTCGTGAGAGCCCATCGCCGCCAGTCGGCGATTCATTTTCATTTTCCCCGTTAAATCCCCGCTTGGCCGGCAGCAATAGGGTGACGACGTTTCACTTTGATCATGGAAGCCGACGACACCGCTGCCGCACCGCACGACCCGAACGAGGGTTTCCTGCGCCTGTGGACGCATCATGAGCCGGAGTTGCGGGCGTTTGTGCGCGCGTGCGTTCCGCAGGCCGCAGAGGTGGACGAAGTGATGCAGGAGGTGAGCCTCGTGGCGTGGCGGAAGTTTTCCACGCTCACCGAACCAGCGCAATTTCCCCGCTGGGCCTGCCTCATTGCCCGCTACGAGATTCTCATGGCCCGCCGTCGCCATGCGCGCGACCGGTTGGTGCTGGACGAGGACATTGTCGCAAAACTTGCCGAGGAGGGAGCGGAGGAAATGCCCCTGCGCCACCAGCAGTTGGCCGCGCTCGACGCGTGCATTGGGAAGCTGCCCCGGGAACGCCGCGACCTGGCGCTGGCGGCCTATGCGCCGGAGACTTCGATGAAGGCGCTCGCAGCGCAGTTGGGCCGCACGGAAGGCTCGCTCTATCAACTGCTCGCCCGCATCCGGCAGGAACTGCTACGGTGCGTCGAGCGCACCCTCGCGCAGGAGGCCCACCTATCATGACTCCAGACGAACTCGATCTGCTCCACGGTTATCTCAATGCCAGCCTCGGCGACGCCGACTTCGCGCGTTTGCAATCGCTGCTTCGTGAGAACGCGGATGCGCGGCGGACACTGCGCGCGCTTTCCACCGTGGATGTGAAACTGCACCAGGTCGCCGCCACCAATCCGGCCACTCTGCGGCTGCTCGCGGAGCCATCTGCCGTGTCGAAGTCCGCGCAAGTGGACCGTAGTCCGGCGTGGTTTGGGTGGCTGCAATGGCGTCCGCTCGCCGCAGCGGCGGCGGGGATCGTGTTCGGTCTTTTGTGCGCGTCGGTCGCATGGGCGGTGACGTCGCCGCGCGCGATGGCGACTGCGGAGCGGTTGTTTGCGCTGGTGGATGGGAGTTTTGAAAAGGGGAGCGCTCGCGTGGCTTCCGGGTTTCCGTCCGAGTTCGGCGAGTGGAGCGGCGATGAGGCGGAGGCCGTCGCTGGCTGGGCGAAGGATGGAAAGCAGGCGCTGCGCTTCGTGCGTGCGGAGGGAGATCCCGCAGTGCCAAACAGTCGGGCGACTGCGTGCGATATTCTTCAGCTCGTGGATTTGCGCGACGCGAATGCAGGGCACGAAGGCGAGGACGCGATTCTCGAACTTTCCGCCGCCTTCCGTGATGCGCGGCCGGCGAAGGGGCCGCAGGTGCGATTTGCCTGCCGTCTGTTTGTCTTCACGGGCGACCCGTCGCGGGTGCGCGATGAATGGCCGCTGACCATGCGGGACTCCCTCGCGGCCGGCGCGGGCAACGCGTCCAGCCTCGGCGGCGCACCTCAGCAGTGGCAGGTGGTGACAGCCAAGGCCGTGTTGCCCGCGAAAGCTGAGTTTGCCGTGGTGCAGATCGTCGTAATGAAGGCCGCGCCCAGCGGCCAGGCTGCCGAGTTCGGCGAGCAGTTCGCCGATGACATCCGCCTGACTCTCAAGACCCAGCCGAAACTGCCAGTGCGCGTGGCTCAACGGTGAGGCGAGCGTTTTAACCCAAAACACAATCTTCCCAACCATGATGACCAAGGCCACCATCCAACTCATGGCCACCCTGCTGCTATCCGCCTCTGCAAGCCTTCATGCGCAAAGCAGCGCCAAAGGCACCGTCTTGATCAAAGAAGACTTCAGCGGCGGAGAAAAACGCACCGAGCCGAAGCAGTGGGGCGGCGGGCTTACTTGGAACATTCCGGAGACCTGGGAAATCCGCGATGGCGTCATCGCCTGCATCTACGATGGCAAAGCGCATCCCGGCAAAGCGCATGGCAAGTCCATCGACCCGAAGTTCAAGGCTCACAACGTCCGCGTCTCCTACCGCATCCAGTTTGAGGGTGAGGGGGCGATGATGGACATGATCATCAATGCCCCGCTGCGGCCTGGAAAGCCGGGCAGCGTGCTTTGGCACATCGGCGATGTGGTCACGCGCATCAACAAGCCGACCGCCCGCGACGACGTCAAAATTGCCGAGCGCGATTTCACCCGCGACGTGACTCATCCCAAGCTCGTCGGCAAGAAACTCGACCCCGCCGTGCTGGAACTGCCCGAAGGAACGTTTCGCAGCGCCTATGGCATCCCGGGCGAGTCCACTTTCAAGAAACTCGGCCTCGTCACCGGCAAATGGTATCAGTTCGTCGTCGAGAACATCGGCACGAAGTGGACGCTGTGGGTGGACGGCAAGGAGACGCTCTCGCTCAACCTCAAACGCGCGGACGTGGAGAAAGAGTCGGTCAACTTCATCGGCTTCGGTCCCTTCCTGCTGGATGACATCGTCATCGAGGAACTGCCCAAGGCTAACTGACGGGGAATGGAGTGTTGGAGTCGTGGAGTGATGCATTCCCGACAACCACCACTCCAATACTCCACCACTCCATGCGAACGCTCATTCTCACTCTCGCCACGCTGCTCGTGACTCCCATGAAGGCCGCCGATGCACCGCATGCCACGCTCGACGCGAAGCACCGCGCTTTTTTCAAAGACAACTGCCTCTCCTGTCACAACGCCGAAAAGCAGAAGGGCAAGGTGCGGCTGGATGACATCGCGTTCACGGTGGACACGGTCGAGAAGGCCGACCTTTGGCAAAAGGTGCTCAACTCCATCAACTCGGGCGAAATGCCGCCGGAAGATGAAAAGCAGCCGGACGCTGCCGCGAAGACGGATTTCCTCGATGACCTCTCCCGCATGCTCGTGGCGGCTCGTGGACGATTGAGCGACTCGGGTGGGACCATTGCCATGCGCCGCCTGAACCGGCGCGAATACAAGAACACCCTCCACGACCTGCTCGGCGTGGACATCAATGTGCGCGAGCTGCCCGCCGATGGCGGCGCGGGGACCTTCGACACGGTGGGTTCGTCGCTTTTCATGTCGAGTGACCAGTTCGAGCAATACCTCGCGCTCGGGCGACAGGCGTTGGATGAGCATTTTGCGCGTTACGTCGCGCCATCGGGAGCAAAGCCGCGCCTCATGCATGTCGAGGCCGAGGAACGGAACGCGCGAATCGTCAAGTCGCTCGCCGAGCGCACCGACGCCCATGAGCGCCATGTGAAATGGACCGCCGCGGTGGATGCCGCCGCGCAGAAGCCGGAGAATGCCGCCATCGCCACGCAGATTCGCGCGGAGAAAAAGAACGACACGATCCACTTCTACTCGCAGTGGCAGCGCATCAAAGGCGCGCCTTCGCCGAAGGATTTTGGTTTCACCGATGCCGTCAATGCCGACGAGGACGGCCGCCGGAACTGGGTCCACAGCGTCCCGCACCAGAAGGCCTATGTGGAGCATCCGGCGACGAAGACCGGCAGCTTCCTCACGGTCGAGGACGTGTTCGTGAATCCCTATCAGCCCTTCCGCCTGCCCGGTGACTGGCCTGCGGGCGACTACGTGGTGCGCGTGCGCATCGCGGCCACCGGGAACACGCCGGCATCGCGGCATTTCGTCGAGTTCGGCTCGCAGCACGACAGCGGCGTGCGTGCCGTGGCCAGCAGTCATCAAATCACCGGCACGATGGAGAAGCCGCAGGTGCTGGAGATTCCGCTGAAGTTCTCGCCCGCAAAAGGCCACGGCTTTTTCTTCCAGGAAAAAGGCACCTACGAATCCGAGGACGTCGCGCACCGCCTCTTCGCCGAAGCCAAACAGCGCAACGGCATCGGCCCCGAGTTCGCGCTATGGATTGATTGGATCGAAGTGGAGAGTGTCGGCACGGCCAAAGCCCCGACCCTCGCGACCAAGGTCGAGAAACTCCGTCGCGAGCCGGAAGAGTTTGCCAACAAGCAGGTCTCGAATTGGATTGCTGGAGTCAAGCAGAACTACGAGCGCTACCAGCAGTGGAGCGCCGCCGTGGATGCGGCGGCGGCGCTGCCCGAGAATGCGGCGCTAGCTGCCGAGTTGCGCGGCATGGATCGGGTGAAGAAGGATGCCTCGAATTTCTACAGCGAGTGGATGAAGCGGAAGACTGAGCCGTCACCGACCAAGTTCGGCTTCCGCGATGTTGAGGATGCGCGCTCCGCGAAGACGGTCATTGACCATTATCTACGCTATTACACGGACTATCTGGCACAGCCCCACAAAGACACGGGCGCTTACCTCACCATCTACAACGTGCATGAGATGGAGAGCATCTCTGTCGATCCGAAATGGCCCGCAGGCCCCTACACCCTGCGCGTGCGCATCGCAGCGCTCGACGATGCCCCGATGGAACGCCGTTTCATCGAGGTCTTCCAGCGCGGGCAGGTGAACACGGACCTGACCGTCATCAGCGCGCATCAAGTCATCGGCACGATGGCGCAGCCGCAAGTTCTGGAGATTCCCGTGAATCTGCCCCAGACAGGCAACCGCGTGTTTTCTATCCGCGAAAAACAGCCTAACTCGCGCACGGCAGCGTTCGATGTGTGGAAAGCCGCCCTAGATAAGACCGGCACCGGTCCGAAACCCGCGCTGTGGATTGACTGGCTCGAAATCGAAGGCCCCGCAGGTGTGCAGTCTGCCACTGTTGCGGCGGGTGCTCCTCAGCCCCAAAAGCTCCGCAAAGACCCCGAGGAATGGGCGAACAAATACATGCCCATCTACGCGCAGGGCTATGTGGAGAAATACGAGCGCTTCCAGAAATGGTGCGCCGCCATCGACGCCGCCGCGAAGAAGCCGGAGAACGCGGACGCTGTCGCCAAGGCCCGCCAGGACCCGAAGCTGAAGACGCAGCCGCATTTTTTTTACAATCACTTCGCCGAGTTCAAGGACGCACCGCCGCCCACGCAGTTCGGCTTCCGCGATGTCGAGGACGCGCAGTTCGCCCGCAGCGAATACAGCTATCACCATCGCTACTACGCCGACTACCAGAAGCTCCCGCAGCGCGAGACGGGCACCTGGCTCATGCTTTACTCGCTCGGTCGCTACACCCACATCTCCGCCACGGAAAAATGGCCCGCGGGCAAATACACGCTGCGGGTGCGCCTCGCCGCCAGCGATGAGTCGCCGAAGGAACGCCGCTTCATCGAGATCGGCACCGGCAAGGCGGACGCGGAGGATTTCAATGTGCTCAGCTCGCATCAAGTCACCGGCACGCTGACGAATCCGCAGACGCTGGAGATTCCCGTCGAGATCAACGCCAGCGGCGACCGCAACTTCGCCATCCGCGACAAACGCCCGAACAATCGCGACGCCGAGTATGCCATGTTCCGCGAGGCCTGGGACAAAACCGGCACCGGCCCGACGCCGTGTATCTGGGTGGATTTTGTGGAGCTGGAGGGACCGGTGAATGCGAATGCACCAGCGGCTCCCGCTTTAACCAAAACGATCAAACAACGCCGCGAGGTCGAACTGCATGCGAACGCGATGGTTGGCGGCACTTACAACGGCTACTTCAAAGGCGGCTACGCGGCGGCAAAGAAATTCATGCAGACCAAGCAGCCGCAGGAAGGCATTCCCGACGAGCCGGAAGCGAAGTTCCGCATTCATGTCTTTGAACAGGATGGGCCGAGCTTTGAGCGCTACGTCAACGACCCGCTGACCAAGAGCGGGGCGTATTTGACCATCCACAACGTCCACACCGAGGAGGCCATCACCCTGCCGCCGGACCAGCCCTCCGGCTGGCTGAAAACGAAACACGAGGTCGAGAAAGCCGAGCCCGGCGAATACACGCTGCGCTTCCGCATCGGCGCGGTGAAGGGCACGCCAAAGGAACGGCATTTCGTCGCACTCGGCAGCCGCATGAAGCCAGAGGAGAAAGAGGATTTCACTTTGATGCAGACCTTCCAAATCAGCGGCACCACCGACGCGCCGCAGGTCATCGAAATGCCCGTGAGCATCACCGCGAACGGCCCGCGCACCTTTGTGCTGCGGGAGAAGCGCGATGTGAAGCTCGACCCCGGGCTCTACTTCGCCGCCGTGAAGGACACGAAGCTCGGCCCGCCCTCCGCCCTGTGGATTGACTGGGTGGAGTGGGAAGGGCCCATCGTGGCCGCCGAGGCCCCAACCAGCATCCCACCCGTGCTCGCCGCCGGAGAGACCGATGCCCGCGCCGTGCTCGAAACCTTCGCCAAACGCGCCTTCCGCGGCAAACAGCCCACCGATGCCTTTCTGGACAAACTCACCGCTCTGCACGAAACGCGCATCAAATCCGGCGACAGCTTCGACAAGGCCATCCGCGAGCCCCTGAGCGTGATTTTAGCCTCGCCGGGGTTTGTCTATCTTCAGGAAAGTGGCTTGAGCTTTAGCTCAACTCAGAACGAGGAAATTGGGCTAAAGCCCAAACTACTTTCTCCATCCGAACTCGCTTCCCGCTTGTCCTACTTCCTCTGGAGCGCACCACCCGACGCCCAACTCCTTGCCGCCGATCTCACCAACCCCACCATCATCGCCCGCGAAGTGGACCGCATGATCGCCAGCCCCAAAGCCGATGAGTTCGTCAGCGGTTTTGTCCATCAGTGGCTCGGCATGGACCGGCTCGATTTCTTCCAGTTCGACACCAAGCAATTCCGCGACTTCGACGAAAGCGCCAAGGCCGCCGCCCGCCGCGAAGTCTATGAAACCTTCGCCCATCTCCTGCGCCACAACGGCAGCCTTTCCAAACTGCTCAAGAGCGACGAAATCCACGTCAACGGCCTCCTCGCCACCTACTACGGCATCGATGGCGTCAGCGGCGACGACTTCCAAAAAGTAAAACTCCCCGCCGACTCCCCGCGCGGCGGATTGCTCGGCATGGCCGCCATCCTCGCCATGGGCAGCAACGGCGAGCGCACCAGCCCCGTCGAAAGGGGCGCCTGGGTCCTGCGCCACCTCCTTCATAACCCGCCACCGCCCGCCCCGCCGAACGTCCCGCAAATTACGCGTCTCGAAGGCAAGCTGCTCACCACCCGCGAACGCCTCGCCGCGCACATGGAGCAAGCGCAGTGCGCGCAGTGCCACCGCAAGATCGACCCCATCGGCTTCGGCCTGGAGAACTTCAACGCCGCCGGCAAATGGCGCACCGAGGAGACCTTCGAAAAGCGCGGCGTCGGCAAGAAAACCTGGCCCATCGACCCCGCCGGCCAATTCCACAACGGCCCCGCCTTCAAAGACTACTTCGAGTTGCGCGACCAAATCGCCGCCAAAAGCGAAAACTTCGCCCAAGGCTTCACCGAGTCCCTCATCGAATACGCCCTCGGCAGGCCGTATGGCTTTACCGATGCCACGCTCGCGGATGACATCGTCGCCAAGGCAAAGGCGAAGAACTTCGCGATGCGCGAGTTCATCACCGCGCTAGTCAGCAGCAAAGCATTCCACACCAAGTAAGCACCCCATGAAGACACACCTCACCCGCCGCCATTTCCTCCGCAGCACCTCCGCCATCATCGCGTTGCCCGCACTCGAGTCCATCGGCTTCCAGGCCTTTGCCGCGCATCGGGCGGATGCTCCCGTGAAACGGTTGGTTTGCATCGGCGCGAATCTTGGGCTGCACACCCCGGCGCTTTATCCGGCGAAGGCAGGTGCGGATTACGAAATGACTCCGTCACTGGCGCCGCTGAAGGAACTGAGGAATGACTTCACTCTCTTCTCCGGCCTGGATCACCGCGCAGGTGGCGGGCACCCTAACTGGCCGAACTTCCTCTGTGGAAAAAATACCGGGGAAATCTCTTTCGATCAGCGCGTCGCGGCGCGCATCGGCGAGAACACCCGCTTTCAATCGCTTGTGTTGACCGCGGGGGCGAATGATTGCACGCCGATGAGCTATTTGAAGGGAGCGATCGCTCTGCCTGCGATCGAACGGCCCAGCGTGCTCTACAAGAAGCTCTTCGCTTCAGTCAGTGACCGGGCGCGGACTGAGTATCTGCTGAAGTCCGGCCGGAGTGCGCTCGACTTCGTGATGCAGGATGCCAATGCGCTCCAAAAAAGTGTGAGCAGCTACGACCGGGCCAAGCTGGAAGAGTATTTCACCTCGTTGCGAGATGTGGAGGCGCGGATCGGCAGGCAGCTCTCGCGTGTGAACGATGTCGTGCCGACCGTGAAATACGAACTGCCCGCCGCAGATCCCGTGGCCAACAACCTGATGGTCGAGCTTGAGACGATCCACTACGACTTGATGGCGCTGGCCCTTCAAACGGACTCCACGCGGGTGATTTCGATGGTGCTCCCCAGCGGCTCCCAGACTTTCAAAGTGGACGGCAAGATGCTCCAATACGGCTATCACAACGCTTCGCATCACGGCAACGACCCCGACAAGATCGCCGCGCTGACCGCGATTGACCGCGAAAACCTGCGCTGTCTCGCCGCCTTCATCTCCAAAATCAAAGCGGCCAGGGACGAACAGGACCGCTCGCTGCTCGACAGCTCCATCATTCTCTTTGGCACCGGCATGGGCGACGCGAGCCGTCACTCGAACACCGATCTGCCAGCGATCGTGGCCGGAGGCGGCTTCAAGCACGGGCGTCATCTGCGCTTCACGCAGGAGAGCGTGGAGCGTGAGCAGCGGCTGCTCGGCGATTTGTTCATCTCCATCGAAAGACGGCTCGGCATCGAGTCCTCCTCGTTTTGTGCCGCCAGCCACGGTCTGGATGACGTGCTCCTTTAACTTTAGGCCAGGACAGCCATGCGATATAAGAATTTCATTCCCCAACTGGCGCGCGCTTTTGCCGCCTGTCTTGCTTTGACGATTCCGGTTCAGGGCGCAGAGATGCTGCCGGAACCCGTCCGGCAGATGCTGACAAGCCATTGCACCGACTGCCATGACGCCGATGCCAAAAAAGGCGGTGTGAATCTCGATTTCGCATCGCTGGACCTGCAGTCGCCCGCGAGTGCATCCCTGCTGGAGCGGATGCACCGTGCGCTGGCAAACGATGAGATGCCTCCCGCGAAAAAGCCACGTCTCGATGCTGCGGCAAAGGGTGCCGTGTTGACCTGGCTGGATGACACACTCGTGCACAAGGTGCCACGGCACGCCGCGGGTCTCCGCCGCCTGACACGCGTGGAATACGAAAACACGGTCGGCAAGGTCTTCGGCATCTGGTTCAAGGTTTCCAGCGGATTCCCTGCCGACACGAGCAGCCACGGATTCGACAACATCGCGGAGTCCCTCATGATTTCTCCGCCTCTTTTGGATGCCTACATGGAGAGCGCCATCGAGGTGGCGGACCGCCTCTTCCCGCCTCCGGCGGAGCCCGCGCCACCGTCCCGCAAGTGGGTCATCCCTCCGGATGATCTTTCCAGCTACGATGGCAACGGTCCTTCCAACAAGATGGTTGATCGCAAAATGCGGCTGATCCTCCGTGACTACACTTCGACCGCGAGCCGCTTTGCCGCCCCGGCCTCCGGCTACTACCGGGTGAAATTTCGCGCCTCCGCCTTCCGGCCAGAGGACGGCAAGCCCTTGCTCGTGAAGCTTCAACACCGCTCGAAGGAGTTCGAAGTGCCGATCAGCGGAACGGTCGAGCACCAGGCGGAGATCGTGCTGCATCCTGGAGACTCGTTTGGCTTCACGTTCGCGAGTTCGCCGGTCGGGAGATTCGATCCAAACGTTCCCTACGAGGGCTCACGCGAGGAATTCCTTCAGCGATTGACGCGCCGTCCGCGCCTGCTCGCCGCCTGGTTGCCTCTGCACGAACCGGTGCCCGATTCCGCCACGGGTGCGATCCGCTTAAAGACCTTCCATCCAGAACATGAGTTGCAAAAGAAGCGCGTGAAAGAGGCTTACGATGCGGAAATGGCGCGGGCTGATCTCGATCTCTCCACGGCCACGCCCGAAGCGGCGCGGAAGGTAGTGGACGCCATGTATGTGAACAAGAACCCGACGGGATACGGCGGCTACCAATTGTGGTATTACGCCATCTCTTTGATGAGCACGCACTTCACAGATGGGCCCGCGCTGGACATGGAATCCATCGAAATCGAAGGGCCTATCCCTGTGACAGAAGGCGCGCGCTATGCGGTTGAACATTGGCGCTTTGGCCAGGGTCGCGATCTCCAGCGTGCCCTGCTTGGGGCTGAGGGGGCAAAGCTCACCACGGCGGACGCGCTCGATGCGGCCTTGAAACGCATGCTCTCAAAGATCTTTCGCAGGGATGTGGAAGCTGTGGAAACCGCCCGCTACCGCGCCCTCGTGGAACAGCATCGAAAGGAAGGCAACACGTTGGAAAACGCCCTGCACCTGGCGTTGCGCACGGCTCTCGTGGCACCTCAGTTCATCTACCGGGAAGGTGGCGGGACTTCGTTCACGGATGCCGAACTCGCCGCCCGGCTTTCTTACTTCCTCACCTCGCTCCCGCCGGATGACCTGCTCCGCGCCGCCGTGGCAGACGGCTCCCTCCGGGGTGCCGGAGGCATCCGGCTCCAGGCGGAGCGGCTGCTTGCGTCGCCGCAGCTGAAGGACTTCGTCACCAGCTTTGTCGGGCAGTGGCTGGGCACACGCAAGATCCGCGAGATCATGCCGGACGCTTCCCTGGGGGCGTATGGCGAACACCACAGCAAGGCCATGAGGCTGGAGCCGGAGCTGGTCTTCACCGAGATCCTGCGGGATAACCGGCCGATCCAGGATTTCATCGCGCCTGATTTCACCCACACCCACGCCTCTGTCGGCAAGCAAATGTATGGGCTCAAGATGGATCCGCCGGATAACTTCAATTTCAAGATGACCAGGGTTGCCTTGCCGCGCGATGGCAGGGTCGGAGGCCTTCTCGGCATGAGCGGCGTGATGATGGCCACCGCGAACGGCGTGGACACCCAGCCCGTGTATCGCGGCCAGTGGGTGCTGGAGACGATCTTGAACGAACGGGTGCCACCTCCTCCCGATGCGGTCCCGGCCATCACACCCGACACCACGCAGGCCAAGACCATCCGCGAACTTATGGCCGCGCATACCACGCAGGCAAGCTGTGCCGGATGCCATCGCAAACTCGACCCACCCGGGTTCCTCCTCGAAAACTACGATGCCATCGGCCAATGGCGCGAGACCTACCCGATCCACAAACACGGGAGCACTGTCACCAAGCCCGGACCCGCCGTGGATGCCACGGCCACGATGCCCGATGGCACTCAACTCAAAGACGTCCGGGATCTGAAAAGCTACGTCATGAGTCACCCCGAGCGGTTTGGCCGGGCGCTCACCGAGAAGCTCTTCCTCTACGGCAGCGGCCGCCTGCCCAGTTACGCCGAGCGCAAGCAACTCCACGCCATTTCCGACAATCTGGTGAGCAAAAAGGGCGGATTCCGCGATCTGCTGCTCGCCATCATTGAGAGCGAACCGTTCACAAAACACTGACAATATTTTTCCCGATTCAAACCAAGGAACCAAATCTGAGACCTCACTTCCATCTATGAATGCCAAATACCCTATTGCCCGCCGCCATTTCCTCCGCAGCACCTCCGCCATCATCGCGTTGCCCGCGCTCGAGTCCATCGGCTTCAAAGCCTTCGCCGCTCCGAAAACTGCCACTCCGCCGAAGCGCATGGTCTTCCTCGGTTTTGGCTGGGGCGTGACGAATGAGACGTGGTTCCCGGACGTGAAAAAGACCGGCGCAGCTTGGGAACTGTCGGAGGGACTCAAACCACTCGCCCGGCATAAAGCGGACATCA
>SXTU01000207.1 GCA_005791875.1 Verrucomicrobiales bacterium
GCGAGGTGGAGCGCATCATGAACATGATTGACGGCGTGCTCCTGGTGGTGGACTCCACCGACGGCCCGCAGGCGCAGACGCGCTTCGTGCTGCGCAAGGCGCTCGAGGCCGGCGCGAAGCCCATCGTGGTCATCAACAAGATCGACCGCGCCAACGCGACTCCCAAGAAGGTGCTCGACCTCGTGTTCGAGCTGTTCATGTCGCTCAACGCGACGGACGAGCAGCTCGATTTCCCGTTCATCTACTGCTCGGCCAAGGACGGTTACGCCAAGCTCGAACTGGAGCACGTCAGCGGCACGATGGAGCCGCTCTTCGACGCTATCGTGAAGCACATCCCGCCTCCGCGCGCGAAGGCCGGCGAGGGCTTCCAGGTGCTTGTGGCGAACTTGGATTACTCGGATTACCTCGGCCGTATCGCCTTCGGCAAGATCGTCGAGGGCAAGGTCAAGGTTGGCGATCCCGCCATCTGCCGCCACGGCGACGGGCGCATCACCAAGGGCAAGATTACGATGATCTTCCACTTCGAGGGCATGAAGCGCATCGAGGTGCAGGAGGCCCACGCGGGCGACATTGTCGGCCTCACCGGCTTCGAGGACGTGTTCATCGGCGAGACGATTTGCGATTCCGAGCTGCGGCCCGCGCTGCCTTACATCCCGATTGATCCGCCGACGATCCAGATGGAATTCGCCGTCAACGACGGCCCGCTCGCCGGGCAGGACGGCAAGCTCGTCACCGCGCGCCACATCTGGGACCGCCTCGTGAAGGAGATCCGCACCAACGTCGCCCTGCGCATCGCGCCGACGAGCGACCCGAAAATTTTCGCCGTGTCCGGCCGTGGCGAAATGCAGATCGCCATCCTCGTCGAGCAGATGCGCCGCGAGGGCCACGAAGTCCTCGTGTCGCGCCCCGAAGTGCTTTGGAAGAAAGGTCCGAACGACACCTCGCTCGAGCCCATCGAGAAGCTCTACGTCGAGATCCCGAACGAGAATCTCGGCGCGATCATGGAGACGCTCTCCGCCCGCAAGGCGCAGATCACGAACATGAATCACGTCGCCAACACGGTGTCCGTCGAGGCTCACGTGCCCATGCGCGGCCTCATCGGCTTCGAGACCGACCTCGTGAACATGACCAAGGGGATGGGCGTGATGAGCCATCTCTTCCACGAATACGGCGAGGACCGCGGCGAAATTCCCGCCCGCAAGAACGGCTCTCTCGTCTCGATGGACGCCGGCGAGGCCACGCCTTACGCGCTCAACATGGTGCAGGAACGCGGCAAGCTCATGGTCGAGCCGGGCGACGCGATTTACGTCGGCATGATCGTCGGCGAGAACGCCCGCGACACCGACCTGGCCGTGAATCCGGTGCGCGAGAAGAAGCTCAACAACATGAGGTCCGGCGGCGACGGCAAGGGCATCCAGCTCGCGCCTCCCATGAAGCTCAGCCTCGAGCGCGCGCTCGAATACATTGACGTGGACGAATACGTCGAGGCCACGCCCAAGAATCTTCGCCTCCGCAAGAAGGTGCTCGACGAGAACGCCCGCAAGCGTTCCGAGAAGAGCCGTTCGATCAAGTTCATCGAGGCGTGAGGCGTAGCGGGGACAATGATGCCCCCTCTTGTCCGAACGCTGAATCGGATCGGGTCGAGCCCTGGCCGGGGACAAGAGTGTCCCCCGCTACAGCAGTCCGCGCTCGTCCAGTTCGTCCTCGTTCAGTCCAAGGTAGTGGCCAAGCTCGTGGATGTAGGTGACGTGGACTTCATCGAGATAGACTTCCTCCTCGCCTTCCGCGAAGTCCCAAAGGTTTTCCAGAAACAGGATGATCTGCGGTGGCAATGGTGAAGGGCCGCCTTCGCCATCAGGAAACGCTTCACCGACAAATAGCCCGAGCGTGTCCGGTTCGATGGCGTCCGCCACCAATGCCTCATTTGGCACGTGGTCGTATACCACCGGCAAAGGGAGCGCACGTTCACGGAGTTCGCACGGCAGCTCGTCCAGCGTGGCGCGGACTTCCTCCTGTGCGAGGGTGAGGATGTGGCTCCAGTTGTCGGCCATGCGAGGTGCGCGTTCAGCCGCGCCGGGCTTTGCCGCGCGATTTCCCGAAGCGCTCCAGCACGGCGGGATTCTTCTCGAAGAACTCCGCGAGGTCCGCGAGGCAAGTAACCGTCTCAGGGCTGAGGTGATGCTCGATGCCCTCGATGTCTGCCTGCTGCGTAGCTGCGTCGAGGCCGAGGAGCGAGAAGAAACGAGAGAGAGTGGCGTGGCGCTCCTGGATGCGGAGGGCGACGGTGCGGCCCTTGTCGGTGAGGATGAGGCCGCGATACTTCTCGTAGTTGAGGTAACCCTGTTCGGCGAGCTTCTGCACCATGCTCGTGACGCTGGCCTGCTTGACCTTGAGCGAGGAGGCGATGTCCACGACGCGCGCGTAGCCCTTTTCCTCCATCAACTCCTGGATGCGCTCCAAGTAATCCTCGGCGCTCTGGCTTGGGCGTGTGGCTGTGGGAGCGGGCCGCATTTTGTGGGCGGAACTATCCACGGCAGCCGGACAATGGGAAGCTTCAAGTTGGTGGCCCACACCAATTGCGATGGCTCCTCAAGCGCAGACGGCAATGACGGCGTTCGCCCGCGCATTAGCGACCTTCCTTCCGACGATGGAGAAAACTTCAACTTGCCCATCGCCGAAAAAACCCCTTGTGAAAGATTTCACGTCACGCCAACCTATGCGCCGTTTTCGACCCGACGCAAAGGCTCAAGTGTCTCTGCGCGCGGTGTCCAGCGAAGTGAAAAACGTGTTCAAAGCAATTTTGGCGGCGGCGCTTTTGGCCCTGTTGCCGGCGGTTCTTTCCGCAGCGGAAGCGTTGCCCGGATCGGCGGCGAAGGCTGTCGAGCACGGCGCGAAGGACGCGCACGCGGCGGCGGCCCATCACGGGTTGCCAGCTGCTGCCCCAGTGTTCAACCTCGGCCCGCTCCAGTTCACCAGTTCGACGGTCATCACGTGGATCGTCGCGCTCGGACTCATCATCTTCGCCCAGATGGCGACGCGGAACATTCAGATGGTCCCGAGCGGTCTGCAGAACTTCGCGGAGTGGCTGGTCGAGGGGATGTATGACTTCTTCACGGAAATTCTGGGCAAGGAGCTAGTGAAAAAGACGTTCTGGTTCTTCTGCACTCTCTTCATCTTTATCCTGTTCACCAACTGGATCGGCCTCATCCCGGGCGTCGGCAGCATCGGCTGGGGCGAACCTGACAAGTCATCCTCATTGCCGTTCGCAGTTGGACACTTGAGCCAGCCCATCCTGCGTGGCGGCAACGCGGACTTGAACATGACGCTGGCGATGTCGTTGACGTTCTTCTTCCTCTGGACGGTGTGGTCCCTTCAGGCGCTCGGTCCCGGTGGAATCGCAAAGCATCTTTTTAGCGGCGGCGACAACGGCAAGGGCTTCATGGCGATTTTCATGATGGGCATCTTCTTCTTCGTCGGCATCATTGAAGTCATCTCCATCGCCTTCCGACCGGTGTCCCTCAGCTTTCGTCTCTACGGCAACATCTTCGCCGGCGAGAATATTCTCGAGTCCATGATGGTGCTCATCCCTTGGCTGGGCTGGCTGCTGCCGCTGCCGTTTTACTTTCTCGAACTGCTCGTCGGTCTCGTGCAGGCGCTCGTTTTTGCGCTGCTCACCTCGGTTTTTACCGCCCTGATGTGCGCCCACCATGACGAGGGTCATGGCGAGGATCACGGCCACGGAGAACACAAGCACGCACACTAACCAATTTTAGCCGTCGGACCGTGGGCAACCTGCGGAGGCAGCTGAGAAACACAACAGGAAAGGCAATAACATGACTGGTAGTTTACACATCGGTTTGGCGGCTCTCGGGTCCGCTATTGGCGTGGGAATCATTGGCATGAAGGCAGCCGAAGCGACCGGACGTAATCCGGGCGCCGCAGGTGCTATCCGCAACCAGGCGATCATCTTCGCCGCCCTTGCGGAAGGCGTGGTCTTCTTCGCCATCTTCTTGGCCAAGTAACATTTCGGGTGCGGGGCCGCGAGGCTCTGCGCCCGATCCTTTCCGCGCTGATTTATGAATTCGTTCGCCCTTTTCGCCGCTGCAGCACCGACCGGCAACCCGGTCGGTGACATCGCGCAACAGTTCGGCGTGACGTGGCAGTTGCTGATCTCGCAGATCATCCTCTTTGCCATCGTCGCGCTCGCGCTCAAGAAGTTCGCCTACGGGCCGATCCTTGAGATGCTCGAGCAGCGCCGCACGCGCATCGCCGAGAGCCTGGCCAACGCGGACAAGATCAAGATCGAACTCGCCAAGGCGCAGGCCACGGCCCAGGAAGTCATCGGCCAGGCCAGCGCGCAGGCGCAGAAGATCATCGAGGAATCTCGCGCCGCCGCCGCCCGCGTCGCCGAGGTGGAGCGCCAGAAAGCCATCGCAGACGCCGCGAACATCATTGCCAAGGCCAAGGAATCCAACGACGCCGAGCTGGCCCGCATGAAGGGCGAGCTGCGTCAGGAGTTTGGCCGACTTGTGGTGGCTGCCGCCAGCCGTGCCACCGGCGACATTCTTTCCACCGACCAGAAGGGCCGCCTCGCCGACGATGCGGTTCGCCAATTGGCCGCCTAGTTGATACTCTCCTCGCCCGCCGATGAAAGTCAGCAAACAAGCCCGCCGCGACGGCAAGACGTTGTTCAACGTCTGCTGCGTCAACGGCATCCTCGACGAGGCCAAAATCCGTCAGGCTGTGACGCTGGTTATCGCGCAGAAGCCGCGCGGCTACGTGAGCACGCTCACTCATTTGCAACGGCTGGTGAAGCTGGACATTGCACGCCGCACCGCCCGTGTGGAGAACGCCGTTGAATCCACGCCTGCGCAGATGGACAGCATCAAAGCCGCGCTGGCCCAGAAATACGGCCCCGGTATGAACGTGACTTTCTCGGTCAACCCCGCGCTGCTCGGTGGCGTGAAGGTAAAGGCCGGCAGCGACATTTACGACGGTAGCGTGGCCGGACGCCTCGCGGCCTTGAACGACAACCTTTGATTTTCCGACTTAACGAATTGCTATGAGCTCAATCCTGCAAGACATCGAAGCCCAAATTTCCGGCCTCAAGACCAACGTCTCCCGCCAAAACGTTGGCACCGTCCGCGAGATTTCCGACGGCGTGGCCAAGGTGGAAGGCCTCACCGACGCCATGCTCAACGAGATGCTCGACTTCGGCAACGGGGTTATCGGCATCGCGCTGAACCTCGAGGAGACCGAGGTCGGCGTCGTCGTGCTCGGCGACTACCTCGAAATCCGCGAAGGCTCCGAGGTTAAGACCACTGGCAAGCTCCTCTCCGTCCCCGTGGGCAAGGGCCTGCTGGGCCGCGTGGTGGACACCCTCGGCCGCCCCGTGGACGGCAAAGGCCCCATCACGGCCACCGCGCAGTATCCCGTCGAGAAAATCGCGCCCGGCATCGTGAAGCGCAAATCCGTCAGCCAACCGCTTCAGACTGGCATCATGTCGGTGGACGCGATGATTCCCATCGGTCGCGGTCAGCGTGAACTCATCATCGGCGACCGCTCGACGGGCAAGACCACCATCGGCGTGGATGCGATGATTAACCAGTCGCGCATCAACAAGCAGGGCCGCGCCTCCGGCGACGCCAACTTCCGCCCGGTTTACAGCATCTATGTGGCGGTCGGCCAGAAGCAGTCGAACATCGCCCGTGTCATCGCCGAACTTGAGAAGGCCGGCGCGCTTGAAGACACCATCATCGTCGCGGCCGGCGCGGACGCTCCCGCGGCTGCGCAGTATCTCGCGCCCTTCTCCGGCGCAGCGATGGGCGAGTGGTTCATGGACAACGGCATGGATGCGCTCATCATTTACGATGACCTCTCCAAGCAGGCCGTCGCCTCTCGCC
>SXTU01000208.1 GCA_005791875.1 Verrucomicrobiales bacterium
AGTCAGACGCTCTATCCAATTGAGCTACGGGTGCGACCGCGCGGGGAATGTAGGAACCGTGCTATGAGGGTGCAAGCGATATTTGGTTTGAAGCGACGGTTCGAGCGCAACCGTCACGCGCTGCGCCAGTTTCGTGATGCGTCGCCCACTGGACCGCCGCCATCAACCTGGTGCCGCAACCGCGTCATCGTGTTTCAATTACTGTTCGGCTGAACGCTGACGGCGAAGTCGCACGCCGCCGCTGAGCTGAGCCCGCAAGGAGGTTGGACAGTGACGCTGCGCCCGCTAAGTTTGGCGCGTGACGACGCCCCCAAGTCCAAAGTCCGGACATGACTTTTTACGGCTGGTGCAGTGGGCCGGGGCCGTGAGCCTCGGGTTGACCTCCGGGTTCGTCGAGTGCATCAAATCGGTCAACCCCACGGTGCAGTTCGAGGTTTCGTTCTGGACGCTGCTGGCGTTCGCCGCCGTGACGGGGGCGTCGTGGTATGTGGCGGAGCGGGTGTTCTTCCGCGCGCTGGCGGAGGGACGTCAGCCGCCGGTGAAGCTGGCCGTTGGCCTCACCGTGCTGCTGGCTGTCGGCACGCTCGCGGGCTTCGTGCTGGCGCTGCGCGGCGTGTCTTCCGAGCGCCGCCATGACATGGCGGTGGGCACGCTGTGGGCGGTGATGGCGTTGAGCGTCGTAGGCTTCGCCTTTTGGAAGGTGGTGCAATTCCTCGAACGCGATGCGGCGAAGACGGATGCGGAGACGCAGAAGGAAAGGACCGATGAAACTGATCGCACGGGTTAGGCCGCGTCTGTCTTCAGCGCGCCGCCAAACTGTTCAGATACCCAACCGCCGCGCTGGGACAGTCGCGCCCTACCAGACTTATTTTTTCGGCGGCTCTATCTTGAGGCGGGACAACTCGCTGTAGTTGGTGGGTGGACGACCGAAGCGGGCTTCGAAGTTGAGCATCATCTCTGTTGTCATGGGCGGCATCGGCGCGCCAACTTTTGGCTGCGCCGCCGGGGGCAATCCCGGCACCGGTTCCTGCGGAGCGGTGGCGGAAGCAGGCGGCGTAGTGGCTGGCGCAGCAGCGGGATGCTTGCGACGGCAGCCGCCGCACAGCACAGTCGCGCAACTGGCGAACACCAGAATACAGAAGATCCAAGTGTGTTTAATCCGTCAGGGAATCCAAGTCGCCCAGTCGGGAGCGTTGGCGGCAACGAAGGCGGGGGTTTGCCACGTCGCCAGGGAAGTGTCCCACTTGCTGATCACGTAGTCCGCGTGCCCGTCGAAGTAGGTGTAGTTCGCCCCCTTGTTCTGGGTCCTGCCGCCAGTGGTCACGGCCTCCCCCCCCCATGCCGCAAGATTCCAGAGGCCGCAAAGGACCAGAGGCCGATGTGGCAGAGACCCACTTGCCCGACGGTTTCACCGATGAAGTATTTGCTGGAGGGGGAAAGAATATTCTCCGGGCGCGGCTGTGGAGACGTGGCACCCAGGGAAAAAGAATACACGTTCATCCCATAGGTCAGCGGCGGGCCGGTGGTCTTGAACGTGGTTGCGTCCGTGGGCAGCTTGCCGTTGTCGCTGGGGCACATGACTACGGCGGCGTTGCTGCCCATGTAGGGATCAATGTGGTCAAGCCACTTCGTGGTGTAATAGACTGCGGCAAAGCGTGACTGATTGGCGATGGGTGTGGATGAGTAGGGAGCGGTGCCGCCCACTTCATGGAGCGGATACTTTTCGTAGTCGCCGGCGTAGAGCGTGCAGGCGAGGCCGATCTGCTTCATGTTGCTCAGGCACTTGGTCATCTTCCCCTTCTCCTTCGCGCGGGCGAGCGCCGGCAGAAGCATGCCGGCCAAGATCGCGATGATCGCGATGACGACGAGGAGTTCGATGAGTGTGAACGCGAGCCTGCGAGCGCCCAGTGCTTTTCTGACAATCACCGCCTTCGGACGCGCTCGTGAGTGGGAAGTTCAAAGCGCCGTCACCGTGAGCGTGTGCTTCACGGGCACGAGCGTCTTGCGCGCCTCGGCGTCGAGGGCTTGCTGGCGGGACTGGAGCTTGGTGCGCACCGTGTCGAAGGCCTTGGCGAGTTCTGGATCAGCCTTCGCGTCGTTCGCGAACTGGCGGAAGTTGGTCACGAGGTTCTTGATCATCATGGTCTCGAAGTTCTGCTTCTGACCAAGCGCGCCCACGAGCTTGGCGAACTGCGCGTCGAAAGGCGTCGCCGGAAACTCGGCGGCGAGGTTCACGCCGGCTTCGAGCTGCTCCTTCGTGAAGTCCTTTGCGACCGCGCCCCACGTCACCTTCGCCTTGGCCGCGCCGAGGTTCTTCACCTTGAGCGTGAGGCGGTTCAGGTCCTGGTTGAACGGCGCGAAGGGGGTGATGCTGCGCGTGCTGTTGGCGTTCTTCGGGTCAGCGTCGAAGCAGAACGGCCAGCGGGTGCTCTCCAGCTCGGCCTTGCCCGCGGCGCTGCTGAGGACCTTGTGGCCGTCGGTGGCGGTGGTCATGCCCTTCGCGTCCACGGTGATGGTGCCGATGTCGCCGTCCACGCCGAGGGCCTTGAGGAACGCGTAGGCCATGAGGAGTTGACCGTTCGGGCCAGGGTGGAAGCCGTCGCCGCCGCAGACGGGATAGTCGTCGCCGAGCGCGGCCTTGGCCTTGGGCATGGCGTCGAACATGGCGTTGTGGACGTTGGCGAAGGTCTGCTTGTTTTCGGTCGCGAGCTTCTGCGCGATGTCGCGGAGGTGGGCCAGGGTGTCGTTGTAACCGGCGGCGGAGTCCTTGTCCCCGAAGATGGGCCGCTTGCCGAAGAACCTCGAGTCCACCGCGCCGGGCGAGCCGAGGACGATGTGCTTCACGCCAGCGGCGGTGAGCTGCTTGACGACGTTCCTCATGTTGCCTTCGTAGCTCTGGCCGATGCTGTCCTTCCACGGCTGGTAGCCGCCGTCGTTCATGCCGTAGCAGGTGGTGGCGACGTTGGGCGCGAAGGCCGCGAGGTCGTTCAGGCAGCGCGCCGCGAAGCCGCCGGCCGTCTCGCCGCTCCAGCCGAACTGCATCACATGGATGTCCTTCCGACCCGTGCAGGCGAGCAGGTAGGCCTCCATGTATTTGCTGTATAGTTTTTGCTCGGTGATCGAGTCGCCGATGATGGCGACGCGGGCATTGGGCGGGAGCTGCGACGCGGCGAAAAGCGCGGGCGCGGCGAGGAGGGCGGCGAGGAGGAGGGGCAAGCGTGTTTTCATAAGTGCGTTGGTCGGAACGGCGGCAGTGTGGCGGACCGCGCGGCGGCGTGCAATCCCGGACCCGCAGACCGAGGGGGCAAACCAGCTTTTGAGCTGCGGAGCCTCTCATTAGCACCCGGCTTCAGCCGGGTGGAAACCATGCGAAGTGAGGGGAAACCGTTTCAACGGTTTGCCCCGACTGGCTGACAGTGAGGTTAGGAAAACGCCGTTGAAACGGCTGGGAAGCACGCCGTTGCCTCAACACCCGGCTGAAGCCGGGTGCTAATGAGAGAAACTCAAATCCTGCCTTTGGCCTACTGCGAGCGGCGAAGTCGAAATGAGTTCTTGGCTTCACCCGGCGACTCCGCATCCTTCCCGCACAGATGGCGGGCGTAGGCTTTGAACTGAACAAGCTGCTGGCCAAGCAGGGTTACACCGGGCTGCTGCAAGCCTATGGCTACGCGGCGCTCATCGGCAGCGGACCGTGGCTGGTGTCTGTCATCTCGCTGGGCATGCTCGGAGCGGTCCTCACCACGGTGAGCGACTCGGACGAGCTGCAGATGTTCTTCGTCAGCATCTCGCTCGTGTATGCGGTGACGCTCGTCCTGAGCGGGCCAATCCAGATGGTGCTCACACGGCACGCGGCCGATCAGGAATATGCGCGCGAGCCGGAGAAGATTTACCCGACGTTCGTGTTCTCCATCGCATGGAGCATGCTGCTGTTCTCCGTGGCCGGGCTTGTGATTTTCGTCGGGTGCGTGCCGGGGCCGCTGGTGTTCCGGCTGGCGGCGGCGATGCTCACGGCGTTCGTGGGCGGCATCTGGGTGGCGAGCATCTTCCTCACGGCCATCAAGGACTACGCACAGGTGCTCTGGGGCTTCGCCATCGGCAGCGCGGCGAGCTTCGGCGGCGCGTGGATGTGCGGACACTGGCAGGGCGTGACGGGCGCGATGGTCGGCTTCACCCTCGGCCACGCAGTGCTGCTGCTGCTGCTCTTCCGCGCGATCTACAAGGCCATCGGCAACCGCGAGGTCGGCGATCCCGAGTTCCTCCGCTGCTTCCGCAAATACTGGCACCTCGCGCTCTGCGGCCTCTTCTACAACCTCGGCATCTGGATAGACAAATTCCTCTTCTGGTGGCTCGACCCGGCGGCGGAGCAGATCGGCGGCATCCTCCACTCGGCGCCGGTGTATGACCGCGTGGTCTATTTCGCGTTCCTCACCATCGTGCCGGGCATGGCGGTGTTCCTCCTGAAACTGGAGACCGACTTCTCCGTCGCGAACGATCACTTCTTCCAGCACGTGCTCAAGAAAGCCACGCTCGCGCAGGTCACCGAGCGCAAGCACGGCATGATCACCGCGCTGCAAGATGGCTTCGCCCTGCTGCTCAAGGTCCAAGGCCTCTTCACCATCGTGCTCATCCTCGGCGCTGAACAAGTCCTGCCCATCATCGGCCTGGGCGCGGTGCAGGCGGGCATCTTCCAGATAGCGCTCATCGGCACGTTCCTGCTGGTCATCTTCATGTCGCTGCTGATGGTGCTGCACTACCTCGACAAGCGGCGCGATGCGATGATCGCGTGCGCGGTCTTCGCCGGGACGAACCTGCTGGTGACGTGGGGCAGCATCATGGCGGGCGAACGCTGGTTCGGCATCGGCTTCCTCGTTGCGGCAGGGCTGGGCACAGTGCTCGCTGGCTTCTGGGTGAACCAGCACGTGCGCAACCTGGAATACGACACGTTTACGCCGCAGCCGTTGTATGGATGAGCGATCAGCAGTCAGCGGTCAGCTTTCAGCCAGCAACCGTCGTCCGCGTCTCTTCGCTGAGTGCTGACCGCTGAAAGCTGACAGCTCCTTTCACGCCTTCGGCAGCGTGACGTTCTCCAGCCCCATCTTGAAGAAATGCTCCGGCGGGGCTGGCTCGCAGACGTGCCAGCCTTGCACGTAGTCCACACCAATGGTCTTGAGCACCTGCAGCACTCCAGCGTTGACGACGCATTCCGCCACGGTCTGCTTGCCGAGGATGTGCGCGATCTCGTTGATGGACTTCACCAGCGCGCGGTTGATCGGATCCACGTCCACGGAGCGGATGAAGCTGCCGTCAATCTTCAGCACGTCCACCGGCAGGTCGCGCAGGTAGAGCATCGAGGACGCGCCCGCGCCGAAGTCGTCGAGCGCGAAGCGGCAGCCGAACTGCTTGATGGCGGTGACGAGCTGCCGCGCGTGCGCGAGGTTCTGGATCATCGCCGTCTCGGTGATCTCGAAGAGCACGCGCTCCGGCGCGATGTTCGAGACGGAGAGCAGGCGCTCGACGATGACGGGCAGGTGCGCGTTATTGAGCGTGCGCGCGGAGAGGTTGATAGAGAGCGACAGCTTTGGGTGCGCCGCCAGCAGGTTCATGGACTCGTAGAGCGCGAACTGGTCTATCTGCTGCATGTTGCCGAAGTTCTCGGCGGCGGAAAGGAACTGCCCAGGCACGATGATCTTGCCGTCGGAATCGCGCAGACGCACGAGCGCCTCGAAATACGCGCGGCCATCGGCGCGCAACGGCAAGATGGGCTGGAGCCACATCTCCATGCGGTGGTCGCGCAAGGCGTCCTTGATGCGGATGGACCAGCCGGCCTCGGTGCTGAGTTGCGCGATGGCCTGATTATCCGGGCGGAAGACCTCGTGGCCGTTGCGCCCATGAGTCTTCACGTAGTAGCAGGCGGAGTCCGCATGCGAGAGCGCGTCCTCGGCGGTGACAGCACCATCAATCCGCGACAGCCCGATGCTCGCCGTGCAGCAAAAAGTTTTGCCGCCCTCCTTGAACCGCGACTCGTCGAAGATCTGCACGAGCAGCCGCGCGAACTGCGTGGCCGCCGCCTCATCCGCGCCGTGGAGCAGCACGGTGAACTCGTCTCCACCGAGCCGCGCCAGCTCATCGCCGGGCCGGAGCTGGTCGCGTAACGTGCGCGCGACGTGCACCAGCAGCCGGTCGCCGGCCTGGTGGTCGAGCGAGTTGTTGACGACCTTGAAGTTGTCGAGATCGAGGTAGAGCAGGAAGCTGTGCGCGCCGCGCGAGGCCTTGTCCACCGCGCTTTGGAGCAGTTCCAGGAAGAACCGGCGGTTGTGCAGGCCGGTGAGCGGGTCGTGGTTGGCGAGGTAAAGCAAATCCTCCTCCAGCCGCTTGCGCTGCGTGATGTCCGTGCAGATAAGCACCACGCCGAGGAACGCGCGCCGCTCGTCGCGGATGGCGTCGGCGCGGCAAAGCGTCGGCGCGATGCGCTCGCCGGGTGCGCGCATCGCCACCTCGCCGCTCCACGCACCGCCTTCTTCGCACGTGCGCCAGATCTCGTCCCACAGCTCCGACTTTTGGAACAGCCGCCGGTGCCGCTCGGACACGCCAAGCTCGGGCGCGCCCAAACCGAAGAAGTCCGCGTAGGCCTCGTTGACGTAGGTGACGTGGCCCTCCGGATTCAGAATGGCAATCGCGTCGCCCGCCGCGCCCACCGCGCGGCTGATGCGCAGCATCTCCTCGTGCGTGCGCTGGCGCTCCTGCGCGACGGCCTGCTCGGCATCGTCCGCCGCTGACTTGCGCTTGAGCGTGGTGATGATGCGGGCATGGACTTCGAGGAAGTTGAACGGCTTGTTGACGTAGTCTACCGCGCCCAGGTTGAACGCGCGCAGCTTGTCCTCCGTGCGCCTTCGGCCCGTGAGCACGATGACGGGGATGTGCTTGAGCGCCGGGTGCGCCTTGAGCGCGCCCAGCACGTCGAGGCCGTCCATGTCCGGCAACCCGAGGTCGAGCAGCACGAGGTCGGGCACCTTGGACCGCGCCAGCTCCAACGCCTTCTGCCCCTCGCCCACAGTGTCGGACTCGATGCCGTCGGTCTGGAGGGAAATCGCCAGCAGGTCGGCCATTTCGGGGCTGTCCTCGACGATCAAAACTCGGGGCGTGCGCATGATGAAACCGGGTGCTGCTGAACGGCGCAGATGATTCCGTGCGACACCTCAGAGTCCAACACTAAATCCGCGCGGGCAGGAGTGGACAGACGCGCGCCAGTTTCTCACAACGACAGCAGCAGCTTCTTGATCTCCTTCAGCACCGCGAGCGGCTCGGTCTTCATCAGGCGCGGGAACTTGCCGCCGAGCTGGATGAAATCCCCGCGCCGGTGAAGCATCAGCTTGTCGCCCCGCGTCTCGATGGCGTCGAGGCCGCGCTCGCCGGCGAGCAGTTTTAGCTCCGTGGCCACCAGCAGAAGCTCGACCGGCTTGGGCCACTTGCCGTAACGGTCCCGCAACTCCTTGCCCAGCGCGTCCACGTCCGACTTCGTCTCCGCCTGCGCCAGCTTGCGATACGCCTCGATGCGATGTTGTGGCTCGGGAATGAACTGTGCTGGCAGGAATGCGCCAGCCAAGGGAGTTTGAAGTTGGGAGTTGCGAGTTTGGGGCTCGTGGGTTTTCGGACGCGATGGTTGGACCCACACATCCGTGTCACGCGGGACGGAGATGGAGGGCGTGCTGCGTGCTGCGTGTTGCGTGTTGCTTGAATGCGTTCGATGCCCTTTGGCTTCGGGCACGGACCACGCAGCACGCAGCACGTCCGGCTCCTCCGCCACCGGATTCATCGCCAGAAAATCCAGTCGCAGCGCCGCGTTCACCCGCTGCTTCACCTTCTCGCCCTTCAGCGCGGCCACGCTTTGCTTCAGCAACGTGCAGTATAACTCGAAGCCCACTGCCGTGATGTGACCGCTCTGTTGCGCACCGAGCAAGTTGCCCGCGCCGCGAATCTCCAGGTCGCGCATCGCGATTTTGAAGCCGCTGCCGAGCTGCGCGTATTGCTTGATGGCGCTCATGCGCTTGCGCACGTCCGTGAGCAGGCGCGCGTGGCGCGGCAGGAGCAGATACGCGAACGCCTGATGCTTGTAGCGGCCCACGCGCCCGCGCAGTTGGTAAAGCTGGCTCAACCCAAACCGGTCCGCGCGGTCAATGATGAGCGTGTTCGCGTTCGGAATATCCAGGCCGCTCTCGATGATGGTCGTGGACAGCAGCACGTCGGCCTCGCCGTTCACGAACTTCGTCATCACATCCTCTAGTTCATCCCCGCTCATCTGGCCGTGGCCCACGACGACGCGCGCGTGCGGCACGAGGAGTTGCAACTTCGAGCGCACCGCCTCGATGGTCGTCACGCGGTTGTGCAGGAAGAACACCTGCCCGCCGCGCTCCAGCTCGCGGCGAATCGCGTCGCGGATCACGCGGTCGTCGTAGTGCTCGACGATGGTCTCGACGGGCAAGCGGTCCTGCGGCGGCGTCTGAATCGTGCTCATGTCGCGCGCACCGGTCAGCGCGAGATACAACGTGCGCGGGATGGGCGTCGCGGAGAGCGTCAGCACATCCACATGCGTGCGCATCAATTTAAACTTTTCCTTGTGCAGCACACCGAAGCGCTGCTCCTCATCAATGACCACGAGGCCAAGGTCCTTGAACGTCACGTCGCTCTGCACGAGCCGATGCGTGCCGATGACGATGTCCACCGCGCCCGCTGCTAGCTGCTCCACGACCTTGTGCTGCTCCTTGCGCGTGCGGAAGCGCGACAGCAGTTCGACGCGCACGGGGTAGTCCGCCATGCGCTCGCGGAAGGTGTTGTAATGCTGCTGCGCCAGCACGGTCGTGGGCACGAGGATGGCGACCTGCTTGCCGCCCATCACGGCCTTGAACGCGGCGCGGATGGCAATCTCCGTCTTGCCGAAACCCACGTCGCCGCAGATGAGGCGGTCCATGGGCTTGGGGATTTCCAAGTCGTGCTTCGTCTCCTCAATGGCGCGCACTTGATCCGCCGTTTCCTCGTAGAGAAACGAACTTTCAAACTCGCGTTGCCACGGGGTGTCCGGCCCGAAGGCATGACCAGGCTGGGTGGCGCGCCGCGCTTGGATTTTGAGCAAGTCCGCCGCGACATCCCGGACGGCGCGCTCGGCCTGCTGTTTGGTCTTCTCCCAACGCTTGCCCCCGAGCGTGTTGAGGGGCGGACGGATTTTGCCCGCGCCCACATATTTGCTGACGAGATGCGCCTCGGTGACGGGGACGTAGAGCTTGGGCGGCTCTCGATCGGTGTCGGAAGGCGCGTATTCGAGGACGAGACACTCAATGCCCTCCTCGACCCGTGTAGCAGCCGACGTAAGCAGGCTCTGATTTAATTGCGAATCAGTGCTTTGGTTCCCTGCCGGAGATTCGGCACTCTCAATTCGCCGTTCGACATTCGGCCGCAACGCCTCGGCGTCCAGATGATGCCGCTCGCGACCGAGCTTGTTCGTGGGGAGCACCTTCAAGCCCTTGAAGCGGCCGATGCCGTGCTGGAGATGCACGACGTAATCGCCCTCCTCCAGTTCCGCGAAGTCAATGTCCAGCGCCGAGCGCGCGGCAATCGCGTGGGCGGACTTCATCCGCCGGGGCCGCTGCACCTTGTAGCGTCCGAAGACTTCCGCGTCCGTCACGACCACGAAATTCGCCGCCTCGCAGAGGAAGCCGCGTGCGAGGGTGCCGAGGCGCAACGTAGGACGGGCAAATTGCCCGCCTTCCGGCTTTATTTCGCCAGCACCTTTCAGAATCGTTTCCTGCCAAACCTCCTCAAAGCGCTGCGCCTCGCCGTCGTTATTACACACGACCTGAACGTGGAAGCCCTGTCGCAACCAACTGGCGAGCTGGTGGAAGAAAGCCTGCCGCTGGGCCAGGGCGATTTCCTGCTCCGGCATCCGGTCGGAGATGGGGCGGAAGGCTTCAAGGGAGGTGAGAGCAAGGGAAGAGTAGTCGGTAATTAGTGAAGAGTGGGTTGCGTCGTGCTTCGGACGGGTAAACCGCGACCTCGCGCCGTCCCCTCCCTCGCCCCCACCGGGGGAGAGGGCGGGGGTGAGGGGGCGGGCCTCGACAGCCCACGGGTCATCCGAAGCGACCAGTCCCTCCTCACTACCTGACTCAAGCCCCTCATCCTCCATCAGCGCCACCACCGTCATCCGCCGGCGGAGCAACTTCGCGCGCAGCTCCACCCAGCTCGCGAAGAACGGGCTGCCCGTCGGGACTTGATCCTCGTAAGCCCCGGCATGCGCTTCGATGGCCTCCGGATCGCTGAACAGCACAATGGTGTCATCCGGCAGGTAATCGAGCAGCGTGGCGAGCGATGTTTGGCGTTGGGAGTTTGGCGTTTCGGGTTCGCCTTCCTCCGCCCCGGCATTTCCCTGCGTTCGCTGCCGCGCCGACTGATCATTGATTGCTGAACACTGACTACTAATTACTCCCCGCTCCACCTCCCGCTTGAGCACGCCCAGTTCCCCCGCCGGCGGCAGGGTGATTTCGCTCAGCTCCCCGCCTTCACGCGATACCTGCGTGACCGGGTCGAAGCTGCGCAACGACTCCAACTCGTCACCGAAGAACTCCAGTCGCACCGGCCAAGGACTGGTGAGCGGAAACACATCCACGATGCCGCCGCGCAGGGCGATGTCGCCCTTCGCCGACACCTGCGCCTCAGAGTCGTAGCCGTTGTCTTCCAGCCATTCGATAAGGTCTAGCGGGTCCACGCGGTCGCCGCGCCGCAGCGTGCGCGTGCGCGCCGCGAGCAGGGCCGGCGGGAAGGTGCGCTGAAGCAGGGCGGTAATGCTCGCGGTGAGAATCGGCGACGACCGATTGCCGGTCGCCGATTGCTTGACTGCAAGCGCCACGAGCGTCTCCAGCCGTTCGCTGATGACATCCGCGTGCGGCAACTTGTCCTCATGCGGCAGGGTCTCCCACGCGGGGAAGAAGAGGAGAGGGGCGGGCCTAGAAGATAGAGGATAGAAGGTAGAGGATAGAGGAAATGGTAGGTTTGTGGCACTTCCGCCTGGCGACCGGCTATGCTCTCTCCTCTCTCCTCTATCTTCTGCCTTCTGCCTCCCCGCGCTCAGCCACGTCTCCAAGTCCTGATGCAGCGTCTCCTGCGCCTTGAGTTTCTCCGCCACGAGCACGACGGGCCGCTGCGGAAACTCCTGATGTAACCACGCGGCCAGAAATGCGTGCCCTGAGCCGGTGACGCCGGCACAAGTCAATGCGCCACCCGACTCCACACGACGCAGCAGGCCCTGCGCGGCGGGAGCGTGGCGAAGACGCGAAAACAACTCGTCGAACATGAGGCGGGCGAGCCTCCCCAACCGGCGCAGGCTGTCACCCACGCGCCGAACGCGTCAAGGGTGGCGGCTGGGAAGGAAGCCCAATAATTTGGGTCCCCTCAGACGTTCCGCCTCAGCCGCGCCGCGTAGAAGCCGTCGAAGCCCTCGCGGTCGGGGCGCAGATGAATTTCCTTCTCCAACGTCCACGCCGCGCCATGCTCGTTGAGGAAAGCTTGGATCTGCCGCTCATTCTCATCCGGCAGAAAGCTGCACGTAGCATAGACCAGCTTCCCCCCGGGCTTCACGAACTGCGAATAGTCCTTGAGGATGCGCGCCTGCATGCGCGCGAGCCGCGCGATTTCCTTGGGCGTCATCTTCCACTTCCCATCCACACTCCTGCGCAGCGTGCCGAGGCCCGAGCACGGCACGTCCAGCAGCACGCGGTCGGCGGTGGCGAACAGATCAGTGTGAACCTGCTCTTTGTCGAGCACGCCCAGCTCGATGATGGAGATGCTTGCGCGTTTGGCGCGCTCGGCCAACGCGTGAAGCGGCTTGTCCCGCACATCGAGCGCGAGCAGGCGGCCCTTGTTCCTCATCAGCGCCGCGAGATGCAGCGTCTTGCCGCCCGCGCCGCAGCACGCATCAATCACGACCTGCCCCGGCTCCACCTGAAGCAGCGGCGCGACGTGCTGGGACGCGGCGTCTTGAATCTCAAAGAGCCCGTTGCAGAAGGCGGCGGAGTTGCCGAGCTTTCGGCGTTCCTTCAAGCGCAGCGCGTCGGGCAGCCCCGCCACTTCCTCGGCCTCGATGCCTTGCGAGGCGAGGTCCGCCTGCAACGCGCCGGCCGTCGTGTGCATCGAATTGGCGCGCAGGAAAACATCGGCGGGCTGGTTGAGCGCCGCGAGCAAGGCCGGCCACCCTGCGCCGAACTCCTTGGACCCAAGTTCAAACAGCCAGTCTGGAATGGACGCACGAATGGCAAGGGGAAGCTCCTCGCCCAGGCTGACGGGCTGGCTCTCGGGCGACGCCTCGTGCCTCGCCCAATACGCATCCCACAACGTCCGCAAGCGCTCGTCCGTGATGGCCTCGGGCAGCAGACACTCGGCGTCTGGCAATCCCGCAAGACTCCAGTTCAGCCGCCACCAGCGGACATTCTCATAAACGCTCTCCGCAAATAGCCGCCGGTCACGCGCGCCCCACTTGCGGTTGGCCTTGAGTCGGGCGTCCACGGTTTGCTCGGCGTATTGGTTGCGCGCGAAGATGTCGCCCAGGGCGGCGAGGATTTGCGAAGTGATGTTGGGGTGCAGAGTCACGGGAGACAGTATTCAGTGTTCAGAGTTCAGTTTCGAGCCGGGAGTGTGCGCACCACTGGAGCCATTCTGGATACTGAAAACTGAACACTGAAACTTGCGGCCCACCCTGTTCCCCCTGCGCCTTCTCAAAAGCAACCCCGCCAGCACGCCCGCGAGATAACCACCCAGATGCCCACCCACCGCGACGCCCATGCCGGGCAGGAACGCGAGGACGATGTCCTTCGCCACGAGCGCCAGCGCCAGCCAGACGACCGGCACGCGCACCGCCGCATCGAGCAACGTGACAGTTCCCCCCAGCCGTCCGGCCACCACCAAGCCCACGAAGCCACAGAGCACGCCGCTGGCCCCCGCCGCTTGGCCGCCGCCCGCGAGCAGATGGCCAGTCGCGCCTGCCAGCGTGAAGGCCAGCCACGCGCCAGCATAACGCAGCGGGCCGAGCGCGTTGCAAACCAGTCCGCAAAAACATGGAGCAGCAGGAGATTCCACGCGAGGTGCGGGCTGTGACCGTGGATGAACGGATGCGTGATCAAGCCCGGCATAGTCCAACCGGTGAGCGTGAGCATCGCAAAACGGCGTTCGTCCACCATCCATTGGAGCCAGAAGCAGAGGAAGACCAGCGCGAGCGCGACGTGGTTCGCAAGGAATCCGCGGCGTTCGAGGACTTCGAGACGGAGCCAGGACATGGCGTGGGCAACGGTCCGCAGGCGGTTCGATGCCCGGCACGCGCTTTGGAGTGCGGCGAGTTCTCGCCGTCACTTCTTGGCCCGCGCGGGGTGGGCTAGGAGGTTGCCGAGCGTGCGCTTCAACTGTTCGTGCGCGGCAGCATCGGCAGGGAGAGCCTTCGCTTGGAAGGCGGGCAGCAGCTTCTCCCACACGAGGTTCAACTGCCCCTGCATGTTGCCGGTCTGCGCCGTGATGGCGACGACCGCGTCGTGCTCGGGCAGCACGAGGCAAAACTGGCCGTCGCGGCCATCGCCCCGAAAGGCGTTGTGCTGGCAGCGCCAAAATTGGAAGCCGTATCCCTGCCGCCAGTCGGGGTTCTTGCCACTTGGAGCCTTGTCGTTCTCCACCTGCTTGGAGGTCGCAGCCTCGACCCATTTCTCGGTCAGCAACTGCCGGCCGTTCCATTTGCCCTTCTGCAAGTAGAGTTGGCCGAACTTCGCGATGTCCTCGGTGCGGATGCTCAGGCCGTAGCCACCGAGCGAATAGCCTTCCGCACTCGTGGCCCACGCGGCGCGCTCGATGCCGAGCGGCTCGAACAGCCGCGGCTGCAAAAACTCCAGCACGGTCTTGCCGGTGGCCTTGGTCACAATGGCCGAGAGCATATAGCTGCCCGGCGTATTGTAGCGGAAGTAAGTGCCGGGCTTGTGCGCGACGGGATGAGCGAGGAACTCCCGCACGGACGGCCCGGTCTCGAAGCTGAACTTCGGCTCGGTGTCGTGCCCGCCGCTCATGGAGAGCAGGTCGCGCACGCGCATGGCCTTGAGGTGCTCGGAGGGATTGGCCGGCGCTTCGGCGGCGAAAAACTTCAACACTGGGTCGTCGAGGTTGAGCTTCCCCTCCGCGACGGCGAGCCCGACGGCGGTCGCATCAAAACTCTTGCTAAGCGACCACATCACGTGCGGCTTGTCGGCAGACTCGGGCTTCCACCATCCCTCGGCAATCACCTGCCCATGCCGCACCAGCATGAAGCTGTGCATCGTGTGAATCGCCTTGTCCGCCGCCTCGACGAAGTCGCGGATGGCCGCCGAGGAAATGCCCTGTGCCTCCGGGGTGCTGCGCGGCAGCGACTGGCTCGCGGCCGGGGCGTGAAGCGCGACCGAGAGCAGCAGCACGAGGACGGCGGGCAATCGACGGAGCGGGATGTTCATGATGGTTTTTGAAAATTGTTTAGCGCTTCGCCGCCGTGCGTCACGCGCGGTTCAGTGCGCTGAGGACGGCCTTGATGGACGCCAGCTCGATGTTCGTGTCCACCGCCGCGCCCCAGCGGACTTTGCCGTCAGCGAGCTTGATTTGGATGTAGGCGATGGCAGCAGCTTGCGAGCCGGCCCCGAGGGCGTGCTCCTTGTAATAGGCGACCTCGAACTTCGGCGCGCCGGTGGTGGCGAGCGCATTCACGAAGGCGGCGATGGGGCCGTTACCCTCGCCGTTGAGCTTCTGCGCGGTGCCCTCGCGCAGCACGCTCGCGCGGCAGCGGAACACGCCACCGACGCCGTCCGCGTGGAAGTGGATGAGCGACCACGGCGAATCGCGCTCGACGTATTCCTGCCAGAACATCGCCTTGAGCTCCTCACCCTTCACCTCGCGGCCCAGCGCATCCACGAGGTCGTTGGCGATGGGACCGAACTCGCGTTGCATATCCTTGGGCAACTCGATGCCGAACTCGCTTTCGAGCAGGTAAGCCACGCCGCCCTTGCCGGACTGGCTGTTCACGCGGATGACCTCGCGGTATTCGCGGCCGATGTCGCGCGGATCAATCGTGAGATACGGCGCGTCCCAGTGCGTGCGCCCGCCCTGCTCCCACTCGGCCAAACCCTTCTTGATGGCGTCCTGGTGCGAGCCGCTGAACGCGGTGACGACCAGCTCGCCCGCGTAAGGCTGGCGGGGCGGCACCGTCATGCCGGTGCAACGCTCATAGACTTCGCGGACGGCGTTCAGGTCGCTGAAGTCGAGGTGCGGGTCGATGCCGTGCATGTAGAGATTCAGCGCGACAGTGACGAGGTCCAGGTTGCCCGTGCGCTCGCCGTTGCCGAAGAGCGTGCCCTCGACGCGGTCCGCGCCGGCAAGCAGACCCAACTCGGTGGCGGCGGTGCCGGTGTTGCGGTCGTTGTGCGTGTGCAGGCTGATGATGAGCGTGTCACGGTTGCGGAGGTTCGTGCACATCCACTCGATTTGGTCCGCGTAAACATTCGGCATCGCGACCTCGACCGTGTCGGGCAGGTTCAGAATCATCTTCCGCTGCGGCGTGGGCTGCCACACGTCCATCACGGCCTCGGAGACTTCCTTGGCATACTCGACCTCGGTGGCAGAGAAGCTCTCGGGCGAATACTGAAGCGTCACGTCCGTGCCCGCGAGCCGGTGGAGCCGGTCTTTGATGAGCTTCGCGCCATGGACGGCGATGGCCTTGATTTCATCCTTCGACTTGCCAAACACGACGCGGCGCTGCGCGGGCGAGGTCGAATTATACATGTGGATGACCACCCGCTTCGCGCCGATGAGCGACTGGAAGGTTTTCTCGATCAAGTCCTCGCGCGCCTGCACAAGCACCTGGATGGTCACGTCGTCGGGGATGAGGCCCTTCTCGATGAGCAGGCGGTTGAAGGCGAACTCAGTGTTCGACGCGGACGGGAAGCCGATCTCGAGCTCCTTGAAGCCGCACTTCACGAGCGCCTGGAACAGCTCGAGCTTCTGCGCGATGTTCATCGGCACTGCGAGGGCCTGATTGCCATCGCGCAAGTCCACGCTGCACCAGAGCGGCGCGTGCGTGAGCGTGCGGCTGGGCCACTGACGGTTGGGCAGGTGCACGCCGGGGAAAGGGCGGTATTTTGAGACGGTGTCTTTCATCATGGGCGTGAGGCGCTAGTTTTTGCCAGCGGCTAGTCCTTCGGTGGTTTCACCTTCGCGCCGGGGTCATTCTTCTTCGGGCGGTGCGTCTCGTATTCGCCCTTGCCGAGCTTCTTGAGGACGGTGAAGCCGGCGTTGGTCGCGTCCTTCACGTTGAACTTTTTGAAAATCTTCGGCGAGTAGAAGGTGCCGAAGACCTTGCGCACCGGCTTACGGCATGCGGGGCATTCGGTGAGCGGCTTGGCGGCGAGCGGGCGGCGCAGGGTGAACTTGCCGCCGCAAACCACGCATCCGCCGTCGCAGAGTTCGTATTCGTAGAGTGGCATGGTTCGTTCCGCTTCGTTGCCTAAAATGACAGCACAGCCAGCGCGCGCGTTCAATCCGCCACGCACGCCGCGAAGCCCGCGCGGATGCCGGCCTCGTCCAGCTCCTTGCCGATGAAGACGAGCTGGTTGCCGCGCTTCTCGTTGGCGTTCCAGAATCGCTCGGGCTCGACGTCGAACATCATCTGCACGCTCTGGAAGATGACGCGCTTGGGCACGCCCTGGATGTTCAGGATGCCCTTGGCCCGGTAGATGTTCTCGCCACCCTTGGCCAGCAGCTCGTTCAGCCACGCCTCGGTCCGCTTTAAGTCCAGCGGGCGCTCCTCGAGGATGTGGAAGGAACGAACCGCGGCGTCATGCCGGCCCGCGTGATCGTGCCCGTGGTCCTCGTGGTCGCAATGCTCTCCGTGCGCGTGGGCATGGGCGTGCTCATGCTCGCGCTCGCAATGGTCATCGCAGTCGTGGCCAGCCTCCCCATGCGCGGGCTTCTCCGGCGGCAACTCAATGGGAGTGCTCAAGTCTCTCGCGCGCGTGTTGAAGATCTTGCCCATGTCCACCTGCGACCGCTGCGTGCGGTGAATCTTCGCGAGCGGGTTGATGTGGCGGATGCGACGCTCGACGCGGTCCAGTTCGGCGGACGTGGCGAGGTCAGTCTTGTTCAGGAGAATCACGTCAGCGAAGGCGATCTGCGGCAGCGCCTCCGGGGCCTTGTCGAGCACGCCCTCGAGATGCCGCGCATCGGCCACCGTGACGATGGCGTCGAGCCGGAGCTTCTCCTGAAGCTGCGGCAGGTAGAACGTGTGCGCGATGGGGCTGGGATCGGCGAGGCCGGTGGTCTCGACCAGCACGTAGTCAAAGCGCTTCTGGCGCTTGAGCAGGTCCGCGAGCGTCTTGACGAGGTCGCCACGCACGCGGCAGCAGAGGCAGCCGTTGTTCAGCTCCACCACCTCCTCGTCCGCGCCCACGACGAGTTGGCCGTCAATGCCCACCTCGCCAAACTCGTTGATGATGATGGCGCACTTGTAGCCGTGCGGTTGGGTGAGCAGGTGCTTGAGGAGCGTGGTCTTCCCCGCGCCCAGGAAGCCGGTGAGGACCGTGACGGGGATGGAAGTATCGGGTTTTGCAGCAGCCATAGTTTAGCGGGACGGAAGGTAGAGGAGCCGGCACGCGCGCGCAACCTGCGCAATTGTCCTGCGCAATTCCCCTTGCCGCCGTGGGACATTCAGATGCCCACCCTCCCGGTCGTCAGGCAAGAGCGGCGAAGTCCGCTCCGCCTCACCAAGGCGTGAAGCGCAGGCCGAAGAGCGCCAGGACGCTCAAGGCGAGCAGCGCGATCGCCGGCGGGATGAAAGGATCGTAGAGGTCCGCGACGCGGGGCTTCTTCTCGAGCACCACGACTTTCTTCATCGCATCAATGCTCTTGAAGCCGGCCTGAAGCGCCTCGGGGGTGGCGGCGTTGAAAACTTCGCCACCGGTCGAGCGCGCGATCCCGACGAGCGCGGGCTCGATCTGGTCTTCCGTCATCAGGATGCCGAAGACGGTGATGAGGATGACCATGCGATCGCCGCTGGGCCGTTGGGAAAGGACGTCGGCCGCCCCGTAGAGCGCCTGGCCGATGAGCGTGATGCCCCAAAGCTCATCCGGAAGTCCGTGCCGTCCCATGGACGGCGGGTCGAGCTTCGGATTGTTCGGCACGATGAAGGGCCGCGAGAGCGCGATGGACTCCGTGTCGAGGGTGAGCGGGAGCCAGTGGATGAAGTGCCGGGAGAAGATTGTCAGCCCGTAGGCGTCACCATTCCGGTGGCTCGTGAACTTCAGGATCGCTTCCATCGCGGAGTCGAACCGCGTGTGGCGGCCATTGGCTTGCGAGCCGTGGTTCTCCGCCATGCTGCCCGAGGTATCGAGCACGATCGGGATGTTGGTGAGCTTCCGCTCGACCTCCGGTGGCAGGAAGGTGACCGGGTGCGCGAGGAAGATGATCGCCAGCGCCAGCAACCCGGCGGGCAGGCAGTTGGCGCACAGCACGAGGCCAGCCGCTGCCGGCCGTGATCGAAGGGCAGCGCAATCGGCTGGCCGCGCCGGATCCATTCCCAGAACGCAAGGATCACGGGAAGCGCGAGGAGCGCGAGCCATTGGGGTGAAGGAAGGAACGTGCCTGGAACTCTCTTATCCCAACTGAGCCATTGACGCCCAGCGCACTGAGCCTAGCCTCTGCCGCTCGTTGCCGCAGATGGACCCAACCCTCCGGCTTCTGCGGCGGGCAGGTCGAATTTCCTCCCAGCGCAAAAGCAGTTCTCCACCGGCGGCCACAACTATTTCATGCTCACGATTCGAGATTTGAAGATGACCCTGGGCGGGCGCGTGCTCTTTGAGAACGCGTCCTTCGGCGTGAACTACGGTGACCGCGTCGCGCTGGTCGGCCCGAACGGCGCGGGCCAGACCACGTTGTTCTCCATCATCCTCAAGCAAAAGGAGCCGGACTCCGGCACGGTGACGCGCGATGAGTGGACGATGGTTGGCTATCTGCCGCAGGAGGCCGAAGCGCACGGCGAGGAGACGATTCTCGATGTGGCGACCGGCCGCGTGGATGAGCTGCCGCAGTTGGAAAAGCGGCTGCACGAGCTGGAGGCGGCGGGCGCGGTGTCCACCCCCGAATACATGGAGACGCACGCCAAGCACGACGCGCTGAACGATCCTCAGGTGGAGACGAAGGCCAAGCGGATGCTGCGCGGGCTGGGCTATCGCGAGACGGACTTCGACCGCAAGGCGAAGGAGATGAGCGGCGGCTGGATCATGCGCGCACGGCTGGCCCGGCTGCTGGTCATGGAGCCGGACCTTCTGCTGCTGGACGAACCCACGAACCACCTCGATTTGCTCGCGCTGCTCTGGCTGCAAAACTACCTGAAGAACTATTCCGGCGCGCTGCTGCTCATCTCGCACGACCGCCAGTTCATGGATGAAGTCGTGACGCAGGTGCATGAAATCTCGGAACGGAAGCTGATTGATTACGCCGGCAACTACTCGGACTACCTGCGCCAGCGCGAGGAGCGCTACGAGCAGCAACTGACCGCGCACAAGAACCAGCAGAAGGTCATCCAGTCGCTCCAGGAATTCGCAGACCGCTTCCGCGCCGTGCCGTCCAAGGCCTCGCAGGCCATGAGCAAGCTCAAGCAGATCGAGCGGCTGGAACTGATCGAGAAGCCGATGGCACCGCGCCGCCCGTTCCGCTTTCAAATCCCGCCTCCGCCGCGCGGCGGGCAGCGCGCCGCGTCGCTCGTGGGCATCCACATGGCCTACGGCGCGACCAAGGTTTACCGGGGCCTCGACCTGCTCATCGAACGCGGCGAGCGCACCGTGCTCGTCGGGCCAAACGGCGCGGGCAAGTCAACGTTGCTGAAAATCCTCGCGGGCGTGGTGGAGTTCCAGCAAGGCGAGCGCGACCTCGGGCACAACGCGAAAATCGGCTACTTCAGCCAGCATCGCGCCGACACGCTCGACCCGGAGAAGACTGTGCTCGACGAAGTTTTGGCCAGTGCGCCGATGATGCGCGAGGACGAGGCGCGCGGCGTGCTCGGCTCCTTCATGTTCCGCAAGGACGACATTTTCAAGCGGACCGCGGTCCTCAGCGGCGGCGAGAAGAGCCGGCTCAACCTCGTGAAGTTTCTCGTGGACCCGCCGAACCTCCTGCTCATGGACGAGCCCACCACGCACCTCGACATCCACACCGTCGAGTCGCTCACGCTCGCGCTCGAACGCTACGAGGGCACGCTGGTGTTCATCTCGCACGACGTGCATTTCATCCGCCACCTTGCGACCAAGGTGCTGCATGTGAACGCGGGACAGGTCACGCCTTACGTGGGCGGCTACGAATACTTCCTCGAAAAGACCGGAGCCACCGACGACGCCCGCGCCGCGCTCACGGCGGGTTGAAACGACGGTGCTGTCGGGTGAATTCGGGTTGAAGTGTCTGCGATCCCCTCGCAGACTCACCGCAAAATTTCACCCGTGAACCACACCAAGGAACAGCATCGCCTCCGCGAGACCCACGCCGACCCGGTCGCGCCGTGGCGCAAGTGGGGGCCTTACGTCTCAGAGCGCTCATGGGCCGGCGTGCGCGAGGATTACAGCGAGGATGGCGACGCCTGGGCTTACTTCCCGCACGACCACGCGCGCTCGCGGGCCTACCGCTGGAGCGAGGACGGCATGGCTGCGATTTGCGACCGCTACCAAGTCATGTGCTTCGGCCTCGCGCTCTGGAATGAGCGGGATTCCATTCTGAAGGAACGCCTCTTCGGCCTCACGCCCAAGGAGGGCAATCACGGCGAGGACGTGAAGGAGTATTACTTCTACCTCGACTCCACGCCGACGCATTCCTACCTCAAGTGGAACTACAAGTATCCGCAGTGCGCGTATCCGTATCAGCAGCTCATTGACGGCAACAAGCAACGCGGCCCGAGCGACCCGGAGCTGGAGCTGCTCGACACCGGCGCGTTCCACGAAAACCGCTACTTCGATGTTTTCGTGGAGTATGCGAAGGCTGGCCCCGAGGACATCTGCATCCGCATCGAGGCCTTCAATCGCGGGCCGGAAACCGCGCCGCTGCACCTCCTGCCGCACCTGTGGTTCCGCAACCGGTGGTCGTGGGGGGACGACGAATACCCCGAGCCGCGCATCCGCGTAGGCGAACCGAGCCGCACGCACCTCACGCTCGTTGCGGATGATTCCTGTTGCCCGAGCATCGGGCGGCTGCCGTCCAGCTACCACCTCGGGGCTTACCAGCTCTACGCGCAGCTCGGCGGCCGGCCGCTCTTCACGAACAACGACACGAACAACGAACTGCTCTTCGGCCCAAAGGCGAAGAACCGCAGCCGCTTCGTGAAGGACGCCTTCCACCGCCACCTCATCCACGGCGAGGACTGCGTGAACCCAGAGCAGTTCGGCACGAAGGCGTGTCTGGACTACCGCTTCGATGTGCCGCCCGGAGAGTCCGCCGTGGTCCGGCTGCGGCTGACGAACCGGGCGATGGAGCGCCCGCTCGCGGGAGTTGAAACCACCTTGCAGACCCGGCGTGATGAAGCCGACGAGTTTTACGCCGCCCTTCAGCCGAAGACCGCCACCGCCGACGAGCGCCGCATCCAGCGGCAGGCGCTCGCGGGGCTTTTGTGGAGCAAACAGATTTACCGCTTCGACGTGAGCCAGTGGCTCAAGGGCGACAACCCCGCCGAGCCCCCGCCCGCGTCGCGCGCCAAGATTCGGAACCGCCACTGGCAGCACCTCAACTCGAAACGCATCATCTCGATGCCGGACAAGTGGGAGTATCCGTGGTTCGCCGCGTGGGACCTCGCCTTCCAGGCCGTGCCCTTCGCGCTCGTGGACGCGGAGTTCGCCAAGCAGCAGCTCTGGCTCCTCCTCTTCGAGCAGTTCCAGCATCCGAATGGCCAGATTCCCGCCTACGAGTGGGAGTTCAGCGACATGAACCCGCCCGTCCACGCGTGGGCCGTGTGGCGCGTTTACAACATGGACCGCGTCCGCAGCGGCAAGGCGGACCGCGATTTCCTCGAGCGCTGCTTCCACAAGCTGCTGATGAACTTCGCGTGGTGGGTCAACAAGGTGGACCGCGAGGGCAACAACGTTTTCGAGGGCGGTTTCCTTGGCCTCGACAACATCACCGTGCTGGACCGGAGCGAGAAATTGCCCGACGGCACGACGCTCCAGCAGTCCGACGGCACGGGCTGGATGGGAATGTTCTGCCTGAACATGATGCGCATCGCGCTGGAGCTGGCGCGCGAGAACAAGGCCTACGAGGCCACGGCCACGAAGTTCTTCGAGCACTACGTCTATATCGGCTCCGCGATGAAGCACATGGGCGGCGGCGGCATCGAGATGTGGGACGAGCAGGACGGTTTCTTCTACGACGTGCTCACGCATCCGGACGGCAGCTACGACAAGTTCCGCGTGCGCTCGCTCGTCGGGCTGATACCGATGTTCGCCATCGAGCGGCTGGAGGAGAAGTGGCTCGAACCGTTCCCCGAATTCCGCGCGAACATGAACTGGTTTCTGAAGCACCGCGCCGACCTCGTCGAACGCTGCGTCACCACGCTCGACACCGACGAAGGGAAAGTCCACGTCCTGGCCGTGATGAACCCCGAGCAAATCCACAAGCTGCTGCGCGTCATCTGGAATCCCGGCGAGTTCCGCTCGCCCTACGGCCTGCGAAGCCTCTCGAAGCACCACGAGCAGCATCCCTACGCCCTGGGCCACCGCAGCATCGGCTACGAGCCGGCCGAATCCATCGTGAAGCTCAAGGGCGGGAACTCGAACTGGCGCGGGCCCATCTGGTTCCCGACGACCTTCATGATGGTCGAGACGCTGCGCAAGCTGCGGAAGGCCTACGGCGGGAAGTTCACCATCCCCGGCCACGCCGAGGACGAGACACCCATCAACCTCGACGAGCTTGCCGGCGGTTTCGCCGAGCGGCTCATCCACATCTTCGCCCGCGACGCGCAGGGCCGCCGCGCCGTCTTCGGCGCGAACGAGAAATTCCAGACCGACCCGCACTGGCGTGACAACGTCCTCTTCTACGAATACTTCAACGGGGATACCGGTGAAGGCCTTGGCGCGTCGCACCAAACCGGCTGGACCGCGCTCATCGCCTCGGTGATTGACGAGTGGAGGAAGTGACGTAGCCGCCGAGGCAAGGAGGCGGACTGGACTTCTTGCCGCCGCAACGCAGCCTCAGCGTTGCAGATCGAACCCGAACAGCCGCGCGCTTCGCAATGTGAACTCCAAGCGAACGGTCTGGCCGCGCAGGACCGACAGCGGCCGTTTCCACCGCAGCGGCGCGGCCACGAGGTCGGCACTGACTGGTTCGCAATCTGCCAGCGCAAATCCAGGAATCGCCTTGCCGTCGGCACCGAGCACTTGGACACGCACTGTTCCTCCGCGCGCGTCCACGTTCAACGTCATCGCGTCGCCGTCGAGCTTCACCGGCGGTGTGCGCAGGGTTCCCGCCTGGTCGCCGGCGGCGCGGCTGACGTAGCGGTCGCGCGACATCCGAAGCAGGCCGATCTGCCGCTCGGTCTCACGCTCGACCTTGTGCCCACGAGCGTAGCCGCCGTAGTAAATGAAAAGCTCATCCCCGACGAAAAGCTGGCAGTCACCCCACGCCATCGCGTGATCCCAACTCCCCTTCTCGGGGTTTCGGCTGAAGAACGGCTGACGCTCGCGCTGCCAGTTCTCGCCGTCGCGCGTCCAGGCCAGCACCGTGTAGCCGATGCCCTGCCGTGGCCCATCCGGGTCGCACGGCAGATCGTCACGCAGCACCTTGAGCAAGCCGATCAGCAGGCCGCCACGGGCTACCACCCCGCCGACGCTGTAGAACTCGGTGATGCCCTCGTCCTGACCGTCGGGTTTGAAAATCCGACGCGGTGGCTCCCACTTCACACCATCGACACTCACGCTCTGCCCGACACAGCGACGAAACCCTTCCGGGGCGTTGGGCGTGCTGCCCTTGTAACCGTCCTCCTTCATGGACGGCATGCCAAAGACCGCGAGGTAGCGGTTGCGAACCGGGTCGCGCGCCAGCGAGGTGATGTCGCTCATGCCGGTCAGCACCGGACGCGGCTGGTCTGCCTGCCACTGGATGCCGTCGGCCGAATGCGCCAGCCACATGCCGCTCGTCCACCACAGGAAGCGATAGCGAAACCCGGGCGGCTTCGCGTCCGGTCCCTCATCAATCACGCTCGCCCCGAAAATGATCTGCGCCGGGTCGGCAAGAACCTGATGCGGCCTAATCCATCGGACGCCGTCATCGGATTCCAAGCGGGCCAGGTGCGATCCCTTGCCCTTGGTGGAGACGTTATACCACATGGCGAAGCGCTGGGTCTTGGGATCGCGGACGACGGAGACGTAGGGCTGCCAGCTCTTGTCCTCCTTGCCGCTGACCACAGGATGGCCGAGATCCCGCCTGGGCGAGTTCACCATCCGCGTGAGCTGGCTGCTCTGCTCGATCAGGAAGTCATCCACGAACAAGTGCGGCCCCGGTCGCAGCAGGGGAGGGACGCGGTCTGCGGCGGCACTGGCAACTGCCGCGAGCATCAGCAGTCCCAGAAATGCGCAGGCCAGCGTTTCACGGAGCGCTTTGTCATGCGTGACGGATGAAATGTTCATAGCCGAAAAAGAGCGCCTGACTGTTGCAGCGACTCGCCCTCACCGAAACAGCAATTCACGCTGCCGGCACAAGGCCATTCGCCCGGGACTTCTCCGCGCGCAGTTGCCCGCAGCCCGCCGCGACGTCAATGCCCCGGCGCTGGCGGATGGTGCTGGGAATGCCGGCCGCTTGCAGCACTTGCTGAAACGTCTTCGCCGCAGCGGATGGCGTGGCGGTGCCGGCAAAGCCGCCGGTGGGATTGAGCGGAATCAAGTTCACATGGGCGTCGAGTCCCTTGAGCAGCGTGGCCAGCCGTCCGGCTTGCGCCGGAGAATCATTTGCCCCCGCGATCAGCGTCCACTCGAAGAAAATTCGTCGGCCCGTCAGGGCGAAGTAGGTGCGGCAGGCGGCCATCAGCTCCGCCAAGGGCCAGCGCCGGCTCGCGGGCACCAGCGCCGCACGCTCTGCTTCCGTCGCACCGTGCAGGCTGACGGCGAGGTGATACGGCCTCTGCTCCGCCGCCAGCCGCAGGATGCCCGGCACCACGCCTACGGTGCTGATCGTGATCTTGCTCGGGCCGATGTTCAGGCCGCGCCGGTCGGAGATGGTTTCCAGCGCCGTCATCACCGCGTCGTAGTTGTGCAACGGCTCGCCCATGCCCATGAGCACCAAGTTGCGCAGCCCACTGCTCCCGGCGTCACGCAAGGCCCGCTGCGCATGACGCACCTGCGCCACGATTTCCCCGGGCCGCAAGTGCCGCACAAAACCCATCTGCCCCGTCGCGCAAAAGACGCAGCCCATCGCGCAGCCCGCTTGCGTGCTCAGACACGCGGTGTGGCGCCCCTTAAAACCCATCACCACCGTCTCGATGGTCTGCCCATCGGCGAGTTGGAGCAAAAACTTGCGCGTCAACCCATCGCTGCTGGCTGTGTCCGCCGTCTCGGTGGGAGCTCCGATGAAGAACCGCCGCCCCTCGCCAACCTGTTCCGCCAGCCACCGACGCAACGGCGGCAGAAAGTTCGGTGCACCAGAAAACTCCTGGCTCAGCCCGTGGTGAAACGCGCGCCACAACACCCGCGCATGGAGCGGCGACAACCCAGCCACGACGAACTCTCGCTCCAACTCCACAAACGTGAGGTCGAGGAGCGAACGTGGCGCGGCAGCGGCAGCGGCAACGGTCGTCATGTCGCTCCAAAGTGTGGCGTCTGCGGCAGCCGGCGCGACATCGAAATTCCAACCTGCCCTGGCTGCGCCGACACTTTTCGTATGAAGCGCTATCATCCGGCGACGGGCGCCAAGTGGGGCAATCCTACTCGGAAGCCTTGCCACTTCCGGTGGCTTCCGAGTAGATTTCCAACCGTGTTCAACCTCGCCGAACTGCTCAGCCAGCACGAGGGCAAGACGCTGGAGTTCAAGCGCGACCTCTCCTCGCCAGACAAGGTGATGCGGACGCTGGCGGCGTTTGCCAATGGCGCGGGCGGTGTCCTGCTGATTGGCGTGCTGGACGGCTCGCGCAAGGTGATCGGCGTGCCGGACATCGCCAAGACCGAGGAGCAGCTCGCCAGTTTCATTTCCGACCGCATCGAACCGCGGCTCGTGCCGGAGATTCACATCATCCCATTCCGTAAGACGCACGTTCTGGCCGTGGAACTCTTTCCCAGTCCCAGCCGCCCGCACTACGTGAAGGCTGTCGGCTACCCGGCAGGAGTCTATGTCCGCGTCGGCTCTACGAACCGCCAGGCGGACGCGGCGGCGGTGGCGGAACTCCAGCGCGTGGTGCGCGGACGCAGCTACGACGAGGAGCCGCTGCCGGAATTGCACTCGGAAGTGATCGACTTCCGAGCTGCTTCCGAGTGCTTCGCGCCCATTCGCCGGCTGCGGAAGAAAGACCTGTGCACTCTCCATCTCCTCGCCCCACACCAGAAGCGCGACGTGCCGACCGTCGGTGGAGTCGTGTTGTTTGGCACCGAGCGGCTGAAACAATTTCCCGAGGCCTGGCTGCGCGCGGGCTGCTTCGGGGACGTGGACAAAAGCGTCATCCTCGATTCCGCCAACCTCACGAACTATCCCGTGCTCGCGGTGGAGGAAGCCATCCGCTTCGTGCAACGCAACACCCGCCGCGCGCTCGAAGTGAAGGGTGTGCGTCACCTCGAAGTCTGGGAATTCCCCGTCGTGGCCTTGCGCGAAGCGATCACCAACGCCTTCGTCCACGCCGACTACGCCCAGCGCGGCTCGCCCATCCGCCTCGCCATCTTCCGCGACCGCATCGAGATCGAAAACCCCGGCAACCTGCCGCCCGGCCTGACCGTGGAAGACATCCGGCGGGGTGTTTCCAAGCTGCGCAATCGCGTCATCGGTCGCGTCTTTCACGAACTGGGACTCATCGAGCAATGGGGCAGCGGCATCCAGCGCATGACCGCTGCGTGCCGTGCCGCCGGCTTGCCCGAGCCTGAGTTGGAGGAAATCGGCAGCAGCTTCCGCGTCACCTTCCGCCGCGAGCGCGTCGCCAAGCCGGAGCGCGACCGGCTCGACACCGCCATCGTGGAATTCCTGCGCCGCAAACCCGGCGCTTCCACCAGCCAGATTGCCGCCGCCATCAAGCGCACCACCCGCGCCACGCAAACCCGACTCAAGCGCCTCGTCGAACTCGGCCAGCTCGTCACCGTCGGCAGCAGCACCCAGGACCCGCGCAAGGTGTATCACTTGAAGCAGGGGGTGTGAGCGGGAATTTCTCGAAGGCGAAGCGCGGTATCTTGGTGACGACGTAATCAATGCTCGGCTCGAAGCTGGCGGTGAACCAACCGCAACGCGCTTGCAGCATTCAGCCCAGCGTTGGAGCGAAGCGACTACGCTGGGTGAACGGACAAAATGAGAACAACTCTGAAGGGGTTGGAGCGAGAGGATGACGGAAGTGATGCAACGCCTTCAGCGTTGAAAACATTTTTGGAAACGCAACCCTGGGCTGATGGATTTGAATC
>SXTU01000209.1 GCA_005791875.1 Verrucomicrobiales bacterium
ATCCGCGACATCCATCCGCCCGACAAACAGACGGTCGGCCAGCGCCTCGCGCTGTGGGCGCTGGCGAAGACTTACAACAAGCCCGTGGCCAGCTACGCCAGCCCGGTGTTCGAGACGCTGAAGGTTGAGGGCAGCAAGGCGCAGGTTTCCTTCAAGAACGCGGCGGGGCTCAAGTCGCTCGACGGCAAGCCGCTGACGTGGTTCACCGTCGCAGGCGAGGACAAGAAGTTCGTCGAGGCCAAGGCGGAGATTGTCGGCAACAACGTCGTGGTCAGCGCGGAAGGCGTCGCGAAGCCTGTCGCCGTGCGCTTCGGCTGGAACCAGATTGCCGAGCCGAATCTCGCCAACGCCGCCGGCCTCCCCGCCTCGCCCTTCCGCACCGACAAGTGGACCGACGCCGTGATGCCCGGAGCCGCCGCGCCTGCTCCCGCAAAGAAATGATCCAAGCCATGAACCGCCTCCTGCTCTGCGCGCTCCTGTTCGCGCTGCCGCTGACCGCCTGCAAACGGAAGGCTTCCTCGAGTTCCACCGCGCCCGAGGCCCCCGCCGCCCCGCCGAATCCGGAGGTGGACTTGAAGACGCTGAACGAAGCCGTGCGCGCGCATGTTATGGGCCAACTGAAGGAACCCGACTCGCTGGACGACCTGGTGAAGACCGGATTCATGAAGCGACTGCCAACGCCACCCCCGGGGAAGAAATACGTCCTGGACGCCAAGAAGTCGTCAGTGAAGCTCGTTGACCAGTAGGCTTCCCAAACTACCTGGCCCACATCGCCCGCGAGTCGCCACGGGGATATTGCCATCCAACTTCGTTGACTCGCGCACTTTCGATATGGCCGTCCATCTTCGCGAGGTTCGCGCGCCCGTTGTGACGGGCGAACATCCGGGTTTGATCCGGAAACGTTCCCCAGTAGGGCGGAACCGTCGTCGTCGGGGTCAGCCAGAAAGCGGCTTGGGCCGTCGGACTGGCGCTCTCCTTCCACTCCTCCGAATTGGGATTGGTAAGGCTCGGAGCATCGGCTGTTGCGCAGTCGGCCACATAAATAGTGATCGTGGGCTTGCTGACATCATGCGTGCGATAGGGCGCCGAATATGAACCGTTGAACGAGCCGGCTTGATACGAGATGCCCAGTTCAGGATACCCCATACCAATGCCGAGCGAGGCCGGGCCTTTTCCCGCGTGCTGAAATTCAGCGCATTGCGAGCTTTTGAACGACCCGCCGGAGTAGGGGCGCAGCAGATCCACCCACCAAGTGGCCGGATTCCCGGCAACCGAGTTTGTGAGGATGACCGTGCCTGGCGGCATGAGCGCGGATACGGCCCCGTTCATGAAGTTGTCGATCATCTTGGTGACCTTGTCGTCGTTGCTGTCCGAGTAGAGGGCCGAGGCCGTGCCCATCTGCTTCATGTTGTTGAGGCATTGCGTAGCTTTGGCCTTTGACTTGGCCTTCGCGAGTGCTGGCAGGAGCATCCCGGCCAGAATCGCGATTATGGCGATGACCACGAGCAGTTCGATGAGCGTGAAGGCAGCGCTTCGGCACGAACGATGCGCGCTTGTTCCAACAGGAACGCCGGTGAGTTTCATGTCAATGTTGCGGTCGGCTTTGGTATGCCGACGCTCGGACAGTCCGAACGCTTCATTGGCCGGTCAACGGCAATCTCCGATTCCTGCCGCGCGAAAACTTCCCGCTTTTCCCCGGAAGCCCCGCCGCTACACTCGCGTCTGATTCCTGAATCAAGATGACCCGACTCGCCCACCTTCGCCGAGGATTGCTCGCGCTCGCCGCGTTCGCCGTCGCGTCCACAGCCCTTGCCGCGCCCGCGCTGAAGTCCGCAGTAGACTTCAACCGCGACGTGCTGCCTATCCTCTCGGAGAACTGCTTCCAGTGCCACGGCCCGGACGAGCAGACCCGCGAAGCGAAACTGCGACTGGACACGAAGGAGGGTTTGTTCCGTGCCAAGAGTCCCGTGCTCGTCCCCGGTAAGTCGTCGCAGAGCGAACTCTTCAAGCGGCTCATCACGAAGAACGCGGACGATGTGATGCCGCCGCCCAAGAGCAAGAAGACGCTCACGCCCGGGCAGATTGAGACGATGCGCCGGTGGATTGACTCCGGCGCGAACTACGCGACGCATTGGGCCTTCTCGCCGCCCGTGCGGCCGACTGTGCCCAGAGTCAGTGTTCAGTATTCAGTGTCCAGTGTTCCGTCGAAGCAGCCGCAGTCCAAGGCCGGCAAACTGAATACTGAGCCACTGAAGACTGATTACTTGCCTCCACTGGACGCTTTCATCGCCGACCGACTCGCGAAGGAAGGCCTTCGCCCCTCGCCCGAGGCCCCGCGCGAGACCCTCATCCGGCGTGTGACCCTCGATCTCACCGGCCTGCCGCCCACGCCCGCCGAGGTGGACGCCTTCCTCGCTGACAAGTCGCCCAAGGCTTACGAAGCCCTCGTGGACCGCCTGCTCGCGGCGCCGCGCTACGGTGAGCGCATGGTTTGGGAGTGGCTCGACGCCGCGCGTTACGCCGACTCGAACGGCTATCAAGGCGACCAAGAGCGCACGATGTGGCCGTGGCGCGATTGGGCTGTGAAGGCGTTCAACGACAACCTGCCTTATGACCAGTTCACGGTCTGGCAGCTCGCCGGCGATTTGCTCCCCGACGCCACGCGCGACCAGAAGCTTGCCACCAGCTTCGTGCGCAACCACATGATCAACGGCGAGGGCGGGCGCATCGCGGAGGAGAACCGCATCGAATATCTCTTCGAGCAGGCCGAGACCGTCGGCACCGTGTGGCTCGCGGCAACGATGAACTGCACGCGCTGCCACGACCACAAGTTCGATGCCTACACGATGCGCGACTACTACGGCCTCGTCGCGTTCTTCAACCAGACGTCCATCACCGGCGGCGGTGGCAGCCCGCAGACCGCGCCCATCATGGACTTCACCACGCCGGAGCAGGTCGAGAAGCTCAAGCAGCTCGGCGACGACGTGAAGCGCCTCGGCGACGACGTGGACAAGCTGGAGCTCACGGTCTTCCCGCGACCCGCAGGCAAGCCGTCCTCCGACGCGCCGGACGTGAAGGACTACCCCGCCGAGTCGTTCGCCGCGCTGAAGCAGAAGGGCGCGGTGCGAAACCTGACGCAACTCCGCAGTCTCGCGAAGTTCCGCACCGACAAGGAACCGCGCGACTACGCGCAACTGCTGAACCAACTCGTGAAGGCGATGGACGCGCGCGATGATTTCAACAAAGCCATCCCGCGGGTGATGGTGATGGAAGACATGAAGCAGCCGCGCGACACCTTCATGCTCGTGCGCGGCGCCTACAACAAACCCGGCGAGAAGGCGGCGGCGGCATTTCCTACCGCACTGGTCTCCAACTCCAAACTCCAAACTCCAAACTCCAAACCTTCCCCCACCAACCGGCTCGACCTCGCGCGCTGGCTCGTCTCGCCGGAGAACCCGCTCACCGCCCGCGTCACCGTGAACCGCTTCTGGCAGCAGTTCTTCGGCACTGGCCTTGTGAAGACTTCCGAGGACTTCGGCGTGCAAGGGGAGAAGCCGTCGCATCCCGAGCTACTCGACTGGCTCGCCACCGAGTTCGTCCGCACCGGCTGGGACGTGAAGCAGCTCGTCCGCACCGTCGTGACCAGTGCGACTTACCGGCAGTCATCGAAGGACGCGCCCGTGGCCGCCGAGGTCAGGAGGCGGGCGGGTTCGGACACGCTGTATCAATTCGACCCCGAGAACCGCCTGCTCGCGCGCGGCCCGCGCTATCGCCTCCCTTCGTGGATGCTGCGCGACCAAGCCCTCGCCGCCAGCGGCCTGCTCGTCGAGCGGCTCGGCGGCCCGCCGGTGAAAACCTACCAGCCGGCCGGCATCTGGGAGGACGCCACCTTCGGCAACAAGAAATATGTGCAGGACAAGGGCGACGCGCTCTATCGCCGCAGCGTTTACGTCTTTTGGCGGCGCATCGTCGGCCCGACGGTGTTCTTCGACGTGGCCACGCGCCAGAACTGCGCCGTGAAGTCCCCACGCACGAACACCCCGCTCCACGCGCTCGCCACGCTCAACGACATCACCTACGTCGAGGCCGCCCGGGCGCTGGCCGAGCGCGTCCTGCTCACCGGCGAAGCGACCGACGCCGCGCGGTTGGAGCAAGCCTTCCGGCTCGTCACCGCCCGCAAGCCCAGCGCGCCGGAGAAGCAAATTCTCACCGCCCGCCTCACCCGTCTTCGCGCGCAATACTCCGGCGACAAAGAAGCCGCGTTGAAACTCCTCGCCGTCGGCGAATCGAGGCGCAACGAGCAACTCGACACTGCCAGTCACGCCGCGTGGACTGCGCTGTGCAGCCTGTTGCTAAACCTGGACGAAGTGGTCACGAAGGAGTGATGTGCCCGTAGCGCGGGCAGCCCTGCCCCCGAAGGAGCGCGGCGTTCACGCCGCAGCAGGATTGGCGGCCCCGAAACCCCTTGTCTTTGCCGGGGCGTTTCGTTCGCTCGCAGCCTTCTGCGGCGTGAACGCCGCGCTCCGGGGACAGTGGCGGATGCGCCCCACATTAGGCCTTCGGTGCCGCGCCGCTTTACTCCTCAGCCCTTGCTGCCTACCTTCCGCCCCGTGTCGGAGACGAAGAAAACGCGGGTGATGATTGGGATGAGCGGCGGGGTGGATTCCTCGGCGGCGGCGGCGTTGCTGCAAGAGCAGGGCTTCGACCTCGTGGGCGTGACGCTCAAGCTCTGGCCGCAGGATTGCGTGAACCGCGCGGAGGACAAGTGCTGCGGCCCCGAGGCCGTGAAGGACGCGCGCGCCGTGGCGCACCAGCTCGGCATCCCCTACTACCTCGTGGACGAGTCGGCGGAGTTTCAGAAGCAGGTCATCGCCTACTTCGCGGAGGAATACAAAGCCGGACGCACGCCCAACCCGTGCGTGATGTGCAACGAGCGGCTCAAGTTCGGCACGCTGCTGCACCGCGCGGACCAGCTTGGCGCGCATCTCATCGCCACCGGGCATTTCGCGCGGACGGAGAAGTGCGCGACGACGGAGCGCACGTTGCTCAAGCGCGGTCGCGATCCACGCAAGGACCAGAGCTACTTCCTCTTCTCGCTGAAACAGTGGCAGCTTGAGCGCACCATCTTTCCCCTCGGCAACATGACGAAGGCGGACACGCGCGACCTCGCGCGCGAGTGCAAGCTCAAGACCGCCGAGAAGGAGGAGAGCATGGAAATCTGCTTCGTGCCGGACAACGACTACGGGAAATTCCTCGAACAGTCGAAGCTCGCCACGCGGCATCGCGGCGACATCGTGGATGTCCACGGGCGCAAGCTCGGGCAGCACGACGGCATCGAGTTCTACACCATCGGCCAGCGCAAGGGCCTGGGCCTCTCCGCGCCCAAGCCGCTCTACGTTGTCGAACTGGATGCGGCCACCAATCGCGTCATCGTGGGCGACGAGACGATGTTGGACCGTGCCGAGTTTCGCGTGGAGCGCTGCAACTGGATTCCTTTCGAGACACCACCAGCGAGCATCGGGGTCACGGCGAAGATTCGTTACAACCACCCCGGCACACCCGCGACGGTGACGCCCACGGCGGACGGCGGGGCGCAGGTGAAACTCCACGAAGCGCAACGGGCCATCACGCCGGGACAGGCGTGCGTGTTCTATCAAGAAGACCTCGTAGTCGGCGGCGGATGGATTGCGCGGTAGCCGCCGAGGTGAGGAGGCGGATTGGGCTTCGCTGGTTGCTGGGGGAATCCCCCTCCTTACCCCGGCGGCTACGAAACTTCACCTGCCCGTCAGATCGGTGGGAGGAAGGGGGGGGAGTTCGCCCCGCTGGACTCTCGGCGCGTCAATAGCACGGTTCAACTCTATCTGCACTGTCTGCTTTACGGGATCCACGATCGGCGCAGGCGGCGGCGATGATTGGCCCGGGGCTGCATCCCCAATCGGGATGCGCACTGGGCGCGCGGTGCTGGGAGCGCCAGCTCCGAAACTTCCTTGAACGGCTGCGGACGCGGCGGCTGCGGACGCGGCTAGCATCGCTGGTGCCGCCCCACGGTTGAACGACCCTTGAGTGTTCTGGTAACCGCCTTGGAAATTCGGTGGCGGTGGGATGCTGCCGCCAGGTGCGGCGGGCACCGGATTGAGTTGATTGAATGGTGCTTGGGGCGCGGTCATCGCAGGTGCGCCAGCAACGCTCTTCAGCCCGTCCTTCTCGAAGGACATCGTGCGCTCCTCCCCGGAAATCTTCACGCGCACCGTGCCAGCCTTGACGTTGATGCCGTCGGCCAGGATTTCAAGGCTTCCCTGGCGCTGGCCTTCCGAAAGGCTGATGTATTCGGGAACAGGCTTGCCGGGCACTTGATTTACAAACATCGCACGCCGCGGCTTGAACAGGGCTGTGATGCCAGTGAGCTTGTAATTCGTGGGTGTCTCTGGCGGGGCGGGTGCCTCGACTTTTACGGGCAGTGGCGTCGGTTTAAGTCCGAAGGGATTGCGCTCCAAAATCACCTTGTAGTCGCCGACGGCGTCGGCCCCGGCGGTCAGCGCGGCACAGGAAACCACGACTAGGATCAATCCAGATTGAGTCGCGCGCTTCATGTTCAAATCAAGTTTGCTGGCTTCAACACCGGGCAAGCTAGCTGGTTGCGCACGACTGCGCAATATTACGAAACGGCGAAACGCGACACCAAAATACTTCCCGCTTGCCGCATCGGACGCGTCCAGTAGCTTCCGCCCATGCCGAAGAGCACCTGGGTTGTCCCGACGATTCTCTCGGCGCTCCTGATCCTGGGAGCGCTGAGTTGGACCGCGTGGAAGCGGGGTTCCGAGCTTTCCGCCGCACAAACCGCGCTCGAAGAGGCGCGCAAGGCCGCCGAGCAAAACGCCGCGCAAGCCCTCGCGTTGAAGGCCGATTTCGACGCTGCGAAGGCCGATGCGACCGAGCTGGCTGAGAAGCTCGCCGAGGCTGAGAAGGAAATGGCAACTGCATCGAAATCCAAGAGCACGCTCGAAGAGGAGATGCGCGCCGCGCTCCAGTCCAAGGACATCACGATCTCGCAACTCCAGGGCAAGCTGACCGTCAACATTCTCGACCACGTGCTGTTCGACTCCGGCGAGGCGGCGCTCCGGGCGGAAGGACAGGAAATCCTGCGCAGACTCGCCGCCGTCCTGGCCTCACACACGAACCGCGCACTCCACGTCATCGGCCACACGGACAACGTGCCCATCCGTGCGTCGGCACGAAGCCGCTTCGCGAGCAACTGGGAACTCTCGACGGCGCGCGCCACGGCAGCGGTGCGCTTCTTGCACGAACACGCGGGCGTGAACCCCAAGCAGCTCGGCGCGCTGGGCTACGGGGAGTTTCATCCGATTGCGGACAACGCGACGGTTGAAGGCCGCGCGAAGAATCGCCGCATCGCCGTGGTGATTCTGCCGGAGGAGCTGGGGTGCCGAAGGTCCAGCCGACGGAGCCGCCCAAGTAGCCTCCGGCCAGCCGCCCCAGATTGGTCAGGGAAAAAGTCCCCGCAGCTTCTTTGCCTCGCGCACACGAGCGACGCCCAGCGAAAGAGCAGCCATGCGCATGGAGATGTTCTGCTTCCGGCTCAGATGCAGCGTCTGCGTGAAGGCGTTCTCCAGCAGGCGGAAGAGCTTGTCGGTGATCTCCGTCTCGCTCCAGAAGAAGCTCTGCAAGTCCTGCACCCACTCGAAGTAGCTCACCACCACACCACCCGCGTTGCAGAGGATGTCCGGGATGACGAACACATCCGGGCGCTGGTCCAGAACGAGGTCGGCGTCGGGCGTGGTCGGGCCGTTCGCGCCCTCGGCGAGGATGCGGCACTTGATCTGGTTCACGTTCGCTGCGGTGATCTGCCGCTCCATCGCGGCGGGCACGAGGATGTCACACGGCGTGACGAGCAACTGCTCGTTCGAAATGCTCTCGCCGCCGGGGAAGTGCGCGACGGACTTCGTGCGCGCGACGTGTTTCTGCAACTTGCCCAAGTCCAGCCCTCGCGCGTTGAGCGTGCCGCCGAACGCGTCGCTGACGGCGATGATCTTCACGCCGTAGCGCGCAAGCGAATAGGCGGCGACGGAGCCGACGTTGCCGAAGCCCTGCACCACGGCGGTCGCTTCATTCGCGTTGAGGCCGATGGTGTCCATCGCGCGATTGGCGAGATAGCTGACGCCGCGGCCCGTCGCCTCACGACGACCCAGCGAGCCGCCGATGGCCACGGGCTTGCCAGTGACGACAGCGGGCGTCGCTTGGCCGGCGTGGACGGAATAGGTGTCCATCATCCACGCCATGGTCTGCTCGTTGGTGCCGAGGTCGGGCGCGGGGATGTCCACCTGCGGCCCGATGAAGTGGATGAGTTCCTGAGTGAAACGCCGCGTAAGCCGCTCCAATTCGCCGATGGACATTTGAGTCGGGTCGCACGCGACGCCGCCCTTCGCGCCGCCGTAGGGCAGGTTCATCAGCGCGCATTTCCAGCTCATCCACATCGCGAGCGCCGCGACTTCGCCGACGGTCACGTCCGGGTGATAGCGCATGCCGCCCTTGGTAGGACCGAGCGCGAGGTGATGCTGCACGCGGTAACCCGCGAAGACCTCCACCTTGCCGTCATCGCGCCGCACGGGCACGGCGACGGTGAGCGCGCGCTTGGGATACTTCAACCGGTCCCGATCATTGGCCGGGATGTCGAGGTGGTCCGCCACGAGATCAAACTGGCGGCAGGCCATGTGAAACGTGGGGTGGTCGTAAACGTGCATGGCGGAGGTTGAGGGTGCCGTGGCTGAGGAGGCAAGGGAGAGTAATCAGTATTCAGTATTCAGTATTCAGTGGCGGATGGATCCCCACTGTCCCACTGAAAACTGAACACTTCCCGCCGCCTTCACTTCGGCGCATCCGCCGTCACGATGAACTCCAGCAGGTCCGCCATCGCCTGCGGCGTCAGGCCGGCGGAGAGATTCTCGGGCATGAGCGACTGGCCGGAGCTTTTCATGCCCTTGACCTTTGTGCGCGGGAGCGTGATCTCCTGGCCGCTGGCCATCCGCAGCGTCACGTCGCTCGGCGTCTCGTTGCCGATGAGGGCCGTGTAGCTCTCGCCATCCTTGGTGTCCACTTGGAAGGCGATGAACTGCGGCGCGATCTCCGCGTTCGGCGCGATGAGGCTGCTCAGGAGCTTTTCCTTGCCGGCGGCCTTTACCGTGACGAAGTCCGGGCCGAGCGCGAAGCCGTCTTTGCCAGCGCGATGGCAAGAGGCGCAGCGCTCCACGAAAATCGCCTTCCCACGCGCTGCGTCACCGCGCAGATCGAGCGCGGACTGGAACGACTTCAGGAGGTCCTCCGGCCTGAGTGTGGGAGGAAAGACCTTCGCGGCGAGCGCGGCCACGGCCTTGTCCTTGCTGGTTTGGAGAAGTTTCACCGAGGCCGTGGGCAGATCAGCCGGCTTCACGCTGCCGGACTCGACGGCCTTCAACAAAGCGAGCGCGCGCTCCGGGCGTGTCGTCAGCGCCGCGAGAGCATCGGTGCGAGCGCGGGGCGAAAAGGCGGCCCAGCGCTTGACCAACTCGCCACCGATCTCCGGTGTTGGGTAGCGGGCGAGCGTCCCGATGGCCGCGAGCTTCAGCGGCTCCGACGGCGCGTCGAGCAAGGGGATGAGCTTCGCACCAGACTCGGCAAAGCTGGTGAGTGCGAGCAACTGCGCGGCCTGCAAACGTGCGGACTCGGTGGCCTTCTCGTTGCCCACCGTCTGCGCGGCGGTCGCGAAGACGCCCTTGAGATGACTCAGCTTGTCCATCGCGGCGAGCGTCGTGCCGGCGCGGACCGCACCGTCGCCCAGCGCGCGCACCCAGGTCGCGACGGGCGCGGCGGGGTCGGGCTTGGCGGCGAACTCCAGCACGGGCTTCGCCTCGACGTAGCTGTTTCGCGCGCCGATCATCTCGGCGAGCTGGCGTAGAAATTCCTCGCTGCCCGGCTGCGCGCGGAAACGCACATCGCGCACAAGCGAGGCGAAGACTTCCCCTGCCCCGTCCGCCAGCGAACTCAGCACGGCGGCGCGCATCTGCGCGTTGTCCGAGTTGTAACGTATGATGTCGGCGAGCGCCTTGGGACGGGCCGGATTGCGCACCTCGCCGAGCGTGAAGGCGAGCTGGTAACGCACGCGCGGCGAATGCTCCGTGGTCATGGCAAGCAGCTTGTCAGCGAGCGGGCCGGTGCCACGCGCGCCCAGTAAAAACGACTCGCTCAGGCGCACAGCGTGTTCACGCACGCGTTCGTCTGAGTCGGCCAGGCTGCCGAGCAAGTGCTTCGAGTCGAGCGCAAGCAATCCTTGCAACGCGTAGAGCGCGTGGATGCGCCCAAGCGCGGAGAGCGGCTTGCCAAGCAGTCGTTCGAGCTCCACGACCGCGCGGCGATCCTGTCGTTCGTAGAGCAGGCGCGCGGCGGTGTCGCGCGTCCACCCGTTCGGGCTGTCGAGATTGCCCACGAGCTGCGGGATGGTCGCGGAGCCGAGCTTGGGCAGCTTGGGCTGAACAAAATTCTCCGGCACGACGCGCCAGATGCGGCCGCGGTTGTTGCCGCTGTTGAGGTCAATGTGCTTCTTGATCGCCTCGGGGATGGACCACGGGTGCTCGATGACCTCGCGATACATGTCCGCGATGTAGAGGCAGCCGTCGGGCGCGTTCTGGAAATGCACCGGGCGGAACCATGTGTCGCGCGAGGCGAGGAACTCGACGTTCTGCTCATCCGCCGGGCGCTTCGCGGTGAGTGCGACGCCGTTGGGCGAAAGGACTTTTCTGTGAACCAAGTTGCCGCCCGCATCGCCGATGAAGGCGTTGTCCACGAACTCAGGGCCGTAGGCGTTGCCGCGGTAGATCGTCGCGCCCGTCGCGCCAGTGAAGTAGCCGGACACCCGTCCGCCGCCCTCGACCGCGCCGGGCATCACGCCGCTTATGCGCCAGCGCGTGCGGACAATGCGCCACGGCTCGTCCGGACTCAGGCGGAAAACTTCTGCCGCCGCGCCGTCCGCTGCGATGCTCATGCGCGGGCTGGGCATGGGGAACGCGGGGTTCCGCGAAGCATAGCGCAGGTCGAAGAGCAGCATCTGCAAGTGGTCGCTGTTGCTGCACACGAACTTGCGACCCATGCTGTCGAAGGAGAGTCCGTATTGTCCGCCGCCAGCCTCCGCCTGCATCCTCATGCTGCGCGGGTCGAAGCCGAAGTCGCGTCCGCGCAAGTCCAGCGCGGGGCCGCCTGTCGTCGCAGTGGACTTCACCTCATTGCCGCCGATGGGGCCGGTCGCGCCGTGAATGCGGTTGTCGAGGCCCCAGTTGAACGAGTTGATCAGCGCCTGCACGTTGAGCCGCGTCGCCCCGCTGCCGAAGCCAGTGAAGACCACCTTGCGCTCGTCGGCCTTGCCGTCACCGTTCGTGTCCTTGAGCCAGATGATGTCGGGCGTCGCACCAACGTAGATTCCGCCGCCGTAGCAAATCAGCGCGGTGGGCCAGGGCAGGTTGTCGGCGAAGACGGTGGACTTGTCGAACTTGCCGTCGCCATCCGTGTCCTCCAGCAGCCGGATGCGCCCCGCGTGCGGCGTCTCATCGCGGCGCTCCGAGTAGTCAATCATCTCGACGACGAAGATCCGCCCGTTCTCGTCGAAGGCCATCGTGACCGGGCTGTTGACGAGCGGCTCGGCGGCGACGAGTTCGAGGCGGAATCCCTTCTTGATTTGAAAAGTCTCGACGGCCTTCGCCGGCTCGACAGCCGGGAAGCGCGGCAGGTCCTTCGCAGCCACCTCCGGCGGCACGCCGGTCTTGCCGTAAGCCTCGGAGTAAGTGACGCGCGTTTTCGGCGCGGGCTGGGCGGAAGAGGAGGCTTCGGCAGTCAGAGCCAGCGCGACGAGCAAACGGAAAAAGCGGAGTGGACACACCGGAGAAGAATCGCGGCTAGTCCGCCTTTGGGAAAGCGCGAATATTCCAGCCGGAGATCGGAACCGATCCGATCAATCTTCGCCGCCCGCGCCGGCTTGGGCCGCTTGGCCACTGTCCGAGTCGGGCCCGGCTTTCGCAGCCTTGTTCGCTGCGCGGCGCTCGGAGAAGAAGCCGATGAGCAACGAGCGGCACTCCTCCTCGCGCACGCTGCGAGTGATGTCGCACTGGTGGTTGAGACCGGGGAATTGCAAGAGGTTCAACGCGCCGCCGGCCGCGCCGCCTTTCGCATCGCTGACGCCGAAGACCACGCGGGAGAAACGGACGTGGACAATCGCGCCGGCGCACATGGGACACGGCTCCTTGGTGACGTAGAGCGTGCAGTCGTTGAGCCGCCAGTCGCCGACGGCCTCCTCCGCCTGCGTGATGGCGAGCATCTCGGCGTGGGCCGTGGCGTCCTTGAGCAGCTCGACCTGGTTGAACGCCCGAGCGATGATGCGCCCACCCCGCACCACGACCGCGCCGACGGGGATTTCCTCTGCCTCATAAGCGCGCACAGCCAGCCGCAGCGCCTCGCCCATGAAGTAATGGTCGCTGTGCAGGTCAATGATCGGCTCATCGCTCACGGTGGGAGGAAAGCATGAAGGGACACCTAGAGACACGAAGGAAATGCGTGCAGGGCCGGAGGCCGGTGCTCCGCTACTTCGGGCGGATTGGCTGCATCTCACGGTGGGCTTGCACTAGGGCGGCGAGGAGTTGCTGCCAGTCGGCCTCGGTCGTTTCCCAGCCGGCGCTGAAACGCAGGGCGCGCCGAGCCTCGGCGGGTGAATGGCCCATCGCGGTGAGGACGGGGCTAGGCTCCTCCTTGCCACTGGCGCACGCGGAGCCGCTGGAGACGGCTACGCCGAGCTTGTCGAGCTTCACGACCCAACGCGCGCGGCAGTCAGCTTCGGGCATGAGCGCGAGGACGGTGTTCCAGCCACGCGGGGATTTCGTGGCGACAATCTCGACTCCGGGGAGGGCCTTCAGAAGCTGGCGCTCAAACTTGGTGCGCAAAGCAACGCGCGCGTCACTCATGGCCTGCTCACGGGTTTCGAGCGCGGCGACCATGGCGAGGACTCCGGGGACATTCTCTGTTCCAGCGCGACGGCCTGCTTCCTGTGAACCGCCGCGTAACAGGGGTTCAACGCGGCCTTTCGATGGGCATTTCAGAAAGCCCACACCGCGTGGACCTCCGAACTTGTGGGCGCTGCCGCTGACCCAGTCGCAGCCGCCGAGACCTGCGGCGGGGAGTTTGCCAAGGGCTTGCACAGCGTCGCAGAAGAACGGGATGCCGTGCGCGCGGCACAGTTTCAGCAACTGGTTCACAGGTTGAATGACGCCGGTCTCGTTGTTGACGGCCATGACCGCGATGAGGCCGGGGCAGCCGACGAGGAGAGGAGGCGGATTCTGACTTCTGGCTTCTGGTTTCTGGCCCACCGAGTCCGCCGCCTTACCTCGGCGGCTACGGAGTTGGGCGCGGAGCCAGTTCAAGTCCACCATGCCGGCGCGCGTGACGGGGATGAGGCGGTGGCGTTTCGGGAAGTGGTGGCGCGCGGACTCGGTCACGCAGGGATGCTCGATGGCGGAGAACCAGACTTCGGCGTCCGGGGCGAGCGTGCGCGCGGCGTGGTGGAAGACGGTGTTCGCGGACTCGGTCGCGCCGGAGTTGAAGAAGATGTCCAGGGCGTCGCAGCCGAGCATCCGCGCGAGCTTTTCCCGCGCTTCGCTCAAGGCGGCATCCGCGCGAGCGCCGACGCGGTGGAGGCTTGATGGGTTGCCGATGAAGCGCTCCGTCGCGTCCAGCCACGCCTGCCGTGCGGCGGGGTGGAGCGGCGACGTGGCGTTGTGGTCGAAGTAGAGCACAGGGGAATTATGGCAGGAAGATTGAGGGCAGGAAAATTAGGAATGGGGCGGGAGCAAATCCTCTTGGCCCGTGTCCTTCTGCTCTTTCGCTTGCGCGACTCACTTGGCGGCTGCCTTGATGAAGGCGCGGAAGAGTTCGGCGAAGTGAGGATAACAGTCGTAGAGGCGCTCGGGATGGAACTGGACGGATTGGAGGAACGGCAGGAGCGACTTGTCCTTGAGCTCCATCGTCTCGATCACGCCGTCGGTGGTGGTGCCGGTGACGCGGAGTGCGTCGGCGACGCGGGCGACGGCCTGATGGTGCGTGGTATTGGTGCCGGTGAGGGTGGTGCCGAGGATGGCGGCGATTTGCGAATCCGGCGCGAGGGCCACCTCATGAACCAGCTCGAACTTCCGCTCGATTTGCTTGTGCGACAGCGCCCCAGGGAGCTGTGCGGGGATGTCCACGATGAGCGTGCCGCCCAGGGCGACGTTGAGCATCTGATGGCCGCGACAGATGCAAAGGAGCGGCTTGCGCTGGCGGAAGACTTCGTCCACGAGCGCGAACTCAATCACGTCACGCTCCGGCTCCACGTCCTTTATGGTCGCCGCGATTTCGGGCGGCGTGTCGGGCGCGTAGTGCTTGATCTCGATGTCTTCGCCGCCGGTGAGCAGCACGCCATCCGCGCGCCGGACGAGCTCGGCGATCTGGTCGCGCGTGGCCGTGACGGGGAGGACGAGCGGCATCCCGCCCGCGTCGTTGATGGCCTGCGTGTAGCGGTTCGAGAGGCTGATGGAGGCGTCGGCAAACTCGGTGCCGGCGGCCTGCTGGCAAGGGGTGACCAGAATCAGGGGGTGGGGCATGGGGAATGGCGGATAGGGGGTCGGTCAGTCGAGCTTCGTGCCGGGGAAGCGGTCGTAAATCATCTTCTTCACGCGGGTCTCCTCGTCTGGGGTCAGGAGGCGGCGATTAATGCGGCGGCGGATGGAGTCGAGGAGTTCGAGCCAGTCTTCGAGCGGCGGGTTCTTGATGGGCAGCCAGTCCTCGGCGCGCTTGAGCTGGTGGAAAAAGTGCCACTCGCCACCAAAGCGGCGCGCGGAGATTTCCAGCTTGGTGCCGTCCTCGTTTCTGCGGGTCCAGCCGACTTCAGATTTGATGGCCATTCTGGGGAGCGGTTAGCGGTCAGCTTTCAGCGTTCAGCCGCGGAGGTTCGCTTTTACTCCGGCAAGTCCACGATGGCCACGGCCATCGCTGCGATGCCTTCTTCGCGGCCGATGAAACCCATGGTCTCGTTGGTCGTGGCCTTGATACCGACCTTCCTCGGGTCCAGTCCGAGGGCGTCGGAGATGTTTGCCTTCATCGCCTGGACGTGGGGCATGATCTTGGGGGCCTGGGCGATGAGGGTGGCGTCCACGTTGACAAGGCGGCCTTTGCGCAAGGTGACTTGGCGCGCAGCCTCTTCGAGGAAGATACGGCTGGGCGCGCCTTTCCAGCGCGGGTCGGTGTTCGGGAAGAACTGGCCGATGTCCCCCTCGCCAATCGCGCCAAGCACGGCGTCGGTGATGGCGTGCATCAAGGCGTCGGCGTCGGAGTGGCCGTCGAGACCTTTCGTATGGGGGATGTCCACGCCGCCGAGGATGAGCTTGCGGCCCTCGACGAGTTGGTGAACATCGTAGCCAATGCCGACGTGGATCATGTTGTTAGTAGTCAGCTACCAGCGGTCAGCAGTCAGCGAAAAAATGCGCGGGGTTTCCTTCGGGCTCGTGTCTGAGCGCTTAATGCTGATCGCTGAAAGCTCGCTCACGCCGGCTTGCCGCCCTTGAGGCTCTTGACGCGGTAGCAGTGGAACTCTCCGAACTCCTTGTGCGAGACGGTGGCGCGATCAGCCTCAATGATTTTGAAAACCTTCTGGTAAACTTCGGGGCCGATGAGGACTTCGCCATCGTGTGCGCCCTTGCAGTAGTGTCCGGCGCGCGTGACGCCAGCGCCGAGGGCGACGAACTCCATGCGTCCGGCCGAGCCGACGAATCCGTGGATGACTTCGCCGATGTGGACGCCGGCGGCCAGCTGCCACATCGGGTCGCTCTGGGCGGTGCGGCGTGCGTTGATCTCCTTGACGGCGGCTTCCATCGCAACTGCGGCGCAGACGGCCTTTTCGCTGTGCTGCAAGTCCGCCTCGGGCGAGCCGAAGACCGCGACGAGCTCCTCGCCACCGGACTTGAGCAGCGTGCCGTCGTAGCGGAACACGGCGTCCAGCACCGCCCCGTGGTAGTCGGCAAACATCGCGGCCGCCTCAGCGGGTGCGAGGCCGGCGACCGTGGCAAAGCCCCGGAGGTCGGCGCAGAGCACGGGCAGCTCGGACTTCTGAAGGCCGGCTTGAAGGCGTTCCTGGCGGACGGTTTCCAGCAGGCGCTCCTGCACGCGGGGCGGGAACTTGACCGAGATGCGGCCGAGCAGCGTTGCGTTGTGCTGCAGGCCGGATTGCAACTCCTGGTTGAAGATGATCACCCCGACGTAGTGCGCGACGGCGAGCAGGAACTGCATGTCGTCCTCGCTGAAGGACTCGCTGCGCTGCGGGTCGTCGAGGTAGATCGCGCCGAGGGGCTTCTCCTTGAGCAGCATCGGCGCATACATGCCGGTCTCGACGGTGACGAGCCGGGCATCCAGCGCGGCTGACTCGTTGCTGCGCTGGAGGATGAATCCGTGGGCCTCGTCCATGACGCGGCGCGCGAGGGACTCGCTCACCACCACCTCGCCCTGCGGGATGCTCGCGCTCACCTGCACGCGCCCGGTGTCGGGGTTGTGCAGCATCAGCGCGCCGCGCCTGGCTCCGGGGACGAGGGTGAGGACTCGCTCCAAAATGGCTTGAAGCATGTCCTGCAACCGCATCTCCGGCGTGAACGTAAGCGGCACCTGATACAGGCTGGCGAGCCGGCGCTTGAAGTCGCTCTCTGCAGCGGTGTCGGCAGCGGCAGCAATTGGCTTCGGAACGGGAGCTGGCGCTGCCACGGCAGGCACCGGAACCGGGGCTGGTGCCGCGACTGGCTCAGGAATGGGAGCGGGCCTGGCCACCACGGAAACTTTTGGTGCCTCGGGTGCGGGTGCAGGAGCCGGTGCAGGCTTCGCAACGAGCGGGGGTCCCGGCGGCAGCACTCCGGACTTCGGCGGTAGAATTCCCATCGGCGCGGGGCTGGGAGCCGGTGACGACGCTTTGGGAGCCATCGTGTTCACCGACGGAATCATCATGTTGCCATCGGGCGCAGGCGCAGGGACGGAGACAGGCTTGGGCTGAACTGGCTTGGACGGGGTCGGCCTAGCGGCGGGGGCTGCTGGCGGCGGGGTGAACTCGATGCGCAGGCTGCTCTCCCCTGTGCGGACCACGCTGTCGGGCGTGAGTTGGGCGCTCTCGATATACTCGCCGTCCACCACGGTGCCATTGGTGCTTCGGAGGTCCTCGATCCAGACTTCGCCGTTGGAAACCTTGATTCGGCAGTGCTTGCGCGAAACCGTGGGATCAGCGCCGAAGTCCAGATCAGGCGCGCTCAACGGGCTGAGGCGGCCGATGAGAATTTCGCCGCGCTCGAAGGTGCGGACTTCTTCTTTGCCCTGATAACTGTAGATGACGCGCATGTGATCGCCGGTCGCTGCCCGATCGTCGGCCCGCCAATCTCTGCCGAACAGTCCGGCGAGCCGTGCCGGGCGGCGACGCGGAGAGATTAAACATTCACGCCCCGCAACGGCAAGCACTTGCTGGAAAACGAATCTGCCGGGTCAGCGACCGCCGTCTAGGCTGCGACAGGAGTGGGCATCGCACTGGCTGCGAGAGTCTGCGTCGCGTGGCTTCCCTCCGCGCTCGCGCCACGCAGGCGCGCGATGATTGGCGGCAGCTTCTCAAGCAGATAATCCACCTCCTCGGCGGTGGTGTAGATGCCGAGACTGAAACGCACAGAGCTTTTTGCGCGGGCTGGGGTGAGGCCCATCGCCGTCAGCACATGGCTGGGTGCCAGCGAGCCTGTGGTGCAGGCCGAGCCGCTGGAGGCGCAGATGCCCTCGCGGTCCAGCAGCAGCAGGATGCCCTCGCCTTCGCAGCCGCCGAAGCTGAGGTTGCTCGTATTCGGGAGGCGTGCGTCGCGGCCACCGTTGCGGCAGGTGTCGGGGATCGTCGCGAGAATCGTCTGCTCCAGCCGGTTGCGCAGCGCGCGGATGCGGGTGTTCTCGTCTTGGATCGAAGCCAGGGCCAGTTCCGCCGCGCTTCCGAAGCCGACGATGTAAGGCACGTTCTCGGTCCCACCGCGACGGCCCTTCTCCTGACCGCCGCCGATCAGATACGAGTGATACGGCGCGGTGTAACGGCAGTAGAGCAGGCCGACGCCCTTCGGCGCGTGCAGCTTGTGGGCGGAGAGCGAGAGGAAGTCCACGCCCAACGCATCCACGTCCACCTTGAGTTTGCCCGGCACCTGGACGGCGTCGGTGTGATAGAGGACGCCACGGCTGCGGCAGATGGCGGCGATCTCCTCCAACGGGAAGAGAACGCCCGTCTCGTTGTTCGCCCACATGACGGAGACAATGGCGGTGTCGGGCCGGATGGACTTCTCCAGCAGGTGCAAGTCAAGCGAGCCGTCCGACTCGACCGGCAGGAAAGTCACCTCGTAGCCGCGACGCCGAAGATACTCGCCGAACTTTATGTTCGCCGAATGCTCGACCGCCGTGGTGAGCACGTGACGCTTCCCGGGCTGGGTCACCAGCGCGCTGTGAATGGCCGTGTTGTTCGCCTCCGTGCCGCAACTGGTGAAGACGATTTCTCGCGGGTCCGCACCGATGAGCGCGGCCACCTGCTCGCGGGCGAGGTCCAAATCCTTCACCACCTGATTGCCGAAAGAATAGGCACTCGACGCATTGCCCCACCGCTCGGTGAAGAACGGCGTCATAGCCGCGACGACCTCGGGGGCGACCCGTGTGGTGGCGTTATTGTCGAAGTAGAAAATCCGGCGCTCGCTCATCAAACCGCCGGCCTGCCGCCAGCGGGAGCGTGAGTCTAGGAACGAAGCGCGAAACTGCAAGGGTGGATTCGGCAGCACGGATCGTTTGTCTTCGCGGCGAAAAGCGCAGTTGTCGGGACTGTCCGGCCCGGCTACATTGCCGCCCGATGCAACTAAGTTCCCCCGCTGCGAACAAGCCAAGTCGCACCAGCTCCGGCTTCACGCTCATCGAACTCCTTGTGGTGATCGCCATCATCGCGATCCTTGCCGGCATGCTCCTGCCAGCGCTGGCGAAGGCCAAGGAGAAGGCCAGCGCCACGAAGTGCCTCAATCACCTCAGACAAGTCGGGTTGGCCGTCACACTCTATGCCGAGGACGCAGATGGCTTTCTCCCAGGTCCGGCATTGCGCGGCGTCCGACATCCCGGTGCCAACCCCAGCGCGCTCTACTTGAGCAATCCAGCTCACCTCGGCCGCTATCTCGGCTCCGGCAACACAAACAACACCGTCTGGTCCTGCCCCAGCAACCGTCAGGCGATGGAGTATGTCATCGCGGGCAGCGCCCTCAGCCCGGCGCGCCTTTCCTTCGTGCTCAACAACCGTGGAGCTGCGGCATCCGCAACGGTGCCGGGACTCTTGTTCGGGGACCCGAACAGCGCTCCGGTCACGACCACCAAACGACTGGCACAACTCAGCTCCGCCGGGACGACGGCTGCCAACGGGCTGGATGTGTCCTCGCCCTCCGCCATCTGGATGATCAGTGACATTGACGGCATCAACTACAACGCCGCGAACACGTTAAGCACGACCTTGTATCTGGGCAACAACGTCCCTCCGCCCCACAGCGGCGGTCGCAACTACAGCTTCTTCGACGGCCACTCTGAGTATCGCAAGACGAACAGCCTGCCGGTGAATCCCTGACATCTCCCGGACTCCTCGCCCGTCGCGGACAGATATTCCTCCACGGTCCTCGCACTGATTCACTCCTTCCCCGCTCCGCGCGCTCTTGCTACAAACTCTGTGTGCGGAACACCACTGATTCACTTTGGAAAACTCTCGCGGCACGCAAACGGCTCTTCCTGCTCGCCGGTCCGTGCGTGATTGAGAGCGAGGCGCTGTGCTTCGAAATCGCGCGGCATCTGCAGAAGGTCTGCGCGCGGCTGGGCATCACCTACGTCTTCAAGGCCAGCTACGACAAAGCGAATCGCACCTCCGGCAAAGCCTTCCGCGGCCCCGGACTGGCCGATGGCCTCGCGGTGCTGGAGCGCATTCGCACGCAGCTCGGCGTGCCGGTCATCACGGATGTTCACACCGAGGTGCAGGCGCTCGCCGCCGGTGAGGTGGTGGACATTCTCCAAATCCCGGCCTTCCTCTGCCGACAGACGGACTTGATCGAAGCCGCCGTGGCGACCGAGAAAATTGTGAACCTTAAGAAAGGACAATTCCTCTCGCCCGCCGAAATGGGCCGCGTGGTGGAGAAGGCGAAGCTCGCGGGCGGACACAAACTTCTCGTGACCGAACGCGGCACGACCTTCGGCTACAACAACCTCGTCTCGGACATGAGGGCCATCCCCGTGCTGAAACAGTCGGGCTTCCCCGTCGTCTTCGACGCCACGCACTCCGTCCAGCAGCCCGGCGCGGGCGGTGATCGGACGATTGGCCAACGGGAGTTCGCGCCGCTGCTCGCCCGCTGCGCCCTCACCGCCGGCGCAGACGGCCTCTTCATCGAGACGCACCCTGAGCCGGACAAGGCCATGAGCGACGGGCCGAACATGATTCCGCTGGCGGAGATGGCGGGGCTGCTGAAGGGCTTCCTGAAGGTGAGAGCGGCGGTGCGGTGAGAATGTCCAATGACCAATGTCCAATTCCCAATGATTGACCAAGGCTCAATGACCAATGGCGCGTCGGATGAAGCAGGACTGGACCCACGGCCACGGCGGGCCTTGGGCATTGGTCATTCACTGGACATTGGACATTGAAAACTGGTCATTTCCCGCGCCATGCCCAATCTCTCCGCTTCCCAGCTCCGCTCCCGCCTCAAGCGCATCAAACTTCTCCTCCTCGACGTGGACGGTGTGCTCACGGATGGCGCGATCTTCATCACGGGCGACGGCGAGTTCAAACGCTTCCATGTCCACGACGGCCTCGGGCAGCGGCTCGCGGCGCACGCGGGGCTGAAGGTCGGCTGGGTCTCCGCGCGGCCCTCGGCCATCACCACGCGACGCGCGGAGGAGCTGAAGACCGACTTCATCGTGCAAACTCGCGACGGCAAGGTGCCTGCGGTCGAGCGCATCCTCGCCGAGACAGGTCTGGGCTGGGCTGACGCTTGCTTCGTCGGCGACGACGTGGTGGACCTCGGCGTGTTGCGCCGCGTGGGACTGGCGATCTCTCCCGCCGACGCGCGGTCAGAAGCAAAGGCGCTCGCGCACTTCATCACCAAGACCAACGGCGGCAACGGTTGCGTGCGGGAGGTCGTGGAAATGATTTTGAAAGCCCAAGGAAAATGGGCGACGATCATCGAACGACACGCGAAATGACCGTTGGCTCGACAAAACTAATCGCTCTCGGCGTGGGCTTGCTCCTCGTCGCTGGAATCGCCGCGATCGTTCTGGCGAAGCGGCATGAGCGGCGGCTGTCCGTCGCCGGGGCGCTCGCGGTCGCCGCGCTGCAAACCCAGGTCTCCAACGCGACCGGCCTCGGCACCGCGCGCGGCATCCGCATCCCGTTCTACGAAGGCGACTCCAAGCAGCCCACCTCCGTCATGCTCGGCCGGACGGCCAAGCCCGTCGAGGGTGGCAGGTATCTCGTCGGCGACCTGCGGGTGGAGAGCTACACACACAGCCTCGCCGGCACGACGACGAACTTCGTGATTGAGGCGCCGCATTGCTTGATTGACCCGGCCCGGAAAATCGCCAGCTCCGCCGAGCGCATGGTCATCTCGCGCCCGGACGGCAGTTTCTTGATGACCGGCACCGGCTTTGAGTGGCATCAGGTCGGATCCCACCTCGTCATCTCAAACGACGTCTCCACACACATCACCAGCGAAGGCTTCAACGCGCCAAAGCCAACGAGCCCATGACCGTCCGCACCTTCCTACCCCTCGCATTGATGGCCGGGCTCGCCGCCGTCAGCGCGCAGAACACCTTGTTCAACACCTCCACCACCGCGCCCATCGCGCCGAAGGCCGTGGCCGGGCCGCAGCCCATCGAAGTGCTCGCCAGCGGCCCCGCCAGCATCTCCCTCACCGACGGCGTGGCGACCTACAAGACGAACGTGCGCGTGAACGACCCGCAGTTCTTCCTCCGCTGCGAGTCGCTCCGGCTGCTTCTCGACTTGAAGAGCGTGAAAAGCACGAACCAGCCGCCTGCGACACCGTCGCCGCCCAGCACCAACACGCCCCCGCTCAACGCGATGGGCGGCCGCATCCGCGAGGCCGAGGCGCTGGGAAACGTGGTCTTCTCGAACAAGGTGGACTCCACTCAGGCCTTCGCCGACCGCGTGGTTTACCATGCCACCAACGACGCCTTCGAGCTGACCGGCGATGTTCGCGTCCTCCGGGGAGAATTCACAAGCCGCGCGCCGAAGTTCTTGTATTACCGGGCCAAGGGAGTGTTCGAGTCCTACGGCGAGAGCACCACCACCTTCACGCCGGCGAAGACGAACGCACCCGCCAAGAAACCCTGACGCCGATGGAGCCGACGCCTGCCAGCACTGAGCCGTTGCTCACCGCGAAGCAACTCGCCAAAGCCTACCGCCACCGCCGCGTGGTGGACGGCGTGTCCATCCACGTCAATGCGGGCGAGATTGTCGGCTTGCTCGGGCCGACCGGCGCGGGCAAGACCACGACATTCAACATGGTCGTCGGCGTCGTGCGGCCTGACGAGGGCGCGGTGCGCTTCCACGGGCACAACATCACGCACAGCCCGATGCACGAGCGCGCGCGGCTGGGCATCGGCTATCTCACGCAGGAGCCCAGCGTGTTTCGCAAGCTCAGTGTCGAGGACAACATTCTCGCCATCCTCGAAACCTGCGTGATGGACAAAGACGAACGGCAGGTGCGGCTGAAGTATTTGCTGGAGGAACTCGACCTGACCGCGCTCGCCAAGAGCATGGCCTATCAATTGAGCGGCGGCGAAAAGCGGCGGCTGGAGATCACGCGCGCGCTCGTCACCACGCCCAAGCTGCTGCTGCTCGACGAACCGCTCGCGGGCATCGACCCCATCGCGCAATACGAGGTCAGCAAGATCGTCCGCCGCTTGAAGGACCGTGGCCTGGGCATTCTCATCACCGACCACAGCGCCCGGGAGATGCTCAAGCTCGTCGACCGCGCCTACCTCATCCACCGTGGCCAGGTCATCTACGAAGGCAACGCGGAAGACCTCTTGAACGACCCGAAGGCCCGCGAGATTTACCTCGGCCCGGAGTTCAACATGTAGCACCGGTAGCGGCGGTCTGAGAGCGCCTTGGGCCGCTGTCTCGCAGAAATTCGGCGGTCACGGACCACCGCTACACCGCCTCTCCCCTGCCCTTCGGAATCTTGCCGATGTGGTAGATGAGGAAGCCGTGTAGGAACTGGCGCAGCTCGATCTCCTGACCGTAACTCAGCTTGAGCCGAGTGAGCGCTGGCCAGTCCTCTGTCTCCAGCCGCGCGTATATCTGCCGGCTGCCGGGACTGAGTTTCGCATCGTCCATGTCCGGCTGCTGGCCCAGTTCGACGAGCAGCTTCGCCTCGAACGCCAGCACGGTGCGCGGCTCGGGCGCGCCGCGCGTGACTTCGCCGAGTAATGCCTTGAACAGCGCGTGGATGTTGGGGATCGGCGTTTCCGTCTCCGTGCTCTGCTCCAGAAGCGCGGTGCAGTAGGCAGCTTGCTGAAGCGCGTGCATGTCCTCACGTAGCCGCGAATGCGTCTGGCGCAGGCTGACTTCGCGGAGCGTGTGCAGTTCGCTGCGACGGCTGCGGGCTAAACTGAAGTCCGCCTCGTAGAAGAGATCGAGCTTCCCGCGAAACGAAGACTTCGGCCGCCGCGCGCCCTTGGCCACCGTCGCTACGCGGCCCAAGTCTGGCGTGAGCCAGTGGACAATGAGGCTCGTCTCCGTCAGCGGACGGGTGCGCAGGATCAGGCCGCTGGAAGAAACCGAGTTCAGGGTTTGGAGTTTCGGGTTTCGAGTTGGTCGAGGTCGAAAGCGGCTGCGAGTTCGCGCACGAGACGGTTCTCCTCACGCTTCATCACGCGACGTCTCGCGGGCTGCAAGTCGTCGTAACCGCGGAGGTGCAGCACAGCGTGGACGGCGTAGCGCACGACTTCGCTTTGCCAGCTCGTCTTGAACTCCCGCGCCTGCTTCACCGCGTCCGCCACGCAGATGAATGCCTCGCCGTTCAACACCGCTGACCGCTGACCGCTGACCGCTGACCGCTCGCCGTAGTCAAAGGTGATCACGTCCGTGCTGCCTTCGTGCTGGAGGAACTGCCAGTTCACGCGGGCCATCTCCTCGGCGGTGACGAAGTGGAAGCAGAGGTCGGCGGTCGGGACGCGCAATTGCTCCGTGAGGACGTAGCGGAGAACGTTGCGGAGGAAAGGTATGTTGAGCCGGCGGTCGCGCTGGCGATTGCGAAGCTGGAGCGTGATGCGTGATGCGTAACGCGTAAGCGGAGCGGCGGGTGCGGAAGCCATCTTACGTTTTACGCATCACGCGTTACTCCCTTTCCCGCGATGCTCCTCATACGCCACGATGATGCGTTGCACCAGCGGGTGCCGCACGATGTCGCGCCGGGTGAACTCGACGATGGCGATACCCTCGACTTTCCCGAGCACCTTGACGGCCTCGCGCAGTCCGGAGGTCTTGTGGCCGGGCAGATCGGTCTGCGTGGGGTCGCCAGTGACGACGGCTTTGGAGTTGAAGCCGAGGCGCGTCATGAACATGAGCATCTGCTCGGGCGTGGTGTTCTGAGCCTCGTCCAGGACGATGAACGCGTGGTTCAACGTGCGCCCGCGCATATACGCCAGAGGCGCGACCTCGATCACGCCGCGTTCCATGTGCTTCTCGATTTCCTCGCCCGGCAGCATGTCGTGCAAGGCGTCGTAGAGCGGGCGAAGGTAGGGCGTGAGTTTCTCATGCAAGTCACCGGGAAGGAAACCGAGCGCCTCGCCCGCCTCGACTGCCGGACGCGTGAGGATGATGCGCGAGACTGTGCCCTCGCGCAGTGCGGAGACGGCCATCGCCATCGCAAGGTAGGTCTTGCCGGTGCCGGCGGGACCGACGCCGAGCGTCACGTCGTGCGTGCGGATGGCCTCGACGTATTTTTTCTGGCCGGTGGTCTTGGGCAGGACAGTGCTCTTGCGCTGCGAAGTCTGGATGCGCTCGGAGTGCAGGCCTTGCAGCGCCGCGACGCCCTCGGTCTTCACGATCTCAAGCGCGGATGTGAAGTCGCGCTGGTGGATGGCGGCACCCATCTTCAGCGAGGCTTCGAGCTGGCGGAACAAGTGCCGTGCGCGCTCGACAGGCTCGGCATCCCCTTCGAGCTTGATCCACGCGTCGCGTGCGGTGGCCTTGACGCCCAGCTCGGCCTCGATCGCCTTGAGGTTGCGCGGGTCGTTGTGGAAAAGCTGCTGGGCGAACCGCGCGTTCTCGTAATGGAGAGTTTCGGAGGGCATGGCTCAGTGGGTTTCGGCCAGCGCGGCGCGGAGTTTGGCGGCGGTTTCGTCCAGGGCCTCGGGAAGGACGGCGGTGCTGCCGGTGATGGGCATGAAGTTCGTGTCGCCGAGCCAGCGCGGGACGATGTGCCAGTGCAGATGCTCGACGATGCCGGCTCCGGCAACCTTGCCGAGATTCAGGCCGACGTTGAATCCGTCAGGGCGCATGACCTTGCGGATGGCGGCCTGCACGCGGCGGAGCAGGACTTGCATTTCCATCGTCTCCTCGTCGGTGAGTTCCGGCAGGTCGGCCACCTGGCGATATGGGCAGATGAGAGTGTGCCCGGCGCTGTAGGGATACGTGTTGAGAACGGCGTAGGAAGTCTTCGCGCGGCAGATGACGTGATGCGCCACGTCATCGGACGACTGCCCAATGGCGGCGAAGAGCGAGCGCCCATCGGCGTCGCTTTGTTTTGGCCCGAGAATGTATTGGATGCGCCACGGCGCGTGCAGGCTGTCCATGCGCGGACGCTAGCGAGCGGACGGGGGGAAGTCAAAGCGGGGAGGAGCGCGGCATTCATGCCGCAGGAATTTTCCCTTCCACCGGACGAGCCTTTCGCAAACACGGCCTGCTGCGGCATGAATGCCGCGCTCCCACAGCTCCTCTCACATCACGCGCTGGACCACGAGTTGGGCTTTCAGCAAGTAGCTCAACGCCTTCACGCTGAGTTCCACAAAGACGAAGGGCTTGGCAATGAGGTCATTCGCGCCGCTGAGTGTCGAGCGTGCGCGGCTTTGGAAGTCGCTCAGACCGGTGACGAAGATGACGGGCGTGTCCTTGTAATCGGGCAGCAACCGCAGCTTGGAGCAAAGCTCGTAGCCGTTCATGCCGGGCATGTCCACGTCGAGCACGATGAGATCGAAGTGAGTCTCGCGGGCCTTCAGAAGCGCGCTGGCCCCGTTATCGCAGGCCACGCCGCGCACGCCGCCCTTCTCGATGGAGAGCATCACGGCCTTGCGGGAAATCCCCTCGTCGTCCACGGCGAGCACGACGGGGTCGAAGCTCGTGAGGTGTGGGAGCTGTGCGGCTTTCTCCAGCAGCGCGGAGATGAAGAAGAGCGTCTGCGTGGAAGTGCGCGTGGTGGAGACGTTGATGTTGCCGGGCTTGTCGTGCATCTCCTTGAGGAGCGCCTCGTAGGCGGCGGAGATGCGCGCAATGATGTCCACGCCGACCATTCCCGCACTGCCGGTCAACGCGTGAATGTGGCGATACAGCTCGCCGGCCGCGGCGATCTTGGCGGTGCGATCCTCGGTCTTGAGGAAGTTCTGGTGGAGGTCGCGGATGGCCTGGTTGAACTGCGGCAAGCGGGCGAGGAACTGGCGGCGCTGTTCGACTCGGAAGGCATCGTCGTCCGCGGAAGCCGGCTTGGCCGGAGCGGCGGCAGGAGCTTCAGCGACAGGCGGGGCAGCGGCGGTCGCAGCGGCAGGTGCCGGTGCGACCTCAGCCTGGGCGAGCAACTCGTGAATGGTCTCGGTGAGCTTCTTCGGGCTGGTGCTGGACTTGGTCAGCACCGTCGTCGCGCCCGCCTTCCACGCGGCGTCAATGACGCTGGTCATGTAGGCGTTCGAGAAGACGATGATGGGCAGGCGCTGGAACTCCGGCATCGCGCGCACGCGGTTGAGGATGTCCAGCCCGTTGAGCTTGGGCAGCATCAGGTCGAGCAGGACGATGTCGGGCTGGAAGGCGAGGATTCGCTCCAGCCCCGTCTGCCCATCCTCTGCGACCTCGACGTTGAAGCCCTCCACCGCAAACTTCTTCGAGTAGATGCTGCCAATGATGCGGTCGTCCTCGATGATGAGCAGTCTCTTCATGCGCGATGGAGCGGCGGCGTCAGGGCTTGATCTGCTTTTCCAGGAAGGCTTTGATGCGGGCAAACTCGCGCGTGATCGTTTCGATCTCGGCGGTGGCCCCGTCGAGATTGCCGATCTCGCCCATGTGCTCCAGCGCGCGCAAGGGAGGCACCACGCCCTCCATGCCGCACGTCGCGTTCGCGCCGGCGGCGCTGTGCGCGACGCGCCGGACCTCGGACGCCTTGCCCTCAGCGTTGGCGGTGCGGATGATCTCGATCTGCCCAGCGGTCTGCGTGAGATACAGTTCCACCAACTCGCCCAGTCCATCCTCGCCGCCGGCCAGGTCGGTGAGTGTGTCTATGTCCACGGGCGGAGCCTCTTCGGGCGGCTGGGTGCTGGCTGGGTTTGTCATGTTGGGTAAATGCCCGGGCATGGCCGGCTTGCGGGTGAAAATGGCTGTGTCGTCAGTCTTCGCGGCGGACGCAGGTTCAGCAAAACGGACCAGAGTCTTGCCCCACTTCTCGATCATCGTCCGCAGCGCGTCGGGGCGGACGGGCTTGGGCAGGTAGTCATCCATCCCGGCGGCCATGCAACGCTCGCGGTCGCCCACCATCGCGTTGGCGGTCATCGCGATGATGATGTGCTTCTGCATTCGCGCCGCGCCGGGCACCTGCTCGAACTCGCGGATGCGGCGCGTGGCTTGCAGGCCGTCCATCTCCGGCATCTGCACGTCCATGAAGATCACGTCGTAGGGCCGCGTGGAAACGGCGGCGACGGCTTCGACTCCGTTGTGCGCCACATCGGCGAGATAGCCAAACTGCTGGAGCAAACGCAGCGCGACCTTCTGGTTCACCGCGTTGTCCTCGGCCAGCAGGAAGCGAAGCGGGAAACGATCTGCGAGCGTGCCCTCGGGCGGCTTCGTGGCGGCCTTCGACTCGGCGGGCGTGCCGATGACGGCGCGAATGAGCGCGTCGCGAAGCTGGCCGTGCTTGACGGGTTTGGAGAGGCACGCGGCGAAGTTGCCGCCCGTCGCCTCCAGATCATCCTTGCGGTCAGCCAGCGAAGTCAGCAGCACAAGCGGCACCTTCTCCAAGCCTGCGAACTTGCGGATCTCCTTGCCGAGCGCGACGCCATTCATCTCCGGCAGGCTCCGGTCAATCACCGCGAGATGGAAGCGCCCGCCGCCTTGAATCCATTCGAGCGCCTCCGTCGAGCTGCTGGCCTCCTTCACATTCAATCCCCAGCGCGCGAACTGCGACGCCAGCGAGTGCCGCTGCGTCGTGTTCTTGTCCACGAGCAGCGTCGTAAGCCCCCGCAACACCGGCGGCGTCTCCGTCGAGCGGGGCGGCGAGGGCTGCACCGAGAGCGTGAAATGAAACGTCGAGCCTTTGCCCGCGACGCTCGTCACCCACATCGCGCCGCCCATGAGCTGCGCGAGATTCTTGCTGATGGCCAGGCCCAGGCCCGTCCCGCCGTAGTGCCGCGTGGTCGAGGCGTCCACCTGGCTGAAGGACTTGAAGAGCTGGTCCAGCTTGTCATCCGCGATGCCGATGCCCGTGTCGCGCACGGAAAATTGCAACATCACCGGCAGGCCAAAGTCCTTCGCCGGCGCCGTGCCGTCCTCGCCCTTCGCGTGCCTGACATGCACAGCCACCTCGCCCTTGTGCGTGAACTTCACCGCGTTGCCGATGAGGTTGACGAGTATCTGCCGCGCGCGTGTGACATCGCCCACGACCATCTCCGGAACGTCGTCGATGTGGCTGACGAGATCGAGGTCCTTCTGCGCAGCGTTGGCGGCGAGCAGGTCGAGCGAGTCCTCAACGCACTCGCGGAGGTTGAAGGGCTGCGTCTCGAGCGTCAGCTTGCCCGACTCGATCTTCGAGTAGTCTAGGATGTCGTTGATGACCGCCAGCAGTGCGTTGCCGGAGTTGCGGATGGTCTCGGTGAACTCCCGCTGCTCCGGCGTGAGCGTGGTCTCCAGCAACAGGCCCGTCATCGCGATCACGCCGTTCAGCGGTGTGCGACTCTCGTGGC
>SXTU01000210.1 GCA_005791875.1 Verrucomicrobiales bacterium
CCTCGACCTGCCGGAAGTTTCCCTCGTCGCCATCCTCGGCGCCGACACGGAAGGCTTCCTCCGCAGCGAGACCAGCCTCATCCAGACCGCTGGCCGCGCCGCGCGTCACCTCAACGGCGAAGTCATCCTCTACGCCGACGTGAAGACGCAGAGCATCCAGCGCTTCCTCACCGTCTGCGAGTATCGGCGGAAGAAACAAGTCGCCTACAACACCACTCACAGCATCACCCCACGCAGCGTCACGCGCGTGATGGAAGAAAGCCTTTCGTCGCAGAAGGAGTTGCGCGACGTCGCCACCGGCATGCTCCACGAAGCTGCCGGCGACTTCGACGTGACCGAGACCATCCGCGAGTTGGAAGGCCAGATGATTGAAGCCTCGAACAACTTGGAGTTCGAGAAAGCCGCGCTCTACCGCGACCAAATCAACGAGCTGAAGCGCATGGCCGGCGGCGAAGCCCCGACCCGCCAGGTGAGCTACGGCAAGAAACCCGCGAAGTCCCGCAAGACCGGGAAGCCAACGTGGACGCCGCGCATCTGAGCCGAGACACCCTCAAGAATCACACCCGCCTCTTCCCCCTCTCCCTTTCATCGGATGAAGGGGAGAGGGTTGGGGTGAGGGGTTACGTGGTGCGCCGTTGGCAGCCCCACCCCTCATCCGGCCTGCGGCCACCTTCTCCCCTCCTCCGAGGAAGGGAGAAGGCATGCGTCGTGGAATCCGGCTGGCATTCCCCCGATTACCTTCAGACGTTGGTAGAAGATGGCGTTCAGACTTCAGCCAACTTGTCTCCTCTTCGCGTCTTTGCGTCCTTGCGCCTTTGCGTTGAAATCTGCTCCCGGTTCACGGCACGCTCACGGTTGTGACTGCCACTGGCAAACGCGTCCTCCGCTGGCTGGCGGTCCCGTTCCTCCTTCTAACCGCCTGCGCGTGCCTATTCCTTAGCTCCTGCTCCACCGTCGAGCGCACGGTCTCCGCACCGCCGAAGGTCGAGGGCGCGACCTTCGTCGGCAACGCCGCCTGCGCCGACTGCCACACGAATTACACACGCTCCTTCGCCGCCAGCGCGCACGGGCGCTTCCACTCCGACAGCCCGCGACTCGCGGGGCAGACCGGCTGTGAGTCCTGTCACGGGCCGGGCAGCAAGCACGTCCAGACCGGCGGGTTGGGGCGCGACAAGTTCATCGTCAACCCGCGCAAGTCGCCGGAGACGTGCCTCGCCTGCCACGTCCAGACACACGCGGAGTTCCGGCTGCCGCATCATCACCAAGTCCTCGAAGGCAAACTTCACTGCGGCCAGTGCCACGACGCCCACGGCTTCGACATCCACAAACCCAAGGGCGGCCTCGCGCTCTCGCGGCTGAACGAGACGTGCGCCAACTGCCATCGTGAGCAGAGCAAGCCGCATGTCTTCGGCCACGAGGCGTTGCGCGAGGGTTGCGTGGCTTGCCACACGCCGCACGGCTCGTTCACGCAGAAACTTTTGCACCAACGCGACGCAAATCTCTGCATCAAGTGCCACGCGCAGACGCAGACCACGACCGGCGACATCGTCTTCGGCAACACCTCGCACGGCGCGTTCATCAGCCGCGCGACCTGCTGGGCCGCCGGCTGCCACACGGCGGTGCATGGCTCGAACATTGACCCGAAGTTGAGATACTAACGGGGCATTCTCATGGCGACAGCCACTTCAACACGCAGCACGCAACACGGAGCACGAGCGCGCGTGTGGCGTGTTGCGTGTGGCGTGCTCTGCGCAATCGCCGTCTTTGCAAGCGGGGCCGACTTGAGCAAGTTGCCGCCGCCTTCCCTCACTGCGATTGACTTCGTGAAGGACATCCAACCCATCCTCGAAAGCTCCTGCCTTCGCTGCCATGGCGCGGTGAAACCCAAGGGCGGATTCCGTCTCGACACGCGTGATGCTGCATTGCGCGGCGGGACGAGCGGGCCGGCCATCCTGCCGGGCCGCAGCGCGGAGAGCCGGTTGATTCACGCCGTCGCGCGGCTGGACGTGGACACGCAAATGCCGCCAGCGGGCAAGGGCGAGCCGCTCACCGCCGAGCAGGTCGGCAAGCTGCGCGCGTGGATTGACCAAGGCGTGAAGTGGGACGCGGACGCGTTCAGCCGCCAGCCGAAGATTGAGTTCTCCGTCGCGCCCGCGATTCGCGCGGTCTCGGTGAGCGGCAACGAGGCGAAGTTCCGCGAGCACACGGGGCTGCGCTCCGGCGTTTCCGGCGGTGCGGCGAGCTTTTCCTTGGAGCAGCAACTCGACTCGGACACGCGGTTCTCGCTGTCGGGGCGGGCGCTGCCGCACGACGAGGATTACGCGGTGAAGCTCTCGCTGGACCGGCGCGATGTCGGTTTTGTGCACGCGGAGTTCGAGCAATGGCGGCGCTACTACGACGACACCGGCGGCAACTACGCACCGTTCGCCACGCCGAGTTTCCGGCTTGGCCGCGAGCTGTTCATGGACGGTGGGCACGCGGCCTTTGATGTGGGACTCACCTTGCCCGACTGGCCGCGCGTGACGCTGGGTTACGAGTATCATTTCCGCGACGGCGTGCAGTCCACGTTGCACTGGGGCGACTCCACGCAAGGCGGCGTGACAAAGAACATCTACCCGTCGCTGCGCTATGTGGATGAGCACACGCATATCCTCAAGCTCGACCTCGAACACGACTGGCGCGACACGCGCATCGAGAACAGCCTGCGCGTGGAATTCTACGACCTCAGCACGCGCAAGGAACAGGCATCGCCCGGGAGCGGAACTGCGGGCGCGACGATCACACCCGCATCCCTCGTGTTGGTGCGCGAGCAGGCCAGCCACTGGCAGGGGCAGAACGCGCTGCGGCTGGAACGCCAGTTGACCGACTGGCTGTTCGGCTCGGCAGGGCATCTTTACTCGCGGATGGAGGGCGATGCGGGCTTTCAGATGAACACCGTGACGGCGGCGGGCGTGCCGACGAACGGCGAGCAATGGTTCGCCAACCAAATCCTGCTGAAGCGAGAGTCGCACCTGTTTAGCGCATCGGCGTTGGCGGGTCCGTGGGAGCACCTGACGCTGTCCGGTGCGGTGCAGAGCGAGTGGACGCGGCAGACCGGCCTCGGCGACGAGAATCTCAGCATCGTTGTCTTCGGCCTTCCGTTTCCGGTGCCCATCGCGGTGAACTCACAGCTCGATGTGCGCTCGACGACAGAGCACTTCGCGCTGCGCTATGCGGGAGTGCCGCACACGGTGCTCTACGCGGAAGGCCGGTTTCAGCAGGAGACCCGGGGCGTCTTCGAGCAGCAGTCGGGCGGGGCTGCCTTCCTGCGTCGCACGGATGCGGATGTGAACGCGCGCGACCTGCGCGCGGGCTTTCACACATCGCCGTTATTGGGCATGTCGCTCTCCGGCAGCTATCGCCGCAACGAGAAACGCACGGACTACGCGAACTTGGAATACGTCCCGCCGGGCGGGCCGTATCCGGGCTTCCTGCGTCAGCGGGCCAGCTACGGCGACGAGGTGGACGCGCGGCTCTCGTGGCGGGCGGCGGCGTGGTGGAAGATGCAATTCGGCTACCGGATGGCTGCCACGGACTACGTGACGGCGACGGACGCTTTCCCCGGACTCCCCGCCGCGACTCCGGGCGGCGCGCTCTACTCCGCGAACCACGACGCGCATACCTTCAGCATGGGCCACACGCTCACGCCGTTCCGCCGCTGGATGCTCAACGCGAGCGCGAGCTACACGGACAGCCGGGCCAGCAGCGCGCAGAATGGTGTGGCCTCAGTCGTGCCGTGGCGGGGAGGCATCGTGAGCGTGCAGGGCGGTGCGACGTTCGCGTGGACGGCGACGACGGACTTGCGCGTGAGCCACGCGTGGTCGCGTGCGGACTACGCGCAGAACAACTTCGTGGGCGGGCTGCCGGCAGGATTGGAATACGACCAGCACAGCTTGCTCGCTGGCCTGACCACACGACTGAAGCGCGGGGCGACGGTGAACTTGCAATACGGTTTCAATCGCTACACGGAGCCGACCGGTGGCAACGGCTACGACTACACGGCGCACAGCATCCTCGGCACGCTGACGCTGAAGTGGCCGGAGTAAGATTCGGGCGGCAGCAGCCGACGTGAGGAGGCTCCATCCGACGAAACAGTTGGAGCCTCCTCACGTCGGCTGCTACCGAGGGAGGAGCAAATTCCTCAACACCGTGAACGTCGTCTCCGGCGAGAGGTGCCCGAGGCCATCGGAGTTGCGCAACACGCGGAAGGCAGGGCTGCGCGGGTGCCAGATGGCTTCGTTGGACTCGGCCCAGAGCGCAAGGCCCGGGAGGCCGACGGCGGCGGCGAGGTGCGTGATGCCGGAGTCGTGGCCGATGAAACCTAGGCAGGAACGGAGAGCGTTCGCCAGTTCTGGGAGCGGTTGACCTTGTGCGATACGGACGCGGGAGGAGGGCAGGGGAGCCGCGAGTTCGGCGAGGCGATTGCCTTCCGCCTCGCCGCCGACGAGCAGAACGTTCCATTCCGTGCCGGACATCACGTGCGCCAGGAACTTGGCCCAGTGCGGCTGCGGCCAGTTCTTCTTCTCGCTGCCGCTGCCGGGGTGGACGGCGAGCACGGACGCCATGAGCGGGGCCGTCTTGAGGCTCAGGCGCGGCACGGGGTCGGCATCGAAGATCGCCAGGCGCTCGAGGGGCTTCAGCAGAACTGAGGTGGCGTGGACGGGCTTGGTCTCGTCCGGGCGGTGCGGGCCTTGGATGAACTGCGCCTTGCTGCAAGCCTTCACGTTCTCCGCGAAGAAGCCGTCGGGATCATAGAGGTAGGAAACGATGATGTGGAACCCGGCGAAGTAGTGGCCCGTCGCGTCATCGAGGTCGCCCATGTCGGTGAAAAAACTGGCGAGCGCGCGAGCTTCGACGGGGCGCACCGCGTCCGCGAGGCCGCCGTGCAACGCGATCGAGGCGATGTGCGGGTAGCCGAGGACTTCGAGATGCGAGTCAGGAAACTGCCGCCGCAACGCCGCGAGCACCGGGAGAGTCAGGACGAAGTCCCCGATGGCTCCCCCACGGATGACGAGGATTTTGCCTTTGGAGCGCACGCGAAAGACTTACCCAAGCGCGCGAACGAAGTCGAATCCGCACTCTGGTAAACTACCAACCTGTAGCGGCGGTCTGTGACCGCCGAGTGGTGTATCCTTGCCGATGGGTTGCCGCAGCTCGGCGCTCACAGAGCGCCGCTACAGCCGCGCTGCGGGTGGACTGCTCGGAGCCTTCTCGAACTGCTGCTACCCACGGACGGCGATTGCAAACCGCCGACACGGTGTATCGCCGGTAGCCGCGCGCAGCGACGGCCCCACCTTGCGCTTTTACTTCGCCACCGCTGCCGTTTTTTGCGGTTCAGGCGTAGGAGCCTTGGGTGGCTCGAAGGTGGCGATGCTGGTGCCGGTTGCCCCGTTCCAGACGCGGAGGACGCCGTCCTGGCCACCAGCGATGACTACCTTGCCATCAGGCGTGGCGGCTGCGGAATACATGAAGTCGGTCGCACCTGCGAAGGTGCGGGCGTCGCCGCCGCCTTCGTTGATGAGGCGGACCTTGCCATCGCCGCCAGTGGCGATGAACTGGTCGCCCACGCCGACGTGGTTGATGGAGGTGGCTTCCTTCGCGAAGCCCTGGATGGTCCGCACGACCTCGCCGGTGACGAGGCTCCAGATTTTCACCGCGTTGTCCGCGCCCGCGCTGGCGATGATGCGGCCGTCGCGCTTGAGCGTGACGCCAAGCACCTGGTGCGTGTGGCCCTCGAAAGACTTAACGAGTTTTGTGTCCGCCACGGTCCATGCCTTCACAAAGCGGTCTGCCGCGCCGCTGACGAGCAGCTTGCCGTCGCCGGAGAAGTCCACGCTCGACACGGTGTCGCTGTGCGCGCCCTTGAACTCCTTCACCAGCGCGCCGGTCACCGCGTCCCAAAGCTTCAGTTCGCCGCTGCGGGAGGGTTCGCCGCTGCCGGTGGCGAGAGTCTTGCCGTCGGGGCTGAAGGCCAGCGTGTTCACGCGGCCTGTGATTGGTGAGGCGGTGGTGGCCGAGCCGATGGTGCGGACGAGCTTCCACTCGCTCTGCGCGTCCCAGACGATGGTCTTGCTGTCACTGCCGGCGGAAGTCACCGCGCCGCCGGCGAACGCCACGGCCTTCACCGCGCCGGTGTGGCCCTTGTAATTCTCCACGCCGCTGCCGTCCGCCGCGCTCCAAGTGCGAACGACGCCGTCCTCGCCAGCCGTGATCACGAGCTTGCCGTCTGCGGAGAAGGCCAGGGCACGAATCATCTTCTCGTCCGCAACTTGTGTCTTCTTCACGTCAGCAGTGGTGGTCTCGACTTTCTTCTGTGAGGTCTCAGCATCGGCGAGGGCGGTCTTGGTCTTGGCCACGTCTTCGACGGCGCGCTTCGCATCGGTGACGGCGCGCTTGGCGGCGTCCTCTGCGTCGGTGTATTTGCGGACCTCGGTCGTCGCGTCGGTGAACTTCTTGTTCTCGGCGGTGAACTTGTCGGTGGCTTCCTTGAGCTTCGCATTCAGCTCGGTGAGCGTCTTGTCGGCGGCGGCCTTCGCCTCGGCGGTCGCCTTGGCTTTCGCAGCGGCTTCGGTGGAAGTCTTCTCGGCTGCGGGCTTGCCGGCGGCGTCTGCTTTGGCAAGCGCCTCGGCGGCGGTCTTGGCAGCGGCGTCTGCGTCGGTGGCGGCTTTGTCGGCGGTTTCCTTGGCGTCCATGGCCTTCTTCTGCGGGGCCTCGGCTTCCATCTTGGCCTTCTCGGCAGCGGTCTTGGCGGTGGTGGCCTCGGCGAGCTTTTTCACATTCTCGACGTGCGGCTTCTCCAGCTTCACGCGCTCTTCCTCGGCCTTCTTGGAGGCGTCGTCAGCCTTCTTCTGATCGTCTTCGGCCTTCTTCTGCGCGGCTTTTTGGTAAGTCACTTCGTTGTTCGCGAAGGTCAGGTCGCGGCCTACGGCGGCGACACGGTCGGAGACGTAGCGGTCGCCGCGAATTTCGCCGAGCGCCTTGCCATCGGCAGCGTTCCAAAGTTTCGCGGCGATGTTCGTGAGGCCGAGGCTGGCGAAGGTCTTGCCATCCGGGCTGACGGCGAGTGCGGCGGTGGGGGCGCTGCCAGCAACAGTGCGAACGGCGCTGCCATTCTCAGCGTTCAACACGCGCACGATTCCGTCGGGGCCGCTGGCGAGGAGCTGCGTGGGAGGCAGCGTGGCGAGGATGGAAACTGCGGCGGCACTGGCGATGACCGCGCCCGACTCGACTTTGCCGCCGGCGGCTTCGGGGAGTTTCCAAGTCAGGATGTTCTTGTCGCCATGCGCGGTGGCGATGCGTTTGCCATCAGGTAGAATGGCGGCGGAGACAACGTCATTCGTCGCGGTGACTTCCGCGAACAGCGAACCGTCAGCCACGGTCCAGACGCGCGCCGACTTGTCTCCGCCGGACACTAGGCGTTCGGAGTTGGTGGAGAAGCTCAGGGACTTCACCGCGCTGGTGTGGCCGGAGAGCGTCTTGCCGGGCGCGAAGTTCGGAAGGCTCCAGAGCTTGATGTCGTTGCCTGCGACGGACGCGAGCCACTTGCCGTCGGGGCTGGTGGCGAGCAGTTCCGCCGCGCCGGGGAGCGTCTGCTTTTGCGCAGCAGCAGGGCGTTGCCAGAGCTTCACCTCGCGGTAGCTGCCGGACGCGAGCGTGTTCCCGTCCGGGCTGAACGCGAGCGCGTAGGTCATGTCGCGATGCGCGACGCCGGGGCGCGCGTAGGTCTTGTCCGCGAGCAGCGCGGGGTCCGTGAGGCGGCCGATGGCCGTGGCCGTGGGGACGTGGAAGAGATGAATCTGGTTCGCGCGACCAGCGGCGGCGAACTGGCCGTCCTCGGTGAGCGCTACGGCGTAGACGGGATTCAAGCCCGGCGGCAGCGGTTGCCAGACGATGGGCCCCGCGCCCTTCACCTCGCCTGTCGCGCCCTGGTCAATCCACAGCTTGAGCAGCGCGAGTTCGTCAGGGTTGAGATTCTTCGCGCCGGACTTGTTGCCAGCGGGCGGCATCGCCGGCTTGCCCATGTGGGCTGCCAGGCGGAAGAGGGAACTGCTCTCGGCCTTTTTGGGCTGGACGATTTTGCCGGTGTCGCCGCCCTTGGCGATGGTCTGCGGACTCTCGAGGTTCACCCCGTCCTCGCCCTTCTGCGAGTTGTGGCAGGAGAGGCAATTGCGCCGCAGGATCGGGAGAATTTCCTTCTCGAAATCCACCTTGGAGGAGCGCTTGGACTTGGCGACAGGGAGCGGCCCCTTCTTGGAATCCTCCTTGGGTGCCTCGGCAGCGGGGGCGAGAAAAGGAGCGGCGAAAAGGCCGGCGGTCAGGAGCGAGAGAGCGCGGTGCGAGTGGAAATGTTGCATATAAATCTGGTTGCAGAGGGCAGACGCGACGTGCGCGGGGAGTGTTCAGGAAGATTCGGTTCTCACTGCGGTGTGCGCGCGCCCGTTGGCATTTCGCACGGAACCGGTCGCCGCAGAACCACTCAGCGAAGGCGCGGTTCACCCGCCGTTCAGCCCGCGCAGGTAGGCAAGGACGAGTTCCGGGAGGTCGTTGCTGTAGCCGCCTTCGAGCACGCTGACCACGGGCACGCCGAGTCCTTGTAAGGACTTCCCGAGCCACTGAAAGTCCTCGGCCTCCAGCGTCTCCTGCGCCAGCGGGTCGCGCGCGTAGGCGTCGAAACCGGCGCTGACGACGACCACGTCGGGCTTCTGCGCCTTGAGCGCGTCGAGGGCGCGGGTGAGGACTTTGCGGTAGTCCTCACGCGGCGTGCGCGGGGCGACGGGGTAGTTGAAGCAGTTGTCGCCGACGTTCTGTGTGCCGGTGCCGGGATAGCACGGGTGCTGGTGGATGGAGTGGAAGAACGCGCCAGCCTTGCCGAGCAGGATTGCCTCGGTGCCGTTGCCGTGGTGGACATCGAAGTCATAGACGGCCACGCGCTTCGCGCCGGTGGCGAGGGCTTCGAAGACGGTGACGGCGACTTGGTTCAGGTAGCAGAAGCCCATCGCGCGGGCACCCATCGCGTGGTGGCCGGGCGGGCGCAGGAGGCTGAAGGGCATTCCTCCCTTGCGCGCTAGCGCGAGCGCGCGCAGTCCTCCGCCGATGGAACGCAGCGCGTGATCGTGGATGCCGGGGTGCGCGGGAGTGTCGCCGTCGAAGGCATCGGCAGCGGCTTTGAGTCGGGCGAGATGTTCCTTCTTGTGCGCGCGGAGGATGGTTTCCTCCGGCACGTCGGCGGGCTTGTCCCATTCAAGTTTTAGTTCCTGCTGGCTGCGGAGTTTCTCCAAGGTGCGCGTGATGCGCTGGGGTCGTTCAGGATGGCCGGGAGAGTGGTAGTTGACGCATCGTTCGTCAGTGATGAGGTGCAGCGGCATGGGCAAGGGGATACGGCAGGCGCGTCGCGTTTGCAACGGCGGCTGCGCTCGGTCGCGCCTGACCGACGGAGTCTCCCGAATGCTCTTCGCGCGCTGTTCGCCGGGATTTTTCCTTTGAATCCCGCGTGCTTCCCGCCAAAGTCCGCGTCCTTTCAGCGGCCCGCTGACCGCTGAAAGCTGACCGCTGACCGCTGCCCACTACCATGAAACGCACGCACCACTGCAACGAACTTCGCCCGGAACACGCCGGTCTGACCGTCACTTTGACCGGCTGGGTCCATTCCCGCCGCGACCTCGGCGGCGTCCTCTTCATTGACCTCCGCGACCGCGAGGGCCGCACCCAGACCGTCTTCGACCCGCAGGATTTACCCAAGGAGGTCTTCGAGGTCGCCACCCACCTGCACGCCGAGTCCGTTATCGAAATCATCGGCAAGGTCCGCGTCCGCCCCGCCGGCACCAACAACGACAAAATCAAGACCGGCCAAATCGAAGTGCTCGTGAAGGAAATGGTCGTGCTGAACCACGCGGAAGTTCTTCCGTTCCCCGTGGACGACCCCGAGGTCGCCAGCAAGGTCAATGAGGAGCTGCGCCTCCAATACCGTTACCTCGACCTCCGCCGCCCCGAGATGGCGCGCAACCTCCGTGTCCGCTCGAAGGTCGCCACCGCCACGCGCGTGTTCATGGACGAGCAGGGTTTCCTCGAAGTCGAGACGCCCACGCTCTTCAAGTCCACCCCCGAAGGCGCGCGCGAATTCCTCGTCCCGAACCGCCGCGAGCCGGGCACGTTCTACGCCCTCCCGCAGTCGCCGCAGCAGTTCAAACAAATCCTCATGTGCGGCGGCATCGAGCGCTACTTCCAGCTCGCCCGCTGCTATCGTGACGAAGACCTGCGCGCCGCCCGCCAGCCCGAGTTCACGCAGGTGGACATCGAGATGAGCTTCATCGAACGCGAGGACATCTACGCGCTCATCGAAGGCCTCCTCAAGCGCGTCTGGAAGACCGCGCTGAACCTCGACATCCCCACGCCCTTTAAGCGCATCAGCTTCGAGGAAGCCCTCAACCGCTACGGCATCGACAAGCCGGACACGCGCTTCGGCATGGAACTCGTGGATTTCACCGAGGAATTCAAAGCCTCGACCTTTAAAGTCTTCTCCGGTGCCATCGCCAACGGCGGCGTGGTCAAGGCCATGAACGCCAAGGGCATGGCCGGCGCGACGCAGGGCCAAATCGAGACCATGACCGAATACGCCAAAAGCTTCGGCGCGAAGGGCCTCGCCTACATCAAGGTCGAGAACGGGGACTGGAAATCCCCCATCGTAAAATTCTTCTCCGAGGCGGAGAAGACCGCCTTGAAGCAGAAACTCGCCATCGAGGAAGGCGACCTCATCCTCTTCGCCGCTGACCAGTGGCTCAACGCCTGCGAAATCCTCGGCAAGATTCGCCTCTACTGCGCCGACGTGCTCAAGACGCAGGGCAAGCTCGTCATCCCCGCCGACCAGTTCAATTTCCTCTGGGTCATCGAGTTCCCGCTGCTCGGCTTCGACCGCGAGATGAACCGCTGGTATTCCAGCCACCACCCCTTCACCGCACCCGTCACCGAAGACATCCCCCTCCTCAAGACCGACCCGAAGAAAGTCCGTGGCCAGCACTACGACATCGTCGTCAATGGCGTTGAACTAGGCGGCGGCAGCATCCGCATCCACCAGCCCGACGTGCAAAAGACCATCTTCGAGGAACTCCTTGCCATTCCGCCCGACGAAACGCAACTCCGCTTCGGCTACATGCTGGAAGCCTTCAAGTATGGCGCGCCCCCGCACGGCGGCATTGCGCTGGGCTTCGACCGCCTCATCGCCATCCTCTGCGGCACCCCGAGCATCCGCGACGTCATCGCCGTCCCGAAGACCGCGAAGGGCGTCTGCCTGATGACCGCCTCGCCCAGCGGCGTCTCCGCGCGACAGTTGAAGGACTTGCACCTCGAGGTGAAGGCGGCGGTGAAGAAGGAAGTTCCTGCTGCTACCGCACCGAGCACTTGAAAGAACGGCAGTGAACGAGTGACTGCCGAATCGGATTTCAACGGCTGGGCCAAACCCGGCCCGGTGCCGCCGGGCTTGAGCGTCGGTCTGACCGTCGGCCGCCGGACGAGAAGATGGACGCCATCAGCGGGCAGCCCGTCGCATTTCCCGCCCGGCACCCGCGTGGAGAGCGAGCATCCGTAGAAGCGAAGCGAGTGAATGGCCTGCGGAAAGCTGGATGGGGGAAAACCGCCCGTCCGGTTTGATGAGGGACAGGTGTGCGGAGCCATCCGATGACAACTCCGGTCCTCAGCCCGACCTCCCGCTCCTGATCACTCAGCTACGCGTTTCGTTGGCAAACGCGCCGGGCCGCCACGCTCACGCGCGCGGCCAGAGCAGGAGCCGCAGGCTGTTCAGCACCACGATGACGGTGCTGCCTTCGTGACCGAGGACGCCTAGCGTGAGGGGGACTTTTCCGAACAGCGCGAAGCCAACGAGCACGACGACGGTGCCGAGGGAGATGAACACGTTCTGCCCGATGACGGCGCGGGCGCGCTGGCTGAGGCGATAGGCGGCGAGGAAGTTTTCCAGCCGGTCGTGCATGAGGACGACCTGCGCCTGCTCCAGCGCGGCGTCCGAACCACGCGCGCCCATGGCGACGCCGACGTGCGCGGCGGCGAGGCTGGGCGCGTCGTTCACGCCATCGCCGACCATCGCGACGCGCTGACCGGCCTCGGTGAAGGCGCGGATGGCCGCAACCTTTTGCTCGGGCTTGAGGCCGGCGCGGAGTTCGTCGAAGTGCAGCTCGCGCTTGAGCAACTCGGCAGCTTCGGGGCGGTCGCCGGTGAGCACCACGGTCTGGAGGCCGGCGCGGCGGAGTTCGGTGAGCACCCCCGCAGCCTGTGGGCGGATGTCATCGCGCAGGAGGATGCGACCGAGAAGTGCCCCGTCGCTGACCCACACCTCCGAAATGCCGTTGGCGCTCGGCGGGGCCTCGGGATGTAAACCGCGCGGCAGCTTGCTCAAGACGAGTTCGCGCCGGCCGAGCAGGCAAATCTTCTCGCCGAGATGCGCGCGGAGGCCCAGGCCGGTGATGGACTCGAAGTGGTCCAGCACGAGCGGCTTCACTGCGAGTTGCTTGCCGTAGCGCGTGATGGCGCGGGCCAGTGGGTGGGTGGAAAGCCGTTCCATCGCGCAGGCCAGCGTGGCGATTTCCTGCTCGCGGCCCGGCGGGAAGCTCTCGACGCGTTCCACCTGCAACTCACCCGTGGTCAGCGTGCCGGTCTTGTCGAGCGCGACGATGTTCACGACGGCGAGTTGCTCGATGGCCGCGCCGCCGCGAAAGAGGATGCCGCGTCGCGCGCCCCACGCGATGGCCGCGAGCACGGCGGACGGAATCGAGAGCACCAGCGCGCACGGCGACGCGACGACGAGCAGCGCCATCGTGCGATAAAACGCGCTCTGCGCCTCGCCTGTGCTGGTGAAAGCTGGAAGCCCGAAGCCGAGCCACCACACGAAGAACATCACCAGCGCCAGCCCGGTGATGGCGTAGGTGTAGCCGCTGCCGAACTTGTCCGTGAAGCGCTGCGATGGGGCCTTGAGCCGCTGCGCCTCGCGGATGAGCCGGATGATGCGTTGGAGTGCGCTCTGGCCGGCGGCGCGGAGCACGAGCACTTCCACCGCGCCCCAGAGGTTCAGCGTGCCGGCGAGCACGGAGTCGCCGACGTTCTTCTCCACCGGCGCGGCCTCGCCGGTGAGCGTGGACTCGTCGGCGGCGGTTTTGCCCTTCACGACCTCGGCATCGAGCGGGAACTGCGCGCCGGGCTTGATGAGCAGGCGTGCGCCGGGTTGCAGAGCGACGACGGGAACTTCGTGCTCGTGGCCGGCGTCGTCGAGCTGGGTGGCGGTTTTGGGCGCGGCCTTGAAGAGCGCGCCAATCTCGCGCTGCGTGCGGCCCATCGCGTAGTGCTCCAGCGCGCCGGAGATGCTGAAGAGGAACAGCAGCATCGCGCCCTCATCCCAGTGGCCGATGAGCGCGCTGCCGAGCGCGACGGCGAGCATGAGGAAATGCACGTCCAGCACACGGTGCTGAAGGCGCTCCCAAACTTCGTGCGCGGCGAACCAGCCGCCAGCGAGGTAGGCGGCGAGATGCAGGGTGAGTTGCGCCGCCGAACCTTCTGGCAGGAACGCCGCTGCCAGTGTGAACGCACCGCACAGCCCGGCGGCGACCATCTGCGGCTTCCATTCGTCGAGGTCGGCTTCGGCCTCGGGAATCTCGACCTCGCGCGGAACAATTTTCGGCATCGGCAGGTTGCGCCAACGCCAGAAGCGCGGCGCGGTGGGGCAGGTGAGGCGGGCGATGACGGAGCGGTCGCCCTCGCGCTGGATGGTGACGGTCTGATGCTCGGCGGCGGAAAGCGGGATGCCGCACTCGGCGCAGTTGCCAATGGGCTGGAGCAGTTGGCAGCGATGCCGCTCACTGGTCTGGCGCCCCGCAGCCACGGCGGCGGTCACGCGGTCGGCGAGGCCCTCGACCTCGCGGTTGCCGAGGGTCGCGACGGCGATGGCCGGTTCGGTGCGGTGGATGGTGACCCCTTCGAGCGCCGGCTCGCGCGCCAGCATCGCAGCGACAGAACGCGCGAGGCAGGGCGGGCCGCCGGAGGTGCTGCCTGCGACCGCGAGATTCGCAGTGGGATGTGGCACACCGCTCATTGGCGCAAGCTGAACACAGCCCCCGTGAAAGACAAGTCACCGGCTGCAAAAGAATTGCCAGTGGTTGTGAATCCGCTGAAGAATGCCCTTGTTTTCGCCTGTTATGAAATATATCGCCATCGCTGCCGCCTCCCTTGCCCTCTCGTCATCCTTGTCCGCCGCTCCGGCGGGCAACTCGGCGGACGGCATCCTGCGCGGGCCGTTCTTCTCCGGCACCATCATGTCCAGTGACGGCAAGTCGCTCGCCGCCGGCAAGGGCATCGTCGTGACGGTCGGGCCCAACAAGGACCACTACCTCTGCTACGACACCGACACGCTCCGGTGCGCGCTCGGTTGGTCGGGCAACTTCCTGGAGTTCGGCAAGACACAGGAGCGCATCGAGTGGCCGCCGCCGCCGAAGATTAAGGGCAAGCTGCTCTTCGAGACCAAGGTCGGGCCGGGCTGGGCGAAGCCGGGTGCCAAGTCGGATGAGTTCACGGACCCGCGTCCGAACCAGATGGGGCCGTTGCCGAAGGACTGGGCGAAGTATCGCGGGCTCTACGTGAACGGCGACCAAGTGGTGCTGTCCTACAGCGTCGGTAGTGTCGCCGTGCTGGAATTGCCCGGGTTTGAAGCAGTCGAAGGTGGCTTCGGCGTGCTCACGCGCACGATTCAGTTCGCCAAGTTTGAGCAAGCGCAGCTTCTCGCGGCGAACTTTGGTGTGGGCAAGCCAGTTCACCACGCGCTGACTTTCGGCGTCGAGGGCACCAACGGCATCGTGTCAGTGGTTTCACTCCTCGAAGGGACCGGCAAATTGGAGATGACCCCAGACAACGGCGGTCTGCGCTTCTCCCCCAAGCAACCCTTGGTGGCCGCCAAGCTGGCCTATTGGACCGGCCCGGCAGCCGACTTCAAACGCTACGCCGAGGCTGCGGAAAAGCATCGAGTGAAAGCCGCCATCGGGAAGCGCGTTGACCTCGCCGCCCTCACCAAAGGCTCTCCCGCCCAGTGGCCCGCCATCGTGACCAAAGGCGTGCCCGGCACCAACGCCGGCCCCTACGTCGTGGACCACATCACCGAGCCGGCGACGAACGCGTGGAACGCCAAGACCTATTTCGGCGGGCACGACTTCTTCCCTGACGGCCGCGCGGCGGTCTGCACCTTCCACGGCGACGTGTGGGTCGTCAGCGGCCTCGACGAGAAGCTGGAGAAGATTACTTGGAAGCGCTTCGCCTCCGGGTTGTTTCAGCCGCTCGGCACGAAGGTCGTGGACGGGAAGGTTTACATCACGGGCCGCGACCAGATTACCCGCCTGCACGATTTGAACGGCGATGGGGAGGCGGACTTTTACGAGAACTTCAACAACGACACCTTCGTCACGGCGAACTACCACGAGTTCTGCCTCGGTCTCGACACCGACAAGGCGGGCAACTTCTATTACGCCAAGGGCGCGCCGTGGCCGCCCACCGTGCAGTCCGCGCATCAAGGCACGATGCTCAAGGTCGCCAAAGACGGCTCGAAGCTCGAAGTCATCGCCACTGGTTTGCGCGCGCCCAACGGCATGGGCATCGGCCCGAACGGGTGGATTACCGTGAGCGACAATCAGGGTCACTACATGCCGTCGAGCAAGCTGAACCTCATCCGCGACGGTGGCTTCTACGGCATGCGCCAGGCCGCGCATGGCAAGGCTCCGCCGGACGACAACATCCACGCCTACGACCAGCCGATGTGCTGGCTCCCGATGGGCGCGGACAACTCCAGCGGCGGCCAAGTCTGGGTGGAGAGCACGAAGTGGGGCCCGCTCAACGGCCAGCTTCTCTTCATGAGCTACGGCAAGGGCACGCTCTTCTCCGTCATGCCGCAGGAAGTGGACGGGGTGGTGCAAGCGGGCATGGTGCAGTTCCCGTTGAAGTTTCCGAGCGGCACGATGCGCGGCCGCTTCAGCCCCAAGGACGGCCAGCTCTACACCACCGGCCTGCGCGGCTGGCAGACGGCGGGCGTGCGCGACGGCGGGTTCAGCCGCGTGCGTTACACCGGCGCGCCGGTGCGGATGCCGCAGGCGTTGCACGTGTCGAAAGACGGCGTGCGCATCACCTTCACCACGGCGCTCGACGAGGCCAGCGCGAAGGACGTGGGCAACTGGAACGTGGAGATGTGGAACTACATCTACTCCAGCGGCTACGGCTCACCGCACGTCTCGACCAAAGACCCGAAGGTGAAGCAGCACGACAAGCCCGAGGTCACCGCCGTCGTTCTCAGCGCGGACAAAAAGACCGTGACGCTGAAGCTCTCCGAGCTGACCCCGGCGATGCAGATGAAGGTGAAGTTCAACCTCAGGGCCGCCGACGGTTCGCCGGTGGCCAGCGAGATTCTCAACACTATCCACAAGGTCGCGGCGAAGTAGCCGTCGCCCCGGAGGCGCTGGCGATTCGTCCGAGGCAAGTCTGGCTTACGAGCACGGGGTTGAAGTGCGGGCTGCCGTTCTGCCTCACCCCGGCCCTCGCCCGCTGGGAGAGGGAGAAAGTCAGCCAGTGCTCGAAGTGCGGTGGCGTTCCTGTCGGCCGAACGCGGAATGCGTTCCTCCCTCACCTCGGGGGAGAGGGCCGGGGTGAGGGGGATGGCTCGGCCAGCCACCCAACGTGGTCGATTTCTTTGTTGAGCCTGCAAAAAACTGAGATGCGTCCAACGCCTCCCGCTCCTCTGACTTCAGACTTCCCCTCCGTCGCGAAGCCAGTCCATTCTCCTTTCCACATGATGAAACCGTTCGCACTCGCCACTGCCGTCGCCTCTCTCGCCTTCGCACTTTCGTTGTCCGCCGCCCCGCCGGGCAACACGCTCGATGGCATTGAGCGCGGGCCTTACTTCACCGGGACCATCAAGAGCAGTTTCCCCGTCGCCAACAACCTCGCCATGAAGGGCGTGGTCGTGTCGGTCGGCGCGGACCGCGACGTGCATGTGTGCTACGACACCGACTTGATGCGCGTCTCGGTGGCGTGGGCGGGCGACTACCTCAAGTTCGGCAAGAGCCAGGTGGAGATCGTCCACCCGCAGCCGCCGGAGGTTTTGGGCAAGCCGCTCTTCGGCACCGCCACCGGCCCCGGCTGGGCGAAGGACGGCAAGTTCGAGGACCCGCGCGAGAACAAGCAGGGTCGCCTCCCGACCGAGTGGGCCAAGTATCGCGGTCTTTATCTCAACGGCTGGAACGTGGTGCTCAAATACACCGTCGGCGGCGCGGATGTGCTGGAGATGCCGGGCGTGGAAACCGCCGGCGACGCGAAGATGGTCACGCGCACCATCGAGCTGGACAGCAAGACGCCGCAGACGTTGCTCGTGTGCGACGGTGTGACGGCGGACGGAGCGGCGGGTGCCAAACTCACGTTTGATTTGCCAGTCGCTGGGAACGAACCCGCACAGTCCCTAGCCATCGCGGTGCAGGGCGGCAAAGGCGTCATGCTGGAGAGCGCGAACGGCCGCGTCATTGCGAAGATTCCTGCGGGCAAGCAATCCTTCCGCATCGCCATTTGGAAGGGCGCGAAGGCTGATTTCGACGCCGTGTCCACTGCGATGAAGAGCGAAGCCAAACTGCCCAGCCTCGCCGCCTTGACCAAGGGCGCGACCGGCCGCTGGACCGCTCCCGTCGTGACGCAGGCCGTCCCCGGCACCAACGCCGGCCCTTACGTGGTGGACGACCTCACGCCGCCCGTGCCGAACCCGTGGAACGCGAAAACCTTCTTCGGCGGCTTCGACTTCCTGCCCGATGGCCGCGCGGCGGTCGCGTGCTTCCACGGCGACGTGTGGCTGGTCAGCGGCCTCGACGACAAGGCGGGCAAGTTGTCTTGGAAGCGCTTCGCCACCGGGATGTTTCAGCCGCTCGGGCTGAAGGTTGTGGATGGCCAGATTTTCGTCACCTGCCGCGACCAGCTCACGCGCTTACACGACTTCAACGGCGACGGCGAGGCGGACTTCTACGAGTGTTTCAACAACGACACCGTCGTGACGCCAAACTACCACGAGTTCTGCCTCGACCTGCACACGGACAAGGCGGGCAATTTCTTTTACGCGAAGGGCGCGCCGTGGCCGCCCACCGTTCAGTCGCCGCATCAAGGCACGATGCTCAAAATCTCGAAGGACGGCTCGAAGCTCGAAGTCTTCGCCACCGGCTTGCGCGCGCCGAACGGCAGCGGCCTCGGCCCGAACGGCTGGCTCACCGTCAGCGATAACCAAGGCCACTACATGCCCGCCAGCAAGCTGAACCTCATCCGCGAAGGCGGCTTCTACGGCATGCGCCAAGCCGCGCACGGCAAGGCCCCGCCCGACGACAACATCCACGCCTACGACCAGCCGATTTGCTGGCTGCCGATGACCGTGGACAACTCCAGCGGCGGCCAGGGCTGGGTGGAGAGCACGAAGTGGGGCCCGTTCAACGGTCAGATGCTTTTCATGAGCTACGGCAAGGGCACGCTCTTCTCCGTGATGACGCAGGAAGTGGACGGCGCGGTGCAGGCCGGTATGACGCAGTTCCCGCTGAAATTTCCGAGCGGCACGATGCGTGCACGCTTCAGCGCGAAGGACGGCCAGCTCTACACCACCGGCCTGCGCGGCTGGCAGACGGCGGGTTTGCGCGACGGTGGGTTCAGCCGCGTGCGCTACACCGGCGCGCCCGTGCAGATGCCGCAGGTGTTGCACATCTCGAAGGACGGCGTCCGCATCACCTTCACCACCGCGCTCGACGAGGCCAGCGCGAAGGACGTGGGCAACTGGAACGTGGAGATGTGGAACTACATCTACTCTGGCGGCTACGGTTCGCCGCACGTCTCGACCAAAGATCCGAAGGTGAAGCAGCACGACAAGCTCGAAGTCACCGCCGTCGCCCTCAGCGCCGACAAGAAGACCGTGACCCTGAAACTCTCCGAGTTGACCCCGGCCATGCAGATGAAAATCAAGTTCAACCTCAAAGCCGCCGACGGCTCGCCGGTGGTTAGCGAGATTTACAACACCATCCACAAGGTGGCGGGGAAGTAACCCGTAGTCGCAGGCTTCAGCTTGCGCGCTCCTCTGCAACCTGAAGTTTGAGTCAACTGAACCAACATGAAAACCAGCCTACTCCTCCCGCTCCTGCTCGCGGTGTCCCTCAACGCCGCTGACGCCCCCAAACCCAAACCCGCCGCTTACCTTACCGAGGCCGAGGCGCGCGCCGCCGGTCCCGACTACGACTTGCAGGGCGAATACGCCGATGCCGGCTTGGGCGCGCAGGTCATTGCGCTCGGCGACAGCAAATTCCGCCTCGTGCTGCACACGGGCGGTTTGCCCGGCGCGGGCTGGGACAAGTCCGCGAAGGCTGAAGTCGAGGGCGCGCTCGACGGCGCGAAGGCCGTCTTCAAGGGCGGCGAGGGCAAGCCTTCCGGCGAGGTCGCGGGCGGATTGCTCTCCGGCAAGGACGCAGCGGGCAAAGCCTTCAAGCTCATCAAAGTTTTCCGCCAAAGCCCCACGCTCCTCGCCAAGCCGCCCGCCGGTGCGAAAGTCCTCTTCGACGGCTCAAGCGCCGACGCGTGGCAGAACGGCAAGCTCGACGACCGCAAGCTGCTCCGCTGCGGCACGAAGTCAAAGGACACGATTGAGAGCGGCACCTTGCACATCGAGTTCTTCCTCCCCTTCAAGCCCCTCGGGCGCGGGCAGGACCGCGGCAACTCCGGCGTTTACCTCCAGGACCGTTACGAGGTGCAGGTGCTCGACAGCTTCGGCCTCAAGGGCGAGAACAACGAATGCGGCGGCATCTACTCCAAACACCGCCCCGCTGTGAACATGTGCCTGCCGGCGTTGACGTGGCAGACCTACGATATCGAGCTTGTCTCCGCGCAGTTCGATGCCGCCGGGATGAAGACCAAGGATGCGACCCTCACGGTGAAGCACAATGGCGTGCTCATCCACGACAAGGCCCCCGTCAACAGTTCGACCACCGCCGCCGGCCTGAAGGAAGGTCCCACGCCCGGCCCCATCCAACTCCAGGACCACGGCAACCCGATCTTCTACCGGAACATCTGGTGGTTGCCGGCGAAGTGAGCCACGTAGCCGCCGAGGTTAGGAGGCGGATTTTTCTGAGCGCAACCAAGTCCGCCTCCTTACCTCGGCGGCTACGTGGCTCTGATCTTCCTGCCTCCTGTGCTATTTTTGTGGCCAATCATCCGGCTGAATCCTTCTACCCGGCCCCTCGTCGGTAGCTCGTTCGGTCAACCAACACATTCGCAATGAAACTCACTGCCCTACTTGCCACGCTCATGCTCACCACCTCCGCGCTCACCGCTGGCTCCGTCCTCGATGTCCCGATCAAGGACATCAAGGGCAAGGACACCTCGCTCAAGGCCCACGCCGGTAAAGTAATCCTCGTCGTTAACGTCGCCTCTAAGTGCGGCCTTACCGGCCAATACAAGGCCCTCGAAGCCACCTACGGAAAATACAAGGACAAGGGCCTCGTCGTCGCCGGCTTCCCTTGCAACCAGTTCGGCAAGCAGGAGCCGGGCACCAACGAGGAAATCCTCTCCTTCTGCTCGACCAAATACAGCGTGACCTTCCCGATGTTCGACAAGCTCGAGGTCAACGGCGCGAACCGCCACCCGCTTTACAAAGAACTCATCGGCGCGGGCGGTAAGGACATCGGCTGGAACTTCGGCAAGTTCCTCGTGGGCCGCGACGGCAAAGTCATTGCGCGCTTCGAGCCGCGCACCGCGCCCGACGCGCCCGAAATTGTGAAGGCCATCGAAGCCGCGCTCGCCGCGAAGTAATTACCAATCCCAACCCGTAGCGCGGGCAGCAATGCCCGCGCTCTTTTGTTTACCCACTCAGCACCATGAAACTCCCGCTCCTCCTCACCGCCCTCCTCGCCTCCGCCACGCTCTGCCTCGCCGCCGATGCTAAGCCCAAGCCCGGCACCTACCTCACCGAGGCTGAGGCTCGTGCCGCCGGACCGGACTTCGACCTCCAAGGCGAGTTCGCCGGCGATAAGCTCGGCGCGCAGGTCATCGCGCTGGGCAACGACACCTTCCGCGTGATCTTCCACAACGGCGGCCTGCCCGGCGCGGGCTGGGACAAGTCGCCGAAGCTGGAGATTGAGGCGAAGCGCGACGGGGATAAGGTCGCGTTCGAGAAGGAAGCGTGGAAGGCGTCGCTCACGAAGGACGCTCTCACCGGCGAAGGCGGGCGCGGGAAGTTCAGCCTGAAGAAAGTGCAGCGCGCTAGTCCAACGCTCGGCGCGAAGGCCCCGGCCGGCGCGGTGGTGCTCTTCGACGGCTCGAACTGCGATGCGTTCGCGGGCGGACATTTCGATGAACTGGGCCGCAAGCTCCTTGCCTCCGGCAGCAAGACGAAGCAAAACGACTTCCAGAACTACACGCTGCACGTCGAGTTCATCCTGCCCTTCAAGCCGCTCGGTCGCGGCCAGGACCGTGCGAACAGCGGCGTTTACATGCAGGACCGCTACGAAGTGCAGGTGCTCGACAGCTTCGGCCTCGCGGGCAAGAACAACGAGTGCGGCGGCATCTACTCGAAGACCGAGCCGAGCGTGAACATGTGCTTCCCGCCGCTCGTGTGGCAGACATACGACATTGATTTCACCGCTGCGAAATTCGACGCCGAAGGCAAGAAGACCAAGAACGCCGTCATCACGGTGAAGCACAACAACGTGCTCATCCACGACAACGTGGAAATCACCGGCCCCACCGGCGGCGGCAAGAAGGAAGACCCGACCGGCGGTGCCATCCAGCTCCAAGGCCACGGCAATCCGGTGTATTACCGGAATGTGTGGCTGGTGAAGAAGTGAGGTTGGTCAGAGGCTCCATTCCTTCGTCGGCCGCGAAAGGGCGTGACCCCGTGCACCGCGTTGCCTAGCTTCGCGCCGATGTGGCGGGAGCGAGCAGATGTCTTTTGCGAACGGGGGATTCATGTCCTCATGGTCGTGCTGCTCGGCTTCGGTCCGCTGGCGCTGGGTGGCACGCACGCGGAGTTTTTCGCGGTGATGGCCGGGCTGGGGGTGCCGGCGCTACTGCTATGGCTCGTGAGGCTGTGGGTTGGGCGTGAGCCAGCGTTGCTCTGGCCGCCGATGGCGTGGGCGGTTGCGGCGTTTCTCCTCTACGCGGTGCTGCGATATCACACCGCCACCGTGGAATACACGGCGCGCGGCGAGCTGCTGCGCGTGGCGCTTTACGCGGTGGTGTTCTTCGTGGTGCTGAACAACCTGAACCGTCATGCCTCGGCGAACTGGGTCGTGGGCACGATGCTCGCGGTGGCGGCGTTCACGGCGATGTATGGGGTTTACCAGGTGCTCACCAAGTCGTCGCTGGTCTGGAACTACGTGCGTTGGGAGGGCTACGCCGGGCGCGGTTCGGCCACCTACATCTGCCCCAATCATCTTGCCGGCTGGCTCGAACTCGCGTTGCCGCTGGGGCTGGCGTATCTGCTGGCGGGCCGGTTGGGCCACTTGGCGCGCATCCTCGTCGGCTACGCGGTGCTGGTCATCGTGGCAGGGCTCGCGGCCACCGAGTCGCGCGGGGCATGGGCGGCGACGTCGTTTGCGCTTCTGGGATTTTTTGCAGTGTTGTTGCGCCAACGGGGGCAGCGCATCCCGGCGCTGCTGTTGATGCTGCTGCTGGCGGGATCTGCGGTGTGGTTCGTCGTGCAGGCGAGGGATTCTTCCGACCGCGTGCAAAAGCTGGTGGACATGGACAACGCGGCGGACGCACGCGTGCACATCTGGCCGGCGGCGGTCAAAATATGGCAGGCGAATTTCTGGTGGGGCGCGGGGCCTGCGCACTTCGATCATCTCTTCCGCATTCATCGCGGCCCGCAACTGCAGGCTCGTCCAGAGCGCGCGCACAACGACTATCTAAACACGCTGGCCGACTGGGGCGTGGTGGGAGCGGCGCTGGTGGCGATCGCGCTGGTGCTGCTGTTCTGGGGCGTGTGCCGCGTCTGGCGACATGTGCAGCGCGAAGGCGACGACCTGCGTTCGCGCCAAAGCAACCGCATGGCCTTCGTGCTGGGCGCGACGACGGGTCTGGTCGCGCTGCTGCTGCACGGCCTGACCGACTTCAACTTCCACATCCCCGCCAACGCGCTCGCGGCGGTCGCGCTCATGTCGTTGCTCACCGCGCACTGGCGGTTTGCGACGGCGGACCATCGCGTGCCGCTCGGCTTCGCGGGGTGCGGCGCGGTCACGGTGCTGGCACTGGTCGCAGCGGTCTGGCTCGGCCAGCAGGCGACGTTGCGCGGCATCGAGCGCGACCTGCTCATGCAATCGGATGACGTGCGCGGGACCCGCGCATCACAGCTCGCGCTGCTGCGGCAGGCGCACGCGCTGGAGCCGATGAATCCTCAGACGTGTTTCTCCTTGGGCGAGGTGCTGCGCACGGAGGCATGGGAGCGGCAGCCGGGCTTTCAGGAGACTGCGGAGGAGGCGATGGCGTGGTTCGAGCGCGCGTGGCAGTTGAATCCCTACGATGGCTACGCGCGGCTGCGCTACGGAATGTGTCTGGACTTGCTGGGCGAGCGGCGGCTGGCGACGCGCTACTTTCTCCGCGCACTCGAGTTGGACCCGAACGGAGCCTTCACGCTCACGCATGTCGGCTGGCATTACTGCCAGTTGGAGGATTGGGAAACTGCACGCGGCTATTTGCAGCGGTCTGCTGTGATGGGCGGCGTGGACCACACCATGACCTCGATCTTCCTGCAACTGGCGATGGACCGCATCGCCGAGAAGCAGCAGCGGTGAATCGAAACACTGAAGTTGCCCGGCAGGCCTTGGACGGTAGCGCAGGCTTGCAGCCTGCTGTTTCGCGGGTTTTCAACCCGCAGACGCAACGAATTCTTTTGAACCGCTCCGATTGCTGGACGGGGTGCCGGCTGCAAGCCGGCGGAAACAGCAGACTGCAAGTCTGCGCTACCGTCCGTCCGCCAGCAGCGCGTGCCCCTTGCGCAGCAACGCCTCCGTGTCCTTCCACCCGAGGCACGCGTCCGTGATGGAGACGCCGTAGCGCAACGCCTTCAAGTCCGTGCCGAGGGGCTGGCTGCCTTCTTCCAAGTTGCTCTCCAGCATCACGCCGATCACCGCCTTGCTTCCGGCGACCCGTTGCTCGATGAGATGCTGCCACACCGTCTGCTGGCGCGTGTGCTTCTTGCCCGAGTTCGCGTGGCTGCAATCCACGATAAGTTCGCCGGGCATGCCGGCCTCATGGAGCTGCTTCACCGCGTCGGCGATGCTGCGCTCGTCGTAGTTCGTCGCGTGCTTGCCGCCGCGCAGGACGATGTGCCCGCCTTTGTTGCCCGTGGTCTGGACGATGCACGTGCGCCCGTCGGGATCAATGCCCAGAAAACTGTGCTCGTGCCGCGCGGCCTTCATGGCGTTGACGGCGGTTTCGAGAGTGCCGTCCGTGCCGTTCTTGAAACCGACGGGCATGGACAACCCGCTCGCCATCTCGCGATGCGTCTGCGACTCCGTCGTGCGCGCGCCCACCGCCGCCCAGCTCACGAGGTCGGCCAAGTATTGCGGGACGACCGGATCAAGGAACTCCGTCCCCGACGGCATCCCGAGGCCGACGATGTCCAGCAGCAGCTTGCGCCCGATCTTCAAGCCCGTCTCGATGTCGCACGAGCCGTCGAGCTGCGGATCGTTGATCAAGCCCTTCCAGCCAAGGATCGTGCGGGGCTTCTCGAAATAAACCCGCATGACGATCTCCATCCGGTCGGCGAACTCCTGCCGCAACGGCAGCAGATGCCGCGCGTAATCCACCGCCGCCACCGGATCGTGGATCGAGCAAGGCCCGACGACGACCAGCAGGCGATGATCCTTCCGGTCGAGGATGTTTTGCACCGCGCGCCGTCCGGCGATGACCGTCGCGGCGACCTCCGGTGTGAGCGGAAGCGAGTCGGCCAGTTGGCGCGGCGTGATGATCGGCCGGGTGGCTTGGATGTGCCAGTTGTGCGTGCTCTGCATGAAAACTCTGCCCCGCAACGTGCGGCGACAGGGATGCGGACTGTGCCGGAACCGCGTGCCGCCCCGCAAGTTTCTTGTCGCTCGCCTGCGTCCTCCGTATCCTCTGCGGCAGTTCAGCACTATGGAAAACCCGTCTTCCGCACCGCGCAACTTCACCCGGTCCGTCCTCCCGTGGATCGTGGCGGCGGGCGCGCTCGTGCTCTACCTCGCCACGCTCGCATCGTGGGTCACGCTCCCGGCGCTCGGCCTGACCGCGCAAGTCGTCGGCTGGGACTGGTGGAATCCTAAGATCGGCCGTCCGCTCTACCACTTGCTCACGCTGCCGGTGAAGGCGCTGCCCGCCGGCACGCAGCTCTTCGCACTCAACGCCTTCGCCGCCCTCTGCTCCGCGCTCACGCTCGCGCTCCTCGCCCGCAGCGTCGCGCTCCTTCCGCAGGACCGCACCCGTGACCAGCGCGCGCGCCAGCGTGACGAAACCGGCCTGCTCAATATCTTCGCGAGCTGGCTGCCGCCGCTCCTCGCCGTGCTCGCTGGCGGCCTGCAACTCAGCTTCTGGGAGCACGCCACCGCCGCGACCGGCGAGGCGCTCGACCTCCTGCTCTTCGCTGTCGCGATTTGGTGCCTGTTGGAGTTCCGCCTCGCGCAGGATGACAAGTGGCTCGCCCGCTTCGCCTTCGCGTGCGCCCTCGGCTTCGCGAACAACTGGGCGATGGTCGGCTTCGCGCCATTCCTGCTCGGCGCACTCGTGTGGGTGAAGGGCCGCGAGTTCTTCAACCTCCGCTTCCTCGGACGCCTCGCCGCGTGGGGCGGCGCGGGCCTGCTGCTGTTTCTCTACAATCCGCTCACCGCCTCGCCGGAACTGGGCTTCGGTTTCGGCGACTGGCTCAACGCCGAGCTGGGCGCGCAGAAGAACAACCTGCTGTTCAACCCCAAGGGCCGAGTGCTCCTGCTCTCCTTCGCCACGTTGCTGCCGCTCGCGCTCATCGGCATCCGGTGGTCCTCCGGCTTCGGCGACGTGAGCGCCGCCGGCAGCTTCCTGTCGAACCTCCTCTTCCGCCTCATTCACGCGCTCTTCCTGGCCGGGTGCGTGTTCATGACACTCGACCAGGCGTTCAGCCCGCGCGCGCTCGGCGAAGGTCGGGCGATGCTGCTGTTCTACTACCTCGGCGCTCTGGTCATCGGCTACTGCGCGGGCTACTTCCTGCTCCTCTGCGGCACGCAGGAGGAGAAGGAGTGGCAAAAGCCCGGCCCGCTGGGCAAGACGCTCAACTTCGCGTGCGTCGGCATCCTCTGGCTCGGCGTCATCGCGCTGCCCGGTTGGCTGGTGATGAAGAATCTCCCTTCGATGCGCGCGCAGAATGGTTCCGCCGTGCGCGAGTTCGCGGCGCAACTCGCGAAGGGCCTGCCCGGCCAAGGCGCGCTCGCCCTGAGCGAACAGCCCACGCATCTGCTCCTCGTCGCCGCGCACCTCCACGGCCAGTCCTCACCTCACCTTCTGCTCGACGCGCGGATGCTCCAGCTCACCCGCTACCACCGCCAACTCGCCCGCCGTCACGCTGGCCGCTGGCCTGACCCCGGCGCGACGCCCGACACGCAAGTCATCCCGCCCATTGCCATCGCCAGCTTCCTCGGCACGCAGACGCGCTCGAATCACGTCTTCCTGCTCCACCCGCCCGTCCCGGCGATGTATTTGGAGAATCTCTGGCCGGAGTCGAGTGGTTGGACCAGCGAACTGCGGCTCTACAACACAAACCAGATTGTTCCACCCCACGCGATGGCCAAACCTGGCTTCAATGCCCTCTTTATCGCCATCTGTGACCCAATGCTCTGGCCCAGCACCTTGGCATTCTTGGATTCCGCGCCCGACATTCAGACATTGCGCACGTTGCATTCGGCGACCGTGAACTCGCTTGGCGCAGGTTTACAACGAGCCGGTTCCATGACCAACGCCAATGCCACTTACTCGCACGCCATCCGCTCAAATCCCTCCAACCTCGTCGCCGTCCTCAACCGCGACTTCAACGAATCCCTCCGCACCGGCAAGCCCTCCGCCAGCGACCCCGCCAAAATCGCCCAGGAACTTCTCGGCCCCGGCCAGAGCTGGGCCACCGTGCTCGCCAAGCACGGACCGCCCGATGAGCCGAACTTCTGCTTCGCCCTCGGCCAGCTGTTCCGGCAGTCCGGCTTGCCGCGTCAGGCCATCATCCAGTTCACCCGCGTCACCGAACTCGCGCCCACGAATCACATCGCGCACCTCGCGCTGGCCGACACCTTCATCGCCCTCGGCGCTCCCGACCGCGCCAAGGCCGCGCTCGACGCCGCGCGCGCCAAGCCCGAGTTGCGCGCCGGTCTCGCGACGAGCGAGTCCGCCATCCTCCGCCTCGATGCGCTCTACCTCTCGCAGAAGGGAAGAACCAACGAAGCCGAGCAGGCATTCGTGGCTGCGCTCAAGAAATTCCCCGCCGACCTTCCGCTGCTTGACTCGCTCACCGAGACTTATCTCCTGTCCGGCCGCTTCACCAACGCGCTCACCGTGACCGAGTCGCAACTGAAGGTCGCGCCGACCAGCCCGCGCGCGCTCGTGAACCAGGGCGGCATTCTCATCCAGATAAAACAGTTCGAGGCCGCGCTCGTGCCCCTGAACAAGCTCATCGAGCTTCAGCCCAACCATCCCGGCGCACACCTGAATCGCGCGATGGCTTTGATGAGCCTGAACCGCTTCGACGACGCGGCGAAGGATTACAAAAAGCTCATCGAGCTCGCTCCTGCCACGCACAACGGCCATTTCGGCCTCGGCGAAATCGCGTGGCAGCGCAAGCAGACCGGCGATGCCAAGAAGCATTACGAAGCCGGCCTCACGCTCTCCCCCGCCAACGCGCCGGAAACCAAGATCGCCCAGCAGCGGCTGAAGGAACTCGGCGGCAACAAATGACGCGGATCATGCGCGTTGCCCACGTCATCACGCGGTTGATTGTCGGCGGGGCGCAGGAGAACACAATCGCCAGCGTGCTCGGCCTGCGCGAGAAGCCTGGCGTGGAAGTTAGCCTCATCTCCGGCCCGACCACCGGACCGGAGGGCAGTCTCATACCGCGCGTAACGCAAATCCCCGGCCTGCTCACCATCGTCCCCGAACTCGTCCGCCCCGTCTCCCCGTGGCACGACTGGCTCGCCCTGCGCAAACTCACGCGCCTCTGCCGCGAGCAACGACCCGACATCGTCCACACCCACAGCGGCAAGGCGGGCGTGCTCGGCCGTCTCGCTGCGCACGCGGCGGGCGTTCCCATCGTCGTCCACACCATCCACGGCCCGAGCTTCGGCCCGTTCCAAGGCCCGCTGGCGAACTTCGCCTTCCGCGCTGCTGAGCGCCGCGCCGGGCGCGTGACCACGCACTTTGTCTCCGTCGCTACCGCGATGACCGAGCAATACCTCGCCGCCGGAATCGGCCGGCCGGAGCAATACACCCGCATCTTCAGCGGGTTCGACTTGGAGCCGTTCCTGAACACGAAGAATGACTTGGCCCTGCGTGCGAAGTTCGGCATCGGCCCGGACGACTTCGTCATCGGGAAGGTGGCGCGGCTGTTTGAGCACAAGGGGCAGGACGACTTGCTCATGGCCGCGATGAGTCTGGCCGGTCCATTTCCGCAGATGAAGGTCCTACTGGTAGGCGATGGCAGTCTCCGGCCAGCCTTGGAGAAATTTGTTCGCGAAGGTCAGGTGGCCAAGCATCTGCGGGATCGAGTCATTTTCGCGGGGTTGGTCCGTCCGGACGAAGTAGCCAGCCACATCGGCATCATGGACGCCGTGGCTCACCTGTCTCGCCGCGAAGGGTTGGCCCGAGTGCTGCCGCAAGCGCTCGCAGCGGGCAAGCCCATCGTCGCCTACGACTGCGACGGCGCGCGGGAAGTGTGTCTGGACAACGAAACCGGTTTCCTCGTGAAACCGGGGGACCTCGGAACGGTCGCGCAGCAACTGCTCAAACTCATCACCAAACCCGACCTCAGAGAGCGGATGGGAAACAATGGCCGCGAGTTGGTGAAGGAACGGTTCCCCACCCATCGCATGGTGGATGAACTGCACGCGCTGTATCTGCGGCTGCACGCGGAGGTGAAACGATGAACCCGTCGCGTCCCCGCGCCCATTGCCACTTCTCCCTCTCCCCCATCGGTGGAGAGGGCTGGGGTGAGGGGGTAAAGCGCAAAGCAGGCCGAAGCGCGTTTGAACCCAGTCCCAACTGGCCAGACCGCCGTGAATTCGCGCCATCGTCTCCCGCCTCCGCCCGCCCCCTCACCCTAACCCTCTCCCCCATCGGGGGAGAGGGGATTCATCAACGGACTCCGCTTCGCTTTGGTGTTTCCATAGTCGCTCGTGATTTAGGCTTGCTAGGGCGCGTCTGTCCTCAGCGCGCCCTGCCACACGTGCCCCCATCCATTCCGCATTCGCATGACTTTCCCCACTAGCGCTTACCTGCTCGCCTTCCTCGGCGGCGCGCTCGCGACGTTCGCGTCGCTGCCGCTCTGGAGAGCATGGTGCGTGCGCACTGGGTTGGTGGACGATCCCGGCCACCGCAAGATCCACGAGACGCCCATCCCGCTCGCGGGCGGGCTGGCAGTGCTGACGGGCTTGATCGTGCCCCTGGTAGCCGGGGCAGTGGCGCTGCAACTCGGTCTGCTCCCGGGGGGCGCGGTGGAGAAAATCAGCTATGGCTTCGAGAAGCGCGCGCTCCAACTCGCCGCCATCCTCGTGGGCGCGCTGGGCATGGTCCTGCTCGGCTGGCTGGATGACAAACACGAGCTGCGAGCCGGACCGAAGTTCGCCGGGCAACTCGGCATTGCGCTGCTCGTCGCACTGGCAGGCGTGCGCATCAAGTTGTTTCCCGAAAGCCCGCTGTCACCCGTGTTGAGCTGCGGCGTGACCGTGCTGTGGATTCTCACCGTCGTCAGCGCGGTCAACATCATGGACAACATGAACGGTCTCTGCGCCGGTCTTGGAGCCATCGGCGCGGCGGCGTTCGGAACGATGGCGGCGTTGCAGGGGCAATACCTCGTCGCCTCTCTCGCGCTGCTGGCGGCGGGCGCGCTGGCAGGCTTCCTTCCGTTCAACTACCCGAAAGCCAGCGCGTTCCTCGGTGACTCCGGCAGCCATCTGAGCGGCTTCCTGCTAGCGGTGCTGGCCATCCTTCCGCACTTCTACACGGCGCAAAACCCGCGCTCACTCGCGGTGCTCGCACCGCTGCTTGTGCTGGCCGTGCCACTGGGCGACATGGTGTGCGTGATGTGGATCCGCTGGCGCGCGGGGAAGCCAGTGTGGGTGGGCGACACGAACCATCTCTCGCACCGGTTCGTGCGACAGGGTTTGGGGAAGGCGCAGGCCGTGGCAGTGATTTGGGCGATGCACGCGGCAGCGTGCGCGGCGGCGGTATGGCTCGGGAGCTGACTACTGATTGCTGAAAGCTCCTTCCTCTCACTTCACCCAGCCCGCCGTCTGGCACAGCCGCATGAGGAGGTAAGCCACTCCCGCCGTGGCGGGCAGCGTGAGCACCCAGGCCCAGAGGATGCGTTCGACCACGCTCCACTTGATCGCGTTGAGGCGCTTGGCCGCTCCGACTCCCATGATGCTCGTCGTGATGGCGTGGGTGGTGGAGACGGGCATTCCGAGAGTGCCAGCAACAGTGAGCACCGTGGCCGCAGTGGTCTCGGCGGCGAACCCGTGGATGGTCTGCAACCTCACCATCTTATGGCCGAGCGTCTTGATGATGCGCCAACCGCCTGCTGCCGTGCCGGCCGCCATCGTCAGCGCGCACGTGACTTTGATCCACAAGGGGATTTGGTCCTTGTTCGGTCCGAGCGTTTCGATCCTGAGAAACTCCAGCCAAGCCGGTGCCGTCGCCAGATCGCCCGCCTGCGTGGCCGCGAGCAAGGCCAGCGCGATGATGCCCATGGTCTTTTGCGCGTCGTTCTGACCATGGCTCCAGCCCATGTAGGCTGCGCTGAAAATCTGCACCTTGCCGAAAAGCCGGTTCACCGTGCGTGGGCGCCAACTGAAGACCACCAAGTAGAGCAGGCTCATCATGAGGAAGCCGACCAGCAGGCCGATGACGGGCGATGTCACCATCGGCAGGATCACCTTGGGCAGCAATCCGTCCGCGCGCCACGCCGGCATGCCTGCCTTCTCCTTAAACCAGATGATGGCGGTCATGCTGCCGTGCGCCGATGCAACGGCTGCGCCCACGAGGCCGCCCACCATCGCGTGGGTGGAACTTGAGGGCAGCCCGAACCACCACGTCAGCAGGTTCCAGACGATTCCGCCCAGTAGAGCGCAGATGATCGTGTGCGTGCTCACCACGTTGGCATCCACCAGTCCGCTCGTGATCGTCTTCGCCACCGCCACGCCCATCATCGCGCCGATGAGGTTCGTGAATGTCGCCAGCGCGATGGCTTGCCGGGGCGAGAGCACCTTGGTGGACACCACGGTGGCGATGGAGTTGGCCGTGTCGTGAAAGCCGTTGATGTATTCGAAGATCAACGCCACCAGCACGACGGTCAGGACGAGGGTCATGCGCGTGCGTCAGGAATTTTTGAGGACGATGTGGGTCACGACATTGCCGGCGTCGCGGCACCGATCAATGACCTTCTCGAGCAGCTCGAACAGGTCCTTGAGCAGAAGCGCGCGCTGTAGCGGATGCTTGCCACAATACACGTCGCGCATCAGTTCGAGCACGGCCTTGTCGGCATCGCCCTCGAGTTGTTGCAGTCGAGAGTTGAGGGACTTTACCTGCTCCAAGTCCGGCCGCCGCAGCCCGCGCACCATCGTCACCAGCGTCTCGACGGCTAACTCGATCAGCGCCGTCTGCCGGGAGAAATCCACGCCCTGCACCTGCTCGGGGGCGATGTTGAGGCGCTCGCCGAACTTCTCGACCGTCTTGGGAATCTTGTAGAGCGCGTTGGAGAGCGCCTCGATGTCCTCGCGCTCGATCGAGGTGACGAAGGTGGTGGTGAGTGCCTCGCTGATTTCCTGGGTGATCTTCTTGTCCGCGCGGCGGGATTCCGCGAACTCCTCTAGGCTGCCCGGCTCGCCGGCGGCCTTGCTGAGCTTGACCATCGCTTGGACGCTGTGCCGCGCCTCCTCGGCGCTGGCTTCGAGCAGGGCGAAAAAACGATCTTCCTTACCAAAGAGTCGAGCGAGAGAGAACATGCGCGGCAGTTGTCACAAAACGGACACAGTTCCGCACGCATTTTTTTCGGAACCAGGGAATGCCGATGAACGATTTGAAGCTATCCCTTGAGCCACTCCGCCTGCTGGGAATCGGAGATCGTCTCGACGCCAGACGTGCGCAACACCTTGAGCGTCGCGAACGCCAGCGTGTCCGGCCGCACGCCACCGGTGGCGGAGTCGAACTCAGACGCCGTCATCAGCAGGCGCAGCGCGAACTGCACGGCTTGGGGCAAGGTCATCTCCGACGGGCGCGGCCGGCCGTAGCGCTCCTGATAACTCAGCACGCTGCGAATGGTCTGCGAGCCGGAGCCACTCGTGGCGTAGCCGACTGCTTGGAACTGAGCGCCGAGCGGGTCGTAGAAGTAAATCTGCGGCTTGGGCGGCTGCGTCGCGGTGTCCACGCCCGCGAAGAGCGGCACCACCACGCCGACGCCTTGCATGGTCATCGGGAGATTCTCGCGGAGCAGGCGGGCGAGCGCGCGGACCTTCGCCGGAAGGCTCAACGACTGGAGCTGGCTGCGGCGGTAATACTCGAAGGAAGTTTGCAGCACCCGCGCCATCTCGAATGCCGTTGCCGGAACGCCCGCGATGGCCAGCAGCGAGTGCGCGTCCAGTTCGATGACCTTGTCCACGCGGTCGGTGACGATGACGTTGCCCGCCGTCGCGCGCCGGTCGCCTGCCATCAGCACGCCGTCCGCGAAGTGGAAGGCGAAGACGGTGGTGGCTTGTGTCTCGACCGGTGCAGCGTGCGTGGCGTCCACCCGCAACGGCGCAAGGTTGTGCGACGCGAGCAGAGAGACAAAGTCGCCGGAGATTTGCGGTGATGAACTCATTGCCCGGTGCGCTGGCGATATCGCTTGGCCTGGTCAGGATCCACCTTCTTCATGCGCTTGAGGAGCTCCTCGACGTTGGGCTTGTCCACCTTGGGCGCGCTGGGGCCGTCGTCTCCGCCGCCGCTGGGGCTGGGTGTCACCGGGCGGGTTTTCTGAGCTTGGTCGGGCATAGTGTTACCGGCGGACAGTGGCACGAAAGAGCCGCTCGCGCAATTCCGCCGGTGAGCTGGACGCCGCGATGGCTTGAGCGGTGAAAGCGATGCGCTCCGGCGCGAACATCTCAAGCAGCGACACTTTCAGCTCGCCGTCGTCGCACGCGAGCGTGACGTGGTCCCACTGCGCGGAGAGCACGGCGGCGGAGAACTTCTGGATGAGCTTGCCACGGATGAGCGCGCGGGTCGTCTCCGGCGGCTCGAACATCGCCTGCTGGACGGCAGGCTCTGGCGGCACGCCACGCATCTCGCCGGACTGCTCCAAGCCGAAGTAAAGCCCCGCGTCGAAGTCGAGCCGGTGGTATTCGAGGTCAAGGCTTTGCAGCCAAGGGTCGTCGTCCGCGATGTTCTGCGCAGCCTGAAACTCGCGGATGAGCGCGAGCTTGGCGACCCAGTCCAGCCGGTCGCGACAGCGCATCGGGTCCGCTTCGAGGTCGTTCAGCACTGTCTCCCAGTCGGCAACGAGCGCGGCGTGCTCCGGCGTGGGCAAGTCACAGAGTTCCTTCACTGCGGCGAGATAGTCGCGTTGCACGGCGAGCGCGGTGGAAGGCCGGCGGTTCGCTAGCTTCACCTCCCAGCGATAGCGCGGGTCGCGGGAGATGGCGGGGAGCGCGGCGAGCGGGTCGGCGAGCTGGGGGAAGTTGCGCTTCGGGTCGCGGAGGATGGCTTCGAGCGCGAGCGCGGTGGTGCCCACCTTGAGCCGCGTGGCGAAGGGCGAGAGGTTCGCGTCGCCGATGATGACGTGGAAGCGCCGCCACTGGCGCGGGTCGGCGTGCGGCTCGTCGCGGGTGTTGATGAGCGGGCGCTTCTGCATCGTGTCCACGCTCTGCAACTCGCTGAAGAAGTCGCTGCGCTGGGCGATTTGGAAGTGCGGCGAGACGAACTTGTCCTCCGCCTCGATGGCGAACTTGCCCGCGCCGGCGAAGATCTGCCGCGTGACGAGAAACGCCTGCGCGCCCGCCGCCAGCCGCTCCCACGGCAGCGCGCGGGGCAGGAGGTAATTCTCGTGGCAGCCGTAGCTGTGGCCGCGGAAGTCGGTGTTGTTCTTGTAGAGCCGCACCGTCGCGCCGCGCGCCTGAGAGAGCCGCTGGGCGCAGGCCATCACCACGCGCTGGCCCGCGCGGTCGTGGGCGACCAGCTCGGCGAGCGTGGAGCACTCGGGCGTGCAGTATTCGGGGTGGGCGTGGTCGTTGTAGAAGCGCGCGCCGTTGCCGAGCGCGAGGTCGCTCTTGATTTCGGCGAAGGTCAGCTCGCGATGCGTGTCCTGCTCGAAGTAATCCGCCTCGTCGAAGTCCTGCCGTAGCTCCGGCACGTCCCAGCCACGGTCGTCGTGGTGCGGGTTCTCGGCCTCGTAATCCCAGCGCATCCGCACGCCCGGCTCCATCGCACTGCGCACCAGCGCGATGGACTCCGCCACCACGTCCAAGTCCTCCACGCCATCCCGCGCGATGCCGTATTCGGTCTCGATGCCGAAGAGGATGGGAGGTGCTTTAGCCACAGATGGAACACGGATGAAACACTACTTTTGCCTAGCTGAGTTGAACGAGATTCATTTGCCTCGCGCCTTACCAACTTGTTCCTTCGCCCGCCGGAAACACTCCTCGCCGGGAATCCCCTCGCCTCGTTCAAGCTGCTCCATGCCTACGAGCAACTTGGCTTCCAGTTCCTCCAGCGTCGAAACCTCGAAGTCCGGCTTGCCGAGAACGGCGGATTGGGAGCGCTTAAAGATTCGGTCAGCCATCTACTCCTCCTCGCTCACCGAGATGTCCAGCGTCACCAGCAGCGCCGTTTCGATTTGGCGCAGCGCCCCACGGGACAGCACGCCCATCCGGCGGACCAGCCGGGTGGCGTCAATCACCCGCAGTTGATGCGTCAGGACGGCGGATTCATTCGTGAGACCGCCTTCTCCGACGGCCAGCCGGACGCAGTGCGGTAACTCCGCCCAGCGGAGGTTTGACGTGCAGGGAATCACCAGCGCAGTGCGCAGGAAGGAATTGAGCGAGTCGGCTTGCAGCACGATGACCGGGCGGGTCCCCGCCTGCTCCGAGCCGCGCACCGGGTCCAGGCTCGCCATCCAGACCTCGCCGCGCTTCATGGCTGGTCGGCTTGGGCGAGACCGCGCTGGTAATCAGCCATGCCGGACTCCGCGAGCGTGACATCCTCCGTGGCGAGGGCCTCGTAAAGTTTCCCCAATCGCTTCTCGGCGAGACTGCGGCGCAATCGCTCGACGTCGAGGTAGCGGCGGAAAAGCCCGGTGGCGACCTCGCCCTCCCCGTGTCCCTCCGACCGGCAGGCCTGCGCGAACTGGCTGGCCACCGAATCTTCCAACTCCAGTGCGATGGTTTTCATGCGGACAACCTACCACCCTGCTCAAGCCAACCGCAAGGCCGCAACTGAAGCCGGCAAGGTGAGCGCGCGGCGGGGAAGAAAAGCTCCGAGAAGCAGGAGATTTACTCGTGCCGCCAAAACCTCGTGCAGCCGGTGCCGGACCCGAACTACACCGTCCGCGCCTGGCGCGCGGTGGTGACGTATCTGCTGCGGAGGCAGGAGTTCCTTTACGAATGAGTGAGGCGGCGCTGCGTCACGGCGGGGGAATCTCCAACTGGCGGCAGATGCCGCGCACCAAATGGTCTTTGACTTCGCGGTGACGCGGAACGGCACTCCAAGTGTCGCGGGCCGGGTTTTCCCAGATGGAATGCCGTCCGCCCTCACGCTTTAACTGGCAGCCATTCCGGCGCAGATGCCGCTCCAAGTCCGCCAGCTTCACAGCGCAGCCAGTTCAAAGGTTTCGCGGACGCTTTGGGGCGACTCCACCTTGCGCGCCTTCTCGCGGAGGTAATCCAGCGACAACTGGAAGGCGTCCAGCAAGTTCTCCTTGGCTTCCGCGAGGGTCTCGCCCTGGGTCTGCACGCCGGGCATTTCCTCCAGCCAGGCCACGTAACCGCCCTCGGCTGCCGGCTCATAAACAGCGGTGAATTTCATGGTGCGAAACTAGCGGCCTCACAGGGCTTAAGCAAGCAGCGACGCGGCGGGGAAGAAGGGCTTCGAGAAGCAGGTAGGTGACGAGGTGACGAGTCTCCAATCAACGCGGTGCGCGAAACCCGGAACGCGGAAACAAGTCAGAGACTCCTCACGTCGTCACCTACGGGGTGGTAGGGCCGCGCTGCTGCGCGGCCTTCAACGCTCAATCACCCGGTAGAACCGCTGTGGCAGGCTGACGCTCTGCCCGTCCTCGAACACAAGTTGCACGTTCGTCACAGCCAAGAGCCGACTGCAGTGCCTAACTGTCAAGGTTGTGAGCGACCACGAACTCTCTCCCCGCTTCCGACAGGTCATATTCAACTGCACCGTTCGTCCACCGCTGGACGTCGAGATAACCTGCTCTGAGTAGCGTGTCCGCGTAATGGCGCGCCCGCACTTCGGCTATCGACAGAGCCTTCGCAAGCTCATGGGGGGCTTGTGACCGTTTGCGGCCTTGGGAGAGTAGCTTGAGGATGCGGACTGCCAACTCGTCCATTTTCAGTGCGACCTTCGGTTCAGCCGCTGGCTCCGAGCCAGCAGCAGCTTCAAGGGCCGCGAGCCGCTGCTTCAATTCTCCCACTTCACGTTCCTTGCTCTGAAGCTGTTGCTGTAATTCCCACTGGTCCTGCTGAACCTCGACAACCAGACTGAGAATCTCTTTCGCGCTGGAGACGTCGCTCCGTTCTTTCATGGAGTCAACAAGCTTGGAGAACAAATCAAGGACCGTTTTGATTTTCGAGATCGTGATGGGGTCAGTCATGTGGGTGCGCGGAGTGGTCAAACTTTCTGATTTACCTCGTCAGCACGCGATAGAACCGGCGCAGCAGGCCGGGACTGTCGGCGTCGTCCACTTGCACCTGTCCGTTCTGGACGGTGATGCCGTTGGTGAGGCGCACCCAGGCGTTCGTGTCCGCGAGATTCGTGCTGCCATACACTTCGAGGCTGGCAAGGTCGTTGGTGAGGAGGAAGCCGCCATCATGGGCACCGAAGAGCAGGCGGAACGTGCCATCGCCAAGGCGTTGCGGCGGTTGCACGAACCGCTGCGGCACGAGCACGCGCAGCACGGCGGGGCTGCTGGTCACGCTGCCACCCGCGTTGGTCACGACGACGAAGTAGTTGCCCGACGCGAGCGCACCCAAGCTCGACAAGCTCAGGTTCGTGGCCGTCTGGCCGGTCAGGAGTTGCGTCGTTCCCGCCACAGGCGGGTCAATCAGGATGACTGCGTTGCTCGGGTAGCCGGAGCCGGGCGAGCCGATGTTCACCGCCGTCACCACGCCGTTGTTGACGGTGGCCGTCGCGGTCGCACCGCTGCCGCTTCCGGCGAGGATTTGCACCGCAGGGACGGACGAATAGAACCCGCCACTATACAGGACGGCGGCTCCGACCACGAAGCCGTTGCGCACGTCGGGCACGGCGAGGGCCGTGCGGAAAATGCCCGGCTGCCAATACCACTGGTAACTCAGCGGCACGGTGCCGCTGGCGCTCACCGAGAACGTGGCGTTGCTGCCAAGCGCCGTGACGACGCTCTGCGGTTGCTGGGTGAGCGTGACGGGCACGTTGACGGTCAACGTCGCCGCGCTGCTGGTGACGCTGCCGTAGAGGTTCGTGATGACGACGAAGTAGGTGCCCGCGTCGTTCGTGCTCACACTATTGAGGGTGAGGACAGAATTCGTCTGGCCGGCGAGGAAGCCATTCGGCGGGTCAATCTGGAGGCTGGGCGGACTGCTGTAACCGGAGCCGGGATTTACGACCGTGATGGCGACGACGGCTCCGTTGTTCACCGTGGCGCTCGCAGTCGCGCCGCTGCCGCCTCCGCCGACGAAGCGCACGGCGGGAGCTTGGACATAACCAGAGCCGCCGCTGACGACCTGCGCATCGAACACGAAGCCGCCCGCAACCAATGCCGTGCTGGTGGCACCGGAGAGCAGCGGTGTCAGGCCGAACCATTGATAGCTCAA
>SXTU01000211.1 GCA_005791875.1 Verrucomicrobiales bacterium
GCTCGTCGAAGGTGGAGGCGATGACCTCGGCAGGTTTGCAGGAGCGCTCCATGTCCGTGACTTCCTCGGGGCGCTCGTCAATCAGCAGGATGATGAGATAGGCCTCGGGGTTGTTCTTGATGAGCGCGTTGGCCAGCTTCTGGAGCAGCACGGTCTTGCCCGTGCGGGGCGGGGCGACGATGACGCCGCGCGTGCCCTTGCCAATGGGGCAGACGAGGTCCAGCACGCGGGTGGACAGCTCGGTGGGGTCGGTCTCGAGGATGAAGCGCTTGTTGGGGAAGAGCGGCGTGAGGTTGTCGAAGTGCGTCTTCTCCTTGGCCTTGTCCGGCTCCATGTGGTTGACGGACTCGACCTTGAGGAGGGCGAAGAATTTCTCCTTCTCCTTCGGCGGGCGAATTTGGCCGGCCACGAGGTCGCCGGTCTGGAGGTCGAAGCGGCGGATTTGCGACGGCGAGACATAAACGTCCTCCGGGCAGGCGAGGTAGTTGAACGCCTGCGAGCGGAGGAAGCCAAATCCCTCGGCGAGGACTTCGAGGACGCCCTCGGCGAAGAGGCCACCGGCCCCCTCGGCGTTCTTTTTCAGGATCGCGAAGATGACCTCCTGCTTGCGGAGCGTGCCGTAGTTCTCCACGCCCATGTCCTTGGCCATTTTGTTCAGCTCGGCGATAGAGAGCGCCTGAAGCGTCGAGATGGCGATGGTCGGTCCTTTCAGCTCGGGAGCGGTGCGCTCGGGCGGCACGGGCGGCTCCTTGTGCGGCTTCTGTTTCTGCTGCTTGGGCGCGTGCGATTGCGCGAGCGTTCTTGCTGGTGCCGCAGGTGGAGCCGGAGCCGGTTCCGGCGCGAGGGCGGACTGCCCGGTGCCGGGTGAAAAATCCTCCGTCGGCGCGGCGGAGGCGGCTGCGGGCGCTTCTGTTTCGGCAAGGAACATGGACTCCGCCAGGGGCGCGGCCGGCTCAGGGGCGGCGGCCTCGGCGGTGGCGATCGCGGTCAACTCAGTAGGCGCGTTTGACTCAGTGGAGGCGGCGGCGCGCTTGACCTTTGCGACCTTCGGCTTGGCAATTCGTGGCATATTCGAGACGGAAACTAAGTTGTGTTGCTGGCGGGCAAATGAAGCCTGTCGTTGAGCCGCTTTTCGACTCGCTGTTGCGGAGACACGTTCAATCAAACGCGGTTGCCACCGGGGAATTTCTGCTGGGGATTGACCCGCCCTGAATTTGAGGCGTCCGGGAATCGTGCGGTTAATTCGGGCATAAGCTGTCGGAGCGAGCCGCGCGTGTCAATTCTTTTGCTGCGCCGCGAAGGGGCTGCGCTCCCGACTGAACACTGGCTGCTGAATGCGGATTACTTGCCCGTCAGCTTCGCCGGTTCATACCACTCACCGCGTAGCCAGTCGGCGAGGATGCCGATGGTCTTCGCATCGAGGATTTGCTTCTCGGCGAAGAGCGGCATCCGGTCGTTGCGCTTGCCGTAGAAGTCCGCGTGCGCCGGGTTGCCGATGAAACGCACCAGCCAAGCGCGCGAGCCGTAGCCGGTCAGGTCGGGCGCGATGGCGTCGGGGTCGGGCTTGCCGAAGGCGTGGCAGTCGGTGCAGGCCACGTCGCCGCGTGCGAGCTCCACGCCTTGCTTGATGATGGCGATGTCGCGCGCGTCGGCGTCGCGCTGGGACTTGAGCTGGGCCTCGGCGGAGACTGCGGCGATGATTTTCTTGAGCTGCTCCTGCTCCTTCGGCTCATCGGCGTTCTTCTTCACCCACTTGACCATCTTGCCGTCCTTGAACTTGGTGCCGCCGAAGTAGTGCAGGCTGTCCACCTTCGCGGGGTCGAGCAGGCCGGCGAGCCATTCGCGACTGGCGAAGCCCTTGAGGTCGGCGGCGCTCTGCGGGTCTTTCACCGGGTTGCCCTCGCCGTCGTGGCCGCCGTGGCGGTGGCAGCTCGCGCAGTGCTTGGCGAAAAGCTTGGGGCCTTGGATGTAGGGGTCTTCGCGGAGCAACGCAGCCGCGCCGGCAATGGGGATGCCGCTGGGGGCCTTCGCAAGCTCGATGACGCGGGCGGCCTGATGGTGCGAGTCGCGCAGGGCGCGCTGGAAGTTCGGGTCGTTGCGGTCCTGCTTCATCGCCATCCAGGTGAGGAGGCCCGCGCCCGCGAGACCGCCGAAAACGAAGGCGAGGTTGAAGCGGTGGCCCAGCTTCCACTGGCCGAGGTAGGGCATCAGGAACATGAAGCCCACCGCCGCGCCGGGCAGGACGATGGCCCCGATGATTTCGGATTCGCCGGGGAAGTATTTCAGCAGCTCGAAGAGGAAGAGGAAATACCACTCGGGCCGTGCGGCGGAGAATTGCGAGGCCGCATCCGCCGGCGCAGCCAGCTCCGCTCCGCGCGTGATGAGGGTGAGCACCACCACGGTGAAGAGCACGCCGAGGCACGCGATGGCGTCGGCCAGCACCTGGTCGGGCCAGAACTTGGCGTCGGGTTTCTTCAGCGGCTGCTTGGCGTGGATGCCGTGGCGGCGGAAGAAGTAAATGTGCCCGCCGATGAGCGCGATGATGAGACCCGGCAGCACGCCCGCGTGCAGCGCGAGGAAGCGCGTGAGCGTGTGGTGCCCGTAGTCCGGCCCGCCCACGACGAGCTTCTGCAAGTCCGGACCGATGAAGGGCACGATGCTGACGATGTTGGTGGCGACCTTCGTGGCCCAGTAGCCCTTTTGGTCCCACGGCAGCAGGTAGCCGGTGAGCGAGAGCGCGAGCGTGAGTTGCAGGAGGAGGAGGCCGGACCAGAAGTTGAACTCGCGCGGGGCTTTGTAGGCGCCGTCAATGAGCACTTGGAGCAGATGCAGCGCGAGAAGGATGGTCATTACTTGCGCCGTGTAATGGTGCAGCCCGCGCAGGAACCAGCCACCCGCCATCTCGAACTGGATGTAGAAGACGCTTTCCCACGCCGTCTGCGCGCTGGCGCTGTAGGCCATCCATAGGAAGATGCCGGTGATGACCTGGATGGAGAACGCGAAGGTGAGCGTGCTGCCCCAGACGTAACGCCAGCGCGCGCCGCCGGGGATGTTTTCGTAGAGCACCTCCTGCGTGAGCTTGCGGTAGCCGGTGCGGGAATCAATCCAGTCGAGCAGAGGTTTCATCCGGGAGGAAATCATGGGCGTAAAGCAATGGTGGACTCGTGAGAACGGAATAAGACAGGCGCGACGGAACCCGGAGAAAAGCCCCAAAAAATCTGGGCCGAACAAAGATGCTGAGGAGCAAAGCTTTGCCCATTGCAGATCTTTGCGTTCTTCATGGAGTAAGAGCCGAGGCCGGCTTCGTCAGGCCAGATATTCCAAATTGAGTTCAGCCTCGTCTTCATCAGTGCCAGTTAGTGCAGGTCAGTGGTTCAACCGCGCCGCTCACGACACCGCGACCTTGAGGGCCTTGCCGGTCTCGAAGTTCTGGAACTGCACCCAGACCTCGCCGTTTGCCCGCACCTCGGACTTCAAGCTGTCCAGATCCCGGGCCGACGGGCTGTCATCGGAGCGCTTGCCTTCGGGTGTGAAGAGGCTGTTGTGGCAGGGGCAGTGGTAACCCTTCTTCTCCGCCTGAAACTCCACCGCGCAACCCGCGTGCGGGCAGGTCACGTTGAAAGCCTGCACTTGGTCGCCATTCACGCGCCGCACATACACGGCCCCGATCGGTGCGACCGACTTGTTCCACGCGTCCGTGCGCACGGCGATGATCGGGAACATGACCGGCGTGCCATCAGCGGGCAGCGACTCCAAAGACGTGACGCGCGCGAGCAGTCCGTTGTCAGCCTTGCGGCGCAACGGATCCAAATAGACAGCGAGGCCCGCGAGGGCCGGGACAACCCCCAGAGCACCGCCGACGCAGACGGCGCATGACTTTTTCAGAAACTCACGGCGGTCATCGCCGGGAGCGGGTTCCGTTTGCATGGGGCTATGGACTTAAACTTGTTTTGCTAATTCAATGTCAAGGTAACGCAAGCCGGCGGGGGAGCAAATCTGTTGTCGCAGCGTCCCGTGGCGAAAATTTTGCGTGCAAACCGCCCTTCCTGTAGCTACATGGAGATGCTGGTTAAACATAAATTATGAAAAGACTCACCATCGCACTTAGCCTCTACACGGGCCTCGCGCTCGCCCTCACCACCACCGCCGCCGGCAAGAAAGAACTGCCCCCGGCCGCCAAAAAAGCCGGCGTGACCTTCGACAAGGACATCAAACCGATCTTCGAGAAATCCTGCGTGGAATGCCACGGCGAGAAGAAGCAAAAGGGAAAACTCCGCCTCGACACGCTTGCCAACGCGCTTAAGGCCAGCGAAAACGGTAAGTCCATCGCCCCCGGCAAGAGTGCTGACAGCTCCCTCGTCAAGGCCGTCGCCCGCCTCGTGGAAGACGACGCCATGCCCCCCGAAGGCAAAAGCAAGCCCCTGACCGACGAGCAGGTTGGCCTCATCCGTGCGTGGATTGACCAGGGCGCGAAGTAAGCCCGGTGTTCAAGACTCCTCAGCTTCAGAGGAACCCCACGGCCCGCACCGCCGCGATGGTTTGCTCCGGTGTTTGGTGATGCACCACGCGCCAGCCGCGCGCGTGGCCGGCGTCCACGTTTTCCTTCCGATCATCGAGATAAAGCAATTCCGCGCCCTTGCGGCCCGTGCGGCGCTCGACGATTTCGTAGATGCGGGGGTCTGGCTTCATCGCACCCGCCTCGTGCGAGTAGATGTAGTCCGTGAACTGCGCGAAGAATGGGAAGTTCGCGCGGATGTGGCGCACCGCGAGGTCGTTCGTGTTCGAGAAGATGAACGTCGGCACGCCGCGCGCGCGGAGCTGCCCGTGCAGGTCAATCATCGGATGAATCGCCGTGAAGATGTCGCCGAAGATGTTTGCGAACTCATCGAGCGCGCCGGTGTAGCCGGTGAGCGCGGATACTTCGCGGAAGAACTCGTCGTTGCTCATCTGCCCGCTCTCGAAGCGGAACAGCAGCGGCGACTGGTCCAGCAGCCCGCGAATCTGCTCCGCGTCCCGCCCGCTGTGCGCCGCAAGCCGTCGCGCCACGATGCCGTAGTCGAATTCAAGCAGCACCTTGCCGAGGTCGAAGACGACGGCGGTTGGCGTGGGTGAAGTGACGGTGCTCATCGGCTTTGCCGCGAAGCGATAGTGATCGGTGGCCGCGCTTCGACGGCGACGAACGGGTCGCGAGCGGGTGGCAGCGGCGCCCACCAATCGCTTTCGCCTCTGCTACTTCTTCGGCTCTTCCTTTTTCACCGGCGGCCTGGCTCCGCCCTTCGGGTCGAGGTTCGCCATGAGGTCTTCCTGCGTGACGGCGGACTCGACGCCGCCCGCGGGCACCGGGGCCTTGGCGATCCAGAGGATGGCGTTGAGCACGAGCTTGCGCTGATCAGCGTTGCCCCAGCCGAGGTGGTTGTGCCCGCCGGTGAAGCCGAAGCCGCGGCCGCCGCCGTCGCGCGTGGCGACCCACATGACGTGCTGCGGCGCACCGCTCTTGACGGCCTCGCGCGCCGCCGGGTTGCCGCTGTGAGCGCCGTCGCCACGGCTCATCGTGCTCGCGGGCGGGACGGCGCTGAGGATGGGCAGCACGTCCTTCATGCCGTCGCGGAAGCGCATATGGAAATACCATTCGTCGTTCGTCTTGAAGGGCTTTACGCCGCTGGTGACGGGGTGCTTGGGCAGCGTCTTGAAGTCGCCGTCCCAATGCGGATTTACCGACCAATGCGCCTCGAAACACCCCCCGATCCACTCGCGGAACTCGACGTTGCCCTTCGCCGTGACCGGCTCGACGGCGTAGTGAAGCGCGCCGAGGCCGACGCCCTTCTTCATCAGCGCGCCGATCTTCTCCAGCTTGTCATCCTTGAGGAAGGGATGGCCGCCGCCGCCGTCGCTGTAAACCACGATGGCCGCTGCACCCTGGAAGACCTTCTCATCGCTGACCCAGCCGTTGGTGTGGACCTCGGTGACGATGCCTTTCACGCCAGCGAGCGACTTGGCAAGCAGCAGGCAGCCAGCGCGATGCTCATGGGCGAGCGGCCCGTGGCTGGGCCGGCCCGCGATGAAGATGATCTTGGTGTCGGCGGCCTGCGCGACGCATGTGGCGAGTAGTGAGAGGGTGAATAGCAGTTTTTTCATATCAGTTGCGGGTTCAGACTGAGCTACAGAAGCGGGGCTTCAAAGCGAAAACAAAGCAGTCCGCAGGTGACAGGGATCAGGCGCGAAGCGGGGAGGCGACAAGCAACAAGTCGAGTCTCACCGGGATTGAATCCGCAGCATCCCCGTTTTCTGCGGGCAACCACTGCGGGTCATGGAAGAAATTGCAGAAGAATGTCCGACAGGCTGCCAGCCGCTGCCAGTTGTTCACAGCCTCCTCCTCCGGTTGTTCACAGACCTCTGTGAAACCCTGTGTTTTCGTGGGTTTTCTGCCCGAATAACCCGCCGATAACTTTTTTTCAAAAACTGCTTGTCACCACAATACGTAGTGCTAGCCTCGGTGCCGCTCCCCAACCGATGGGGTCTACCGCGAGAAAACCACAAGCGGGAATCCCCAGTAGCGACGGGAGCCTTGGCGTCTGATTCGGTCCGGCTGTATGGTGCGGCCATGAACGGAAAAGGTGCCCCAGTGCCCGACAAATCTAGCCAACCGAAACCCATGATTGACGCTCCTGAGCCTATGCTCGCCCCTGCTCCCGCCGCCCGCCGCCCGAAGGCCGCCGTCTCCGCCCCGCGCGCCGTGAAACCCGCCGCCAAGTCCGGCAAGAAATTCCTCCGCCTCCAGCGCGTCTTCTCCGACGCCAAGGTCAAGCCCTTCGACCAAATCGAGTGGGACAAGCGCACCGCCGAAATCACCGACGACTCCGGCAAGACGATTTTCAAGCAAGAGGGCGTAGAGGTGCCCAAGAACTGGTCGCTCCTTGCCACCAAGGTCGTTTGCTCGAAGTATTTTTACGGCGACCCGACGAAGGCCGAGCGCGAGAAGTCGGTCCGGCAGCTCATCCACCGCGTCACCCGCACGCTCGCGGACTGGGGCATCAAGGACGGTTACTTCAGCAAGGCGGACGGCGAAATTTTCTACGACGAGCTGACCTGGCTCTGCTTGAACCAATACGGCGCGTTCAACTCCCCGGTCTGGTTCAACGTCGGCCTCTTTCACCAATACCAAGTCGGCAAGACCTCCGGCAAAGGCAACTGGTTCGTGAACCGCAAGACCAGCGTCGCCCAGCGCGCCCACACCCAATACGAATACCCGCAGGGCAGCGCGTGCTTCATCCAGGCCGTCAAGGACGACATGGAGTCCATCATGCACCTCGCCTACTCCGAGGCGATGCTCTTCAAGCTCGGCTCCGGCACGGGCACTGACCTCTCGCCCATTCGCAGCTCACGCGAAAAACTCTCCGGCGGCGGCAAGCCCAGCGGCCCGCTCTCCTTCCTCCGCGTTTACGACCAGGTCGCCAACGTCGTGAAGTCCGGCGGCAAGACCCGCCGCGCCGCCAAGATGAACACGCTGCGCGACTGGCACGGCGACATCGAAGAGTTCATTGACGCGAAGCAGAAGGAGGAGAAGAAAGCCTGGGCGCTCATCGAACAGGGTTACGACGGCTCCTTCAACGGCGACGCCTACGGCTCCGTGATGTATCAGAACGAGAACCTTTCCGTGCGCGTCTCGGACGAGTTCATGTCCGCCGCGCTTGAAGGCAAGGAATGGTGGACCAAATCCACCACCACCGGCGAGCGCCTCCAGAAGAAGGACGCCAACACGCTGCTCAACAAAATCGCCGAGGGCACGCACATCTGCGGCGACCCCGGCCTGCAATACGACGGCGCGATTCAGAAGTGGCACACCTGCAAGGGCACCGAGCCGATTCACTCCACGAATCCGTGCAGCGAATACGTGTTCCTCAACAACACCGCCTGCAACCTCGCCTCGCTGAACCTCATGAAGTTCAAGCGCGAGGATGGCAAGTTCGATGTCGAGCGCTACAAGGCCGCCGTGCGCATCTACATCACCGCGCAGGAAATCCTCGTGGACAACGCGAGCTACCCGACCAAGGAAATCGCGGAGAACTCGCACATCTTCCGCACGCTCGGCCTCGGCTTCGCGAACCTCGGCTCGCTCTGCATGAGCTACGGCCTGCCCTACGACTCCCACGAAGGCCGCGCCCTCGCCGGCGCGCTCACCGCCATCATGACCGGCCACGCCTACGAGCAGAGCGCGGAACTCGCTTCGCAAGTCGGCGCGTTCAAAGGCTACCGCGACGCCCGCTGTGCCGGCGTGGACAGCCCGCTCAAGAAAGACAACGTGGACTCGATGCTCGGCGTCATTCACCTGCACCGCAACGCCGTCGAGGACATCCAGCCCAGCGAAAAGTTCAACTACCTCAAGGACGAAGCCCGTCGCGTGTGGGACGGCGCGCTCGCCAAGGGCAAGAAGCACGGCTACCGCAACGCGCAGGTCACCGTGCTCGCGCCCACGGGCACCATCGCCTTCCTCATGGACTGCGACACCACGGGCATTGAGCCGGACATCGCGCTGGTGAAATACAAGCTCCTCGCTGGCGGCGGCATGTTGAAGATTGTGAACCGTGGCGTGCCCGAAGCGCTCCGCAGCCTCGGCTACAACGAGACGGAGAATGAATCCATCATCGCGCACATCGAGAAACACGACACCATCGAGGACGTGGAGGAAAACGGCCAGACCACCAAGAGCGGCGTGAAGCCCGAGCACATCGAGGTCTTCGACTGCGCCTTCAAGGCCTACAAAGGCAAGCGCAGCATCCACTACATGGCGCACCTCAGCATGATGGCCGCCGCGCAGCCCTTCATCTCCGGAGCCATCAGCAAGACCGTCAACCTCCCCAGCGACGCCACCGTCGCCGACGTGCGCGACGCCTACGTGCAGGCCTGGCGCATGGGCCTCAAGTGCGTCGCCATCTACCGCGACGGCTCCAAGCGCTCGCAGCCGCTCAACACCAAGAAGACCAACGAAGGTGCCGACAAGGCCGCGAATGCCGCCGCCGCCACCGCAGAGCAAACCGGCACGATGGAAAACCGCGTGAAGGAGCTCGAGACCGAGTTGATGCGGCTCCACGAACAGGTCGGCAAGCCGCTCCGCCGCAAGCTCCCGGACACGCGCGCTTCCTACACGCACAAGTTCGATGTGGCCAGCCACGAAGGCTACCTCACCGTCGGCGTCTTCCCCGATGGCACGCCCGGCGAGATGTTCATCACCATGTCGAAGGAAGGCTCGACCATCGGCGGCCTCATGGACAGCGTGGCCGCGCTCACCAGTATGTCGCTGCAATACGGCGTGCCGCTGGACGCGCTCGTCCGCAAGTTCGCGCACCAGCGCTTCGAGCCGAGCGGCTTCACCAAGAACCCGGAGATTGGCCGCGCCAGCAGCATCATTGACTACGTGTTCCGCTGGCTCGCCTTCCAGTTCATCCCCGGCTACCGCGAGAGCAACGCCAAGGACGGCCAGCAGAATCTCCCGTTGCCCGGCCTCACCGAGATCGAGCGCCAGAGCGTGAACCGCTCCGTCCCTGAGCTGCCCCTCTCCGACGACACCGACATCCTCGTGAAGAGCGAAGTCGTGAAAGGCAATGGCAAGACCGACTACAAAGTCGAGAGCCTGAGCGACGCGCTGAAACACTTCATGCACGACGCGCCCGCCTGCCCCAAGTGCGGCCACATCGCCGTGCGCAACGGCGCGTGCTTCAAGTGCCTCAACTGCGGTGAAAGCCTGGGCTGCTCCTGAGCTGCGAGTCAACCGGGGTCCAAAAGGCCGGGGAGCAATCCCCGGCCTTTTTGTTTTCCAGTCACGAACTGGATCGCGGCTCGCTGAAACAAACCGATCCATAGTTTCGGTTTCTGACCTGAAACTGAAATGGGTCATCGGCTCATGGGAAGTTGAAAGTTGGACGTTGCCCCCGCCTTTCCCTACGCTCCCGCCATGCATCATCCGCAGCCCAACGGCTTTGTCCGTGAAGACCCCTGGCGCATCTTCCGCATCATGGCGGAGTTCGTGGACTCCTTCGAGACGCTCTCGCACCTCGGCCCCGCTGTGACCGTCTTCGGCTCCGCGCGCACGAAGCCCACGGACCCTTACTACAAGGCCGCCGTGGCAATCTCACGCGGACTGGCCAAGCACCACCTCGCTGTCATCACCGGCGGCGGCCCCGGCATCATGGAGGCGGCGAACCGTGGCGCGGCGGAGGCGAAGGGCAAGTCCGTGGGCCTGAACATCGAGCTGCCGTTCGAGCAGAAGGGCAACCGCTACGCCAACGTCCCCGTCAACTTCCACTACTTCTTCTCACGCAAGGTCTGCTTCGTGAAATACAGCATGGGCTTCGTCTTCATGCCCGGGGGCTTCGGCACGCTCGACGAGTTCTTCGAGGTCGTGACGCTCGTGCAGACCGAGCGCATCTCGCGCCTCCCGCTCATCTGCTACGGCAAGGACTACTGGGGCGGCCTGCTCAAGTGGGCCAAGACCTCGCTCGACAAGGGCGGCTACATCAGCCCTGGCGACCTCGACCTCATCACGCTCACCGACGACCCGGACGAAGTGGTGAAGCAAATCCTCGACTACAAGCGCCGCATCGGCCCGCCGGAGAGCGTCCCGCAGGCGTTCGCTTGAAACTCAGTTCGGGTTTGGAGTTTTGCGTTTCGAGTTGGCGTCGGTCGCGACGCTGCCGGGAGCGCAACCCAAAACCCCAAACTTCAAACGCGAAACGATTCTCCGATGTCTGATCTCACCCGCCTCCCCAACGCCCTGACCATCGCCACCGTCGCGATGCCGCACATGGCCAGCGTCAGCTTTGGCGTGTGGGTCGGTGTCGGCTCGCGCTACGAAACGGATGCGCAAGCCGGCGCGTCGCACTTCATCGAGCACCTGCTCTTCAAAGGCACGCGACATCGCAGCGCGCGGCAAATTTCCGAGGAAGTCGAGGGCATGGGCGGCTACCTCAACGCCTACACCAGCGAGGATCACACCTGCTTCCACGCGAAGGCCCGCGCCGACGGCTTCCCCGCGCTGCTCGACGTGCTGATGGACATGTTCCTCGACTCGCGCTTCGCCCCGGCGGACATCGCGAAGGAGCGTGCCGTCATCAAGGAGGAACGCGCCAGCTACCGCGACCAGCCGCAGCACATCGTGCAGGACCTCCTCAACGAAACCCTCTGGCCTGGCCACCCGATGGGCCGCGCCATCGAAGGCACGCCCCGCTCGCTCGATGGCTTGAACCGCACGCGGCTCGTGGACTTCTTCCAAACGAACTACGTCGCGGCGAACACGTTCATCGTCGCCACCGGCAACATCACGCACGCGCAAGTGGTGAAGGCCATCGCGCCCTACGCGAAGCGCTTCCCCACCGGCCCACGCCCGCAGTGCGAGCTAGTGCGTGAGCTATGTGACGTTGGTGGGGCCGCGCTGCCGCGCGGCTTCCGCATCGTCCGCCCAACGAAGGCCGACCAGCAGGTCGGCCCTACCAAGCCAAGCCCGCGCGTCCGCCTCCACACGAAGGCCACCGAGCAGACCCAACTCGCGCTCGGCATCCGCACCGCCTCGCGGCACGACGAGCGGCGTTTCGCGCTGCGGCTGCTCAACGCGCTGCTGGGCGAGTGCATGAGCTCGCGCCTCTTCCAGAGTCTCCGCGAGGACCGCGGCATCGCCTACGATGTCCATAGCTCCGCGAGTTTCTTCGCCGACTGCGGCGATCTGTCCATCTACGCTGGCGTGGACGACGACAAGCTGGAGAAGGTGCTGCGCCTCATCGCCACCGAACTGCGCCGGCTCACGGCGAAGCCTCCTTCCCTCGGAGAAGTCCGTCGCGTGCGCGACTACGTCATCGGCCAGTTCGACCTCGCGCTCGAAGGCACGGAGCCGCACATGACCTGGCTGGGCGAGCAACTTGTCGGCCACGGCGAGATCATCCCCGCCGCGCTCACACGCGAACGCCTCGCCGCTGTCACGCCCGCGCAAATCCGCGCCGCCGCCCGCGACTTCTTCCGCCCCGAACGCCTGAACCTCGCGCTGGTCAGCCCGCTGAAACGCGTGGGCGGCCTTGGCTCGCTCTTGAGGCTCTGAGCCTGCCGCGCTCGCCGGTCCCATCGGGTGACAAGTTTCTCCCAAGCCATCACGGCGCGGGCTTGGCAGGTGGTCGATTCGTCGCACTGTAGGACTCCCACCATGCCCGCTGTTTCAACTCCTCGTGACGACGGCGGAAATACTGGGGTCGGTTATCAGGGTGTCTATTAGCGGTCGGCCCCACTCCACCCCGGAGTTGACCAGCACCGAAACAACCGCGTGTCGGATGTCCGCATCCGGATGGGAGGCCAAGGCTGTGATACGCGGTCGCATCGCCTCGTGGACCGGGCTGGTCTCGTCGGCGGTGACGTGCCTAAACATCAGCGCCCGGCTTTGCGGGTGAAATGAACGGAGAGCGCGGACGGCGACAAGCAGGTGTGTCAGGTTGGTGGAGTGAAGCCGGTCGAGAACCACCGAAGCTCCCTCCGGCCCGCACAGCAAGAGGCAGCCCGTGGCTTGAAAATATCCCTTATCGATGACCAACCGCCTCAGTTCCGGCAACGCCTTAGCGAGCATGGCGAAGGCCATCATCGCGTCGGAGTGCCGGCTAATGGCGTGAGTCTTGAGCTGGTAAGGAACGTAGTCATGCCAGCCTCGTGGAAGTTTGCGAACCAGATTGACGGCCCAATCGTCGTCTGGCTGGACGAAGGGCACGCTGAACTCCGTGAAGATTTTCGGGAATGCGTTGGTCCCCATGTGCCGCATCGCGACGACGACGGGCTTGTTCGTGTCTGCGTTTGAAGAGCGGACTTCTGGCCACCAGTCGTAAATGGTTTTGCCTTGGTAGGAGGGCGGCGTGGGTGTGAGCAGCGCCCGGAAGATTCCCACGCCGACGAAACCCGCGGCGACCACAGCGACGGCCAGCCAGAGGCCACGTCGCATCGGCTTCGCTTCTGGCGGGGTGGTTGTCATTCTCAGAAATTCTAACCACTAACCGGCACTGACTGGCACTAATCCGAGGAGGAGGGAAAGGCTTTCGTTCGATGCGGGCATTTTGGATTAGTGCAGGTCAGTGCAGATCAGTGGTTCTTTCCCGGTTCACTTCACCACCATCCCCGTGAACGGCGCGACGTAGGCTTGCAGATAGACGAGGATGCCCACGAGCGCGGCGAGCGCGATGGAATGGAAGAAGACGTAGCGCAGGATGCTGCCCTCGTGGCCATACCAGTTGGTCGCGGTGCTTGCCACGACGATGCTTTGCGCGTCCACCATCTTTCCCATCACGCCGCCGGAGCTGTTAGCCGCGCACATGAGCACGGGGCTGATGCCAGTCTGCTCGGCGGTGATCTTTTGCAGGCTGCCGAAGAGGACGTTGCTCGCGGTGTCGCTGCCCGTGAGCGCCACGCCTAGCCAGCCTAGCAGTGTGCCGAAGAATGGATACAGCGCGCCGGTCTTCGCCAGCGCGAGGCCGAGCGTGGCGTCGGTGCCGGAGTATTTCGTCACGTAGCCCAGCGCTAGCATCGCGGCGATGGTGATGAGGGAGAAACGAACCAGCCAGAGCGTGCGACGATAAACACGCGCGAGTTCCGCCAGCGAGAAGCCCATGTAAAGCCCGGCGAGGATGGCTGCGGCGAGAATGCCGGTGCCGGTGGCCGAGAGCCAGTTGAGCTTGAACTCGGCGGCCTCGGGCTTGGTGGGTTTGTCCGGCGTCGGCTGCGCCACGACGGGGAAGGTGCGGACGGTGGTGTTGTGCAGGCGGGGGATTTCAAACTTCGGCGAGGAGAGAACATCGAGCTGCTTCTTCACCTGCGGCACGCCCCAGATGAAGACAAGGACGCTCAGGAGAATCCACGGCACCCATGCGCGGCGGACGAGTTCCCGGTTTGGGGTTTGGGGTTTGGGGTTGAAGGCGAGTCGTGCGCCGTTGCGCTCACATCGGAACCCGAAACGCCCAACTCCAAACTCGAAACGCCCTCTGGCTTCCAGCCATCGCTCGGCTTCCAGACCTTCAGCAGCCCCACCAGCGCCAGCATCGACGAGATCGCCGCGACGATGTCCACGAGCCACGGGCCGTGATAGTTCGAGACGAGGAACTGCGGGATCGCGAAGCTCACGCCCGCTGTCAGGCACGCGGGCCACACGCCCATCATCCCGCGCCAGCCCGCGAACGCCCACACGACCCAGA
>SXTU01000212.1 GCA_005791875.1 Verrucomicrobiales bacterium
GAGGCCGTCGAAGCCTTCCAAAACGGCCTCGGCCCGTGGAAGAAACCCGTGTGGGACTTCCGGCCCTACGGCCAGTCTGGCAAGATGTTGAGCGCCGCCGTCGCGGACCTCGGTCACGTCGCGGACGAACTCGCCTTCATCCACAACGTCGTCGGCAAGACGGGCGTCCACTCGCAGGCCACGTTCTTGCAGGCCACTGGCTTCAATCTGCCGGGCTTTCCCGGTATGGGCAGTTGGGTCAGCTACGGTCTCGGCACCGAGAACGAGAACCTCCCGACCTTCGTCGTGCTGCCGGACCATCGCGGCCTTGCCAGCAACGGCACGAAGAACTGGGACGCCGCCTTCCTCCCGCAGCAGCACAGCGGCACGGTCATTTACCCCGGCACGGAGACGCCCATCGCCGACCTTTTCCCCCACAAGCAAGGCACGTTCGTCACCCGCGACAGCGAGGCGGCGGCGCACGCGGTGATGACGAAGTTGAACCAAGCCCACGCCGCCTCCCGCGCTGGCGACGACCGGCTGGACTCGCGCATCCGCAGCTACGAGCTGGCCGCGCGGATGCAGCTCGCCGCGCCCGAGGCCCTCGACATCTCGAAGGAGCCGGACTACCTGCTGCGCGCCTACGGCATCAACAACTCGCGCAAGGAATGGCCCAAGGAAATCAACGCCGAGGAGGAGGCCGACATCTTCGGACGCAAATGCCTCGTCGCCCGCCGACTGCTGGAGCGCGGCGTGCGCTTCGTGCAAATCTGGAGCGGCAATGACAACGGCTTCCCGCGCCGCAACTGGGATTCGCACGAGGACATCGAGCGCGACCACGGCCCGCTGGCGCGCGGCATGGCGCGCGGCGCGTCCGCGCTCATCCAAGACCTCAAGCAACGCGGCCTGCTCGACGACACCATCATCCTCTGGACCACCGAGTTCGGCCGGATGCCCAGCACGCAAGGTGGCAAGGGCCGTGACCACAACCCCTTTGTCTTCACGAACTGGCTTTGCGGCGGCGGCATCAAGCGCGGCGGCACGCACGGCGAGAGCGACCCCTGGGGCTATAAGCCGCTGAACCGCGAGCACCCCACCACCTGCTACGACATCCACGCCACCATGCTCCACCTGCTCGGCATCCAGCACGAGCAGCTCACCTTCCGCCACAACGGCATCGACCGTCGCCTCACCGACGTGCACGGCGAAGTCATCAAAGAATTATTGGCATGAAGCCACACCGCCCACGCGCATCACCCGCCCACGTCCTTCAGCTATTGCTCTTCGCAGTGCTTTGCTCCGAAGCGCGGGGCGCTCAAGCCAGCTCTACCGACTGGTGGTCGCTCAAGCCGCTGGCGCGGCCGGCGGTTCCCCAAATCGGCAATCGCCAATCGCCAATCACCAATCCGATCGACGCGTTCATCCGCGCCAAGCTCAGCGAGAAGAATCTCGCGCCCGCGCCCGAAGCCGAGCCGCGCTTGCTGATTCGGCGGCTTTACTTCGACTTGATCGGCCTGCCGCCGAAGCCCGAGGAGGTCGAGGCGTTCGTTGCGAGTTGGCCGAGCGGCAACGACGCAGCTTCACTCCAAACCCGAAACGCCAAACTCGAAACTCTGGCCAATCAGCTCCTCGCCTCGCCGCACTACGGCGAGCGCTGGGCGCGCCACTGGCTCGATGTCGTCCACTACGGCGACACGCACGGCTACGATAAGGACAAGCCCCGCCCGAACGCGTGGCCCTACCGCGACTACGTTATCCGCGCCTTCAACGAGGACCGGCCTTACGCGCGCTTCATCCAGGAGCAGGTTGCCGGGGATATGCTCTTCCCCGGCACGCGCGACGGCGTCGAGGCGCTGGGGTTCATCGCGGCGGGGCCGTGGGATTTCATCGGGCACGCCGAAGTGCCGGAGAGCAAAATTGACGGCAAGATTGCGCGGCACCTCGACCGCGATGACATGGTCGCGAACACGCTCCAGACCTTCAACAGCCTGACCGTCGGCTGCGCGCAGTGCCACGACCACAAGTTCGACCCCATCCCGCAACGCGATTACTACCGGCTGCACGCCGTGTTCGCCGCGCTGGACCGCGCGGACAAAAAGTATTTCGCCGACGCGAAGCTGACCGAACGCTTCGCCGCGCTGGAGCATGAGCAACGCACGCTCACAGCGAAGCGCACCGCGTTGGAGGCGAAGGCCAAGACCGCCGCTGGCAAGGAACTCGAGGCGCTCGACCAGCAAATCGAAACGGCAAGCAAGGCCAAGGGCGGGCTGCGGCCCGAGAATGGCTACCACAGCGCCATCGCGCCCGCGCAGGACACGGCGAAGTGGGTGCAGGTGGACCTCGGGCGGAGCGTGGTGATTGACCGCGTGGTGCTGCGTCCGTGCTACGACGACTTCAACAAGATCGGCGCAGGCTTCGGCTTCCCAGTGCGCTTCAAGGTGGAGGCGAGCGATGACGCGCAGTTTAAGTCGGGCGTCGTGGCCATCACGGACAAGACTGCCGCTGACTTCGCCAACCCTGGCATCGCGCCGCAGACCTTCAAGAGCACGGGCGCGACGGCGCGTTTCCTCCGCATCACCGCCTCGAAGCTCGCGCCACGCCAGAACGACTTCATCTTTGCGCTCGCCGAGTTGCAGGTCTTCGACAGCACGGGCGGCAACGTCGCGCTCAAGGCCGCCGTCACCGCGCTCGATTCCATCGAGGCCGCGCCGCGCTGGCGGAAGGCGAACCTCACTGACGACATCGCCCCGCCCACAGACAGCTCGTCCGCGGTCGCCGAGCTGCGGGCGAAGCGTGAGGCGTTGCTGGCGAAGGCCACCGACGACAAAACCCGCGCCGAGCTGGCCACGCTGGCGAAGGAGTTGGAGCGAGTCGCCGCCGAGTTGAAGACCTTCCCGAAGCCCGACGTGGTCTTCGCCGGCACGGTGCATTACGGGACCGGCTCGTTTGCGGGCACGGGGCCGGGCGGTGGGAAGCCGCGCGTCATCAGCGTCCTGCATCGCGGCGACGTGAAACAACCACGGGATGAGGCTACGCCGGGTGCGCCGAGCTACCTCATGACGTTGCCTGGTGAGTTCGCCCTTCCCGCTGGCCACAGCGAAGGCGAGCGTCGGGCAGCGTTGGCGAAGTGGCTTTCCTCCACCAACAACCCGCTCACTTGGCGTAGCCTCGTGAACCGCGTCTGGCAATATCACTTCGGTCGCGGCCTCGTGGAGACGCCGAACGACTTCGGCCGCATGGGCGCGCTGCCCTCGCACCCGGAGTTGCTGGACTGGCTGGCGGCGGAGTTCCGAGACGGCGGCGGGTCGCTCAAGAAGCTGCACCGGCTGATCGTGACGAGCGCGGCGTATCGGCAGAGCTCAAGTGTTCAGTATTCAGTGTCCAGTGTTCAGACCGGGAAGCGTCCGGCTTCCAGTGGTCCCACTGAAAACTGGACACTGAATACTGAACACTTGCAGCGCGCCACCGCCACGGATGCGAGTAACGCCCTCCTCTGGCGCCAAAACCGCCGCAAGCTCGACGCCGAAGCCGTGCGCGACGCCACGCTGTTCGTCGCCGGCAAGTTGGACCCGAAGCTCGGCGGCCCGGCCTTTCAAGACTTCATCATCGAGAAGCCGGAGCACTCGCCGCACTACCAGTATCACCTGCACGACCCCGAGGACCCGAAGTCGCACCGGCGCTCGGTCTATCGCTTCCTCGTGCGCTCGCAGACGCAGCCGTTCATGACCACGCTCGACTGCGCGGACCCCTCGATGCAGGTGGGCAGGCGCAACGAAAGCGTCTCCGCGCTGCAAGCCCTCGCGCTGCTGAACAATGGCCTGATGGTCACGATGGCGAAGCACTTTGCCGCGCAGCTCGACACGGGCGGCGGCGACTTGAGAGCCAAGGTGGATCGCGCCTTCCGCACCGCGCTGGGCCGCCCGCCCTCGCCGCCTGAACTGGCGAACCTCACGACCTACGCGCAACACCACGGCCTGGCCAACGCCTGCCGCGTGATCTTCAACTTGAACGAGTTTGCCTTCGTGGACTGATTCCGGTTGAAGCTCCGTTTTGGTGGCCGAGTCTGAAGCTGCGTGATTCAAAGACTCGCCATCTTTTGTGGGCTCACGCTCGCGTTCTCACTGCGGGCCGCCGCCCCGGCTGGCTCGGCTGGTTTTGAGAAAGCGGTCGCGCCATTCTTCGCGGAGCATTGCAACCGTTGTCACGATGCGAAGCTGGCCAAGGCGGATTTCCGCATAGACACGCTTTCCCGCAAGGTGGGGCTCGAAAACACTCCGCAGTGGCTGGAAATCATGGAGCGGATCAACTCCGGCGAGATGCCGCCCAAGAAGGAGAAGCAGCCCAGCGCGGCCGAGCGCGCACGGGTGGTCGAGTGGCTGGCGGCACGGCTGAAGGAGGGCGAATCCGCACGCCTCGCTGCCCGTGCCCGGGTATCCTACAACCGGCTCACGCGGGAGGAATATGTGAACACGGTGCGCGATCTCATCGGCGTGCA
>SXTU01000004.1 GCA_005791875.1 Verrucomicrobiales bacterium
ACTGGCGCAGCACTTCGACGGACGTTGTGGCCGCCACGGTGAGTTGCGCCCGCTTGACGACTTGTGCATCGATCCTGCGTGGTCTTGCCATGCGTCGACTCTGCCATAGTTCGTCTCATCTTGATAGCGAATTAGAATGAGTTGCTGCTGACGGCAGGCGGGAGAAGTCATGGGAGCGGTTGGTGTGGTTGGCGCGGAGAGAGGTGGTTCCGGTTCGACAGAGGGTTCGCTGACAAGAACCCTGAGAAGCCGGGCAATGTAAGGCCCCCGGCGAACCCCGGCGTTGCAATGAATCAGCCACGGCCGGGGTAAAGCCCGACACCGCCGCCAGGCTCGTCTCACTTCGGATCCGGTCAGAGGAGGCTTTTGCCCCGTTGCCACCGGACAGTGCGAAACTTGAAAGTCGGCTTCCCGCAAAGTCTGGAGCAAATCGAGGCCGTGCCGGACGTAATGGCGGTCCAGTTCTTTGCGGGTGAGCAGGCAGATGATGGATTGGATGCCCATGCGCCGGGCGTACTGTAACCAAGCCCGCACCGCCGCACCCGGATCCGAAGCCTCCCGCCGCCGCCCGGGACGGCCGCTCACGGCCAGCCAGTCTCGCTCAAACCAGAAGAACAGGTCGTTCACGCTCATGATGCGGGAGCAGCCAAGCCTTGCGTTCTGAGGAGGAACTCGACCACGCCGCCGGTCCGGTCAACGCCCGCGCTGCAATGCACCAGCCACGGTGGCGGCAGTGTGCGGAGCACTTCGTGGACTTGGCGAAGTTCGTCGTCAGTCACCGGCGGTTCCTCGCGGTCGGGCACGGGGACGCGCTCGACCTTGAAGCCTGCCTCGGTGTAGCAGCGAAGCAGATCAACGCCTTCGCGGGTGTAGTATCGCTCCAGTTCGTCGTCCGAGAGCAGGCAGACAATGGATGCGATGCCCTCGGCCTGAACATGTTTGAGCCAGACGCTGACCAGCGCCTCCGGCACGCGCTCGTTCGGGTAGCCGGGCTGGCACGCGCAGGCCAGCATCCGGGGCAAGCGCCAGACGACCGGAGAGATGGAGTCGAAGAGAGCTAGGTTAGACTTGTCCTTCATAGGGTGAAGCAACGCTGGATGCCCGGTTCGCCGTATGCGGCACGGCCGGTGTGGACGGTGAGGTTGGGATGGATGCGGGCCACACCGGGACTGTGCGTGTGGCCGCACAGCACGATGAATTGGTGACGAGCATGCTTCTTCGCCACGGCGTGCAGGACTTTCCCGGCGGCGGTGTTGCAGAAGTGCGGCAAGTATTCGGCGTCGGACATCTCCCCCATGTGCCAGGTCGCCTCTGGGAACGGCGGGACGTGCGTGAGGACGAAGACGCGCCGGTAGCGTGGCACCGCCAAGTCCAGCGCCGCGCGAAGATTTTTGGCCGACGCGTCACCCAGCGCGGCCAGCCGACGGAACCGCTCGGCGCGGCTGCAACCGGTCAACTCGGCGATAAGCCGGTAGTCATTTAATTCCACCTGCGATTTAGCACCCGCCCCGGCGCGACCGTCGGCCCAGCCGCGATGCCCAATCAGCCCCGTGGTTGGTGTGAGCGGCAGCACTTCGTCACCATCGAGATAATGCAGCCGGGTAGCCGGCGCTCTCGGGAGCGAAGGCGGAGGGATAATGAAAGAGCAGGCACTGGCCGTCCTCCATGTCGGGATCCACTTCAAGTCGCCAGCCCGTCTCGCCCAGCGTCGCACGGACGCGGGCGGCAAAGGCGGGCTGGAGCTGCAGTTGAACCCACTGGCGGCAGGCTTCCATGAGGGACTCCAGCCGAGCCTTGCGCTGCTTCTTGCTGGGTGCCTTGTCCGGTGCGGCAGGTCCGCCGAAGCCAAGCCCCTCCTTGTCCACGACGATGTCAATGTCCTCGGAGAAGCGCTCAATCAGCTTCCACGCCTTCGAAAGCGAGGTGCCACCCTTGAAAGTGAGATGCTTGCTGAGGCCGGGCAGGGCGAAGAGTTCCCGCAGCGTCCAGCAGACCCAGAAATCCTTCTCCACGCTGACCGCCTGCAAGCCCATCCGCGCCTCCACCTGCTGACAGGCGAGCCGGCGTTCCTGCGGCGGGAGGCGAAGGAATGCGTCCATATCAGGCGGCCGGTTCAACGACCTTTCGGAGGACATCCGCAATCCACACGGGCGCGTGCCGGAGATCCTTGCGAAGCACAGCACGATCCGTCTCATCGACCTGTCGGCGCAACGCGGCCACGATCTTGCCATCCACCTGGTCCTGTCCGAGGTAGCGCAGCGCCTGAATGAAGGTGCCGCTCTTGCGGCCAGCCGTCGCCATGTGGCGCGGCGTGGTGTGCTGGAGAAGAATTTCCTGCCTGCCGATCTGGACCCGTCGCGCCGGACCGTCGGTGAGAAAAACGACCTTGGCCGGGATCTGATCGGACAGGCCCAGCACGTTCGCGGCGTAGGCCCCGGCAGGTTGTAGGCGGATGGCATCGCGGGCGACCAAGGCCCGGGCGATGGCGTCCGCCGAAGGCGCGATGGTGCCGAGCACGGGATGCTGCACCGGGAAATCGTAGAGGCCCCGCGTCAGTTGGCGGATGGTGCCCGCCTGCTTGAGACGCTTCAGGCAGGAAGCCACCGCGTCGCGGCTGCCGAGGTCAACAAAGTGCGCGGGCGTGAACACCCAACCGGCCCGCTTCGCCTGAATGCGGGCCAGAAGTTTGGAATCCACAGATTGGCTGTGCTTGCCCATACTATTGCCACGAATAATAGCCATTGTTTGTGTCAAAACAAGGGCTATTTCAAGGCCGGTTTCGTGATAGAAGGCGCCACGCCTGAGGCATTTCGTGGGGCTCGTGACACTTGCGCACGTGAGGTTCGGCCCGGCTGTCACCCTCGACAATCCCGGCAAACGTGACCGGTCTGGCCATCAATCTTCCCGCCTAATGGCGCCATCGACCCGCGCGACGTAATCAACCCCGTCTCGGACGAGCGAAGATGAAATCGACGTCCGGCCACGGAGCCAGCCGCCGGTCAGCGTTCGTCAGGTGTTGCCACCCTCGCACCGCTGCCTGTGCCCGGATGAAGTAGTCCGGCAACACAGGCTGGTCCTTCTTGCTCTTGGGAAACCGTCCAAATGCCTGGCCGGCACGCCAAGCATCTTCCGTCAGCAAGTCCACGGGGACAAAACCCTCCAGAGCTCCCAGAACTGCCTCGCGGGTGCGGTTTCCTGCCGCGAGTTCCGCGAAAGTCACCGCCGAGGCGGCGAGTCGATCCACTGCCGCCGCCCGTTCCAACGCCGCAGCGCGGCCAAGTGGTGCTCGTGGGCGGGATCGAGCCAGGCAACGATGATGGACGTGTCGACCAGAATCACGGGCGGGTGCGTTTGAGCAACTCAGCTCCCTTGAAGCCGCGCCACTTGCCGGCCTTCTTTGGCACTTGGTCGACCATGGCCTGACGATCTTCTTGGAGTGTGCCAGAGCGGGCCTGCAACAGACCCTGGACAACCTTGGGAACTCCGGCACGCAGAGCCTGCCGCGGCAGTTCAGACTGGTCGAACTGGGTGGCCGAGACCCCGGCACTGAGCAGTCTGATCAGATCCTCATCCATCCGCACCAAAACATTCGTCACTGCCATACAGAAGCCATATTATGCGAACCATATCGTTTGTCAAACGGCCCGCAATCGTCTGGGCCTCGGGCGAGGGGCAGGGATCGCTTGCCTGGTCCAGCAGCGTCATCGCGGCGGGACCGTGACGGGCTTGGTGATCGAGGCGATCCAGCAGAGCGTGTTGGTCGTGAATGGCACGCGGTTCGCCGGATCGCTCCACCCAAAGGCTTCGTGCCGGAGAACCCTGCCGCCGCGGGTCACCAGGGCAATCGCACCCGGCACTTCATCCTTTTCAACCGCGTCCCGGACGAGCCGGAAGGCTTGATCGAGCGGGTTGCCGCGCGCGCCCAGCTTCTCGTCCACCGCCGCCGCACAGGACTCGGCCGTCGCATAGACCACCAGGAGGTGTTTGTTCTTTGTTGAAATGGCACGGGCCGGGGGCGCGCAAGCGTTCCCGGCCCTTCACTTTCCATAGGCTGCGCGTCAGCACGCGGCCGAGTTTCCAAAACTCAGCTCACTCCGGGCGGCACGGAGGCAGCCTGCCAGTTTGAATGGGGTCGTGGCAGACAAGCAATGCACCTGCTTTGCAAGCAGGTTGATGTGGGAGCGTTACCCACCGACTCCACCATTTCACTGCGGGGAGAATGAGATTCAGGCGAGCCTCATAAGCTCTGCCTTCGTGGGTGCGACTCCCACCCCCGCTACCATTTCGGGCAGTGTCCCGGCTGCCGGTCCGTAAAACCGGTGTCACAAAACCAGCCGGAAGCCGACGACTGGAGCGTTACCAGCGCTGCCAGCGTCCACGCCACACGCGCCGCTCCAGCATTGAGTTTCATCGAGGCTTCACGGGGCCTTTATCAATTAATACCGAGTGTGGTTGAAATCCAGTAGAACGCGGCCCGGATGCTGGTGGATGCCTTCCCCCTCACCCCAGCCCTCTCCCTCCTGGAGAGGGAGCCAGTCATTCAGTCTCGAAGCAACGACGCCGTGCGGGTTGAAGCTGCGCGGACGGCGATTCTCCCTCTCCTCGGGGAGAGGCCGGGGTGAGGGGATACGCGTGCTGAGACTCGCCTCTCATTCGACCAATCTTCACCGAGAGTTGGTATAACACGTTCTTAAGAGCAGGGTGTTTCATCCACACACTATGAAAACACCTCCATCGGTTCTCACCTCGTTCCGGAGCTTTGCTCCGGTGTTTTGTCGCCCCCCTCGGTGGGGATTTTGGCAGTTGCCTTGTTGCAACTGGGTTGTGCCACTGAACGCCCCGCCGCCGTGACCCGGTCTGGCGTTCGCGCCGCCGAACCCGTCTGGCTCGACCCGGGCGCGATCGTGGTCACCGCGCCGGACTCGCCTGCTGCGTTCAGCTTTGATCGGGGCAACGGCCAGATCGAGACCGGCAAGGTGCGTGCGCAAGAATACACGCGCAACATTCTTGCTCTCCCGACAATGCACGCGGAGGACGCGGCCGTGGCAGGTGCAGCGGGCCTGGCGTTGTCACCGATTGCCGCTGTCGCCGGTGCCGTGCATGGGAAAGTGCAGCGACTGGACCCGGGTGATCTCTCGCGTGCTGAGTGGAATTTGCATAATGCCACGGAGGCAATGTCAGCGCAGCCTCACTTGCGCGACGCGCTGGTCAAGACTGCTGCCGCGCAGACCCACCGCCGGCTGTTGCCCATGCAAGCCCTGGGAAATCCAAAGACCGAGAACGTCCCGGTCAGTGCCGTGCTCGAATCGAAGATCGAGGAAGTGCGGCTCGTGCGCACGGGCAAAGGCGAAGACTCGTTCGCCCTGCGCATAAAGGCCCGCGCCCGCGTGGCGCGCGCTTCTGACGGCAAGGTCCTCTATGACGAGCCGTTCGAGTATCTGAGCGGCACCGCACTGTTCCACGACTGGACGCTGGCCACTGGGGTCCAAACCGTGGCGGACACCGGCTACCGCAAGCTCGCCGAGCGCATGACCGAGCGCCTCTTCCTCGCGACGCGCGACGAACCAGCGTTGGTCGGCACGGGTTTCCGCAAGCCTTTCTCCCCGACGCCAGCACCGGCCCGCCAGCAGCAAGTCGCCACGACGGCTGCGCCCGCATCCAGCGGCTTCACACAGGTTGCGTATCGCTTCGCCGACTCCGGGACGTTCGGGATCTACTCGACATCGAGCGTTGCCGGCCTGGTCATCCAAGCACCCAAGACCAAGCAGGAAGCTGTGACCGAAGTGGAAACAACCGTGGAGATGCGAGTTTTGGAATTCGACGGCCTCAATAACCCCGCAGTCGCGGCGCTCGTGCTCGGCATCGCGGTCCCTTACACGCTGTGGAACCAGACCGTGGCTTGCACCACTGGTCTGACTGAAAGGCGATTCGCCGAGGCCAACCGCAACATCATTGCCGCTGTGAAAAACGCCCGCCCTCACCAGGCCATCGCGTTGGCCGTCGCGCAGCGACTCGCGCCGCAGACCTCACAATCCGTCGCGCTGGTGAAGAAGCCCCAGCCCACGGGCGACCTGCATCAAGCCGCCCTGCTGCAATGCGGCAACTTCGGGACATTGCACGCTCTGCCTCGGGGTGTGACCCCCGGCGACTATCTCGTGAGCCAGGGCATGACCAAGGCACTGGAAATCCACGTCACCACCGCCGTGCTCAAAGGAGATGGCGACATCAATCCGCCCCTCACGCTGCACCTCGGAGCGATCGCCACCGTGCTCCGCACCAGTGACGGCCAGGCTCTCTACTCTTGCCCCGTCAGTTACAAAGGCCGTGCTCGGAAGTTCACCGAGTGGGCCGACTACGACGCGAAGCTGCTGCGCGAGGAGGTGACCTGCTGCCATCAGGAACTGAGTCAGACCATCGTCACGCAGCTCGTCGCCCGGAAAGTCCTTCCGCCCAAAGTCGGCAACCAGCCGCTGCTCGCCGCAACGCAGCCGTAACCACACGCACAGCCACGGGCGATGGCCCGTGGCTTAATTTCGATTATCACCACTCCACTCCGGTCCCTAGCCTGCTAGCCATGAAAACCGAACTCCTCGCTCCTGCTCGCGTCCACGTCCGCCAGTTGCGCGGCAACAGTCCCAGCCGCATCCAGCTCGCGCCCGCCACCGAGCGCGACCGGGAGGCCATCTACCGCATCCGACACGAGGTCTTCGCGCGCGAGCTAGGCCAGCACTCGCCCAACCACGCCAGTCGCCTGCGCGACGCGCTCGATGACTTCAACCTCTACCTCGTCGCGAAGGTGGAGGGCGAAGTCGCCGCGTTCATCAGCCTCACGCCGCCGACCGCGCCGAGCTACTCGATGGACAAGTATGTCGCCCGCGACCGCCTGCCGTTCGCGTTCGACAGCCAGCTCTACGAAGTGCGGCTGCTCACGGTCACGCCGGCCTTTCGCGGGAGCGAGCTGGCGGCGCTGCTCATGTATGCGGCCTTCCGCTGGATTGAGGCGCACGGCGGCACGCGAATGATGGCCATCGGCCGCCGCGAAGTGCTGGACCTCTACCTGCGCGGCGGGCTTGAGCCGGTCGGGCTGGCGGTCCAATCCGGCGCGGTGACTTACGACGTGCTGCAAGCACCCATCCCCGCCATCCGCGAGCGCATGCAGACCTTCGGCGGCTTGCTCGACCGGCTGGAAAGCAAGGTGGACTGGCAACTCAACTTCCCCTTCCGCCGACCCGCCGCGTGCTTTCACGGCGGCGCGTTCTTCGACGCCATCGGGCCACGCTTCGACCACTTGGAAAGCCACCGCGACATCATCAACGCCGACGTGCTCGACGCGTGGTTCCCGTCGTCGCCAAAAGTGCTCGCGGCGCTGAACGAACATCTGCCGTGGCTGCTGCGCACCTCGCCGCCGACGGCGTGCGAAGGCTTGGTCGAGACCATCGCCGCCGCACGCGGCGTTGCGCCTGCGAACATCCTGCCGGGAGCCGGCTCGTCCGACCTCATCTTCCGCGCGCTCCGGCACTGGCTCACGCCGGCCTCGCACGCGCTGATTCTCGACCCGACCTACGGCGAGTATGCCCACGTGCTGAAGAAGGTCATCGGCTGCACCGTGGACCGGCTCACGCTTTCGGCTCGCGACGGCTTCGCCGTGGACCTCGCCCGCCTCGAAGCCACGCTGGCGGACGGCTACGACCTAGTGGTGCTCGTGAACCCGAACAGCCCGACAGGCCGGCACATTCCGCGCGCGAAACTCGAAGCCGTGCTGCGCCGCGCCCCGCAACGCACGCGTGTGTGGGTGGACGAGACCTACGTGGAATACGCCGGGCCGGGCGAGTCGCTGGAGCACTTCGCCGCGGCATCGGAGAACGTCCTCGTCTGCAAATCCATGTCCAAGGTCTATGCGTTGAGCGGCGCGCGCGTCGCCTACCTTTGCGCCGGGCCGCACCAACTCGAAGTCCTCCGCGCCATCACGCCCCCGTGGGTCGTGAGCCTGCCCGCGCAAGTCGCCGCCGTCCGCGCGCTGCAAGACCCGGACTACTACGCGGCCCGCTACGCGGAAACGGCTTTGCTGCGCGAGCACTTCGCGGCGCAACTCCGCAGCCTTGGTCTGGAAATCGTGCCTGGCATCGCGAACTTCATCCTCTGCCAGCTCCCGTCGAGCGGTCCCGACGCTGCGACCGTGGTGAAGCGCTGCCGCGAACACGGCGTGTTCTTGCGCGACGCCTCCGTCATGGGCACGAAACTTGGCAAGCACGCCCTGCGCATCGCGGTGAAGGACTCGGGGATGAACGAGCGGATGCTGTCGGTGCTGGGCGGCGTGTTGCAATCGCCCCAGCGGGGCGGGTGAAGGTAGCCGGTGGGAAGACGCGAGCCGGGCGAGCGGCGCATCCACCGGATTCAGTCGGAAACGCGTCGCGCCCCGCTGGGGCGCACATCCATTTGCGACGGGTTCCGGTGGGTGCGTCCCGTGGGACGGGACTTTCCACCGGCTACCTTCACCCGCGCCTCCGGCGCGACGACCACTTCACTTCGCCGCCGCCACGTCGGTCACGGCGTGCCAGATGAACTCCATGAACTGGCCCAGGCCTTTCACGCTGATGCGCTCGTCGTTGCCGTGCATGCCGGTGACTTCCTTGTCTGCATAGACCGTCCCGACGCCGTAGGCTTGCACGCCCTTGGCGCGGAGCTGCGCGGAGTCGGTCGCGCCCACGACCATCATGGGCATCGTTATGGCGCCGGGGAACTGCCGCCTCTGCGAGCGTTCGAGCGCACCGAACATCTCGTTGTCGTGCCGCGACGGCGTCGCGGTAGGACGGCCACCCACGGGGGGGACGACTTCGATGAGCGGGTCGTTGATGAGCTTGCGCAACGCTTCGGCGAGTCGCTCGACATCCTCGTCGGGCAGCGCGCGCACGTCAATCTGCGCCAGCGCATCGCCGGGGATGACGTTGATGCGGAAGCCGCCCTTGATGATGGTGGGCACGAGCGTGGTGCGAGTCATCGCGTGGTAGGTGCCGAAGTTCAGGCGCAACTTCTCCTGCGCCATCGCGCCCAGTGCAGGGTCTTCGAGGTGCGTGAGGAGGAAGGCTTCCTGCGGCGTGCTGATGGTGGCGAGGCGCTTGAAGAACTCGCGCGTGGTGTCGTTGAGGCGCATGGGGGCCTGCCACTCGCCAATCTTCGCGACGGCGGCGCAGAGGTGGACGATGGCGTTGTCGGGGCGCGGGCGGGAGCCGTGGCCGCTGGTGCCGCGCGCCGAGATGAGGAAGGGGCGCGGGACTTTCTCCGTGGTGGAGACGCCGACGTAAGTGACCTTGCCGCCGACTTCGTGGATGCGCCCGCCTTCGTTGAGGGCGTATTCGCAGGCAATCTTGTCCCAGTGCTTGGCAACAAGGAAATCAATGCCGACGTGGGTGGTGCCTTCCTCGCCGGACTCCGCGAGGAAGATGACGTCGCGGTCGAGGGGGACTTGGTGGCGGTGGAGGAGGAGGAAGATTTCGAGGAAGGCGGTGGTCATGCCCTTGTCGTCGAGCGCGCCGCGTCCGTAAATCCAGCCATTCTTCACAATCCCGCCGAACGGCTCGACGGTCCACTTCTCGCGCTCGACGCCCACGACGTCCGTGTGGCCCATGAGCAGGAGGGGTTTTTTCTTCCCGCTGCCCTTGAGCCGCGCGACGAGGCTGCCGCGCGCGGGTTCGAGCGCGAGGATTTCGCTGGGGATGCCCTCGCGGTCGAGGATGGCTTTCAGGAACTGCGCGCCGCGCGTCTCGTTGCCGGGCGGGTTGACCGTGTCCACGCGGATGAAGGCGGAGAGGTTGGTGATGGTTTCGTTGAGGGCGGCGGGGAAGTTCGGCTGCGGCAGCGTTGCGGCGGGCAGGGAGGTGAGCGCGACGGTGAAGAAAGAGAGGAGAAGGAGCCGTTTCATAAATGGAAGCTGGGCGAGTGGTAGCGCAGCGGGCCGGGGGCGGCAAGCGGGATGGCGGGCGGCGAGGTTTGACCGTGGGGCGAGAGCACCAGCGGTGTCCCATCTCCCCCATCGGGGGAGAGGGTTAGGGTGAGGGAGCGGGTCAGGAAGTAATCATCGTGTCCTTTCATCCAGAGAGCGCGAATCACTCGGGATTCAGCACACCTCTGTCTGCTGCGCGCGTTCCCCCCTCACCCCGGCCCTCTTCCCCGATGGGGGCGAGGGAGAAGACGCGCGCTTTTCAATGCCACGCGAGTTGCTACGGTCGCGCATCACATGAGCACCACCGCTGCTGAAACGCCCGCTCCCTCCGGTCCCGCCGCCCCAGCCAGCACGCGCCTCATGTCGCTCGACGCCCTGCGCGGGTTCGACATGTTCTGGATTCTCGGCGGCGACTTCGTCGTCACCACGGCGGGCAAGATGTCCGGTGGCAACGACCAGACGTGGACGCTCTTCGGGTGGCTCGCGGGCCAGTTCCAGCACAAGGCGTGGGAGGGCTTCGCCTTCTACGACCTGATCTTCCCGATGTTCGTCTTCATCTCCGGCGTGTCGGTCGTCTGGTCGCTCACGAAGGAGACGCAAGCACACGGCCGGGCCGGCGCGCTGCAACGCGTCCTGCGTCGCGCGGTGCTGCTCTTCGTGCTGGGCATCTTCTACTCCGGCGGCTTCCGCACCGAGTGGCCGGACATCCGCGTGCTCGGCGTGCTGCAACGCATCGCGCTCGCTTATCTCGGCGCGGGACTGGTCTTCTGCGTTGTAGGCGCGCGGATGAAGGTGCTGGCGGGTGTCATTGCGGGCATTCTCATTGGCTACTGGGCCTTGATGAACTTCGATCCCATCCGCGACATCCAGTTGGACAAGGCGAAGCTCGCCGAACTTGCCGAGAAGTCCGGCGACGCGCGCGGCGCCATAGCCCTGAAGTCCGAGACCAACCCCTCCGCGACCAAGAACAGCCGCGCGTGGGCCAAAGCGGAGGAGTTGTTCGTCAAGACCACCGCCACCACGACCGGGCAGTTCGCCCCCGGCCACAACCTCGCCAACCACCTCGACTTCCAATTCCTGCCCGGCCGGAAGTATGACCTCTTCTACGACCCGGAGGGCATTCTCAGCACGCTGCCAGCCGTGGCCACCTGCCTGCTAGGTGTGCTCGCTGGCGTCTGGCTGCGACGCGAGGACTTCTGCGACAAGTGGAAGGTCATTTACCTCCTGAGCTTTGGTGCGCTCGCAGTCATCGCGGGCTTCGCGTGGGGGATGTCATTCCCCGTGGTGAAGAAGATTTGGACCTCGAGCTTCGTGCTCGTGGCGGGCGGCTACAGCGCGATGCTGCTGGCCGCGTTCTATCAGATCGTGGATGTCTGGCAGCGCCGCGAGTGGTGCCAGCCCTTCGTGTGGATCGGCATGAACTCCATCACCATCTACGTGGCGAGCAACCTCCTCCAGTTCCGCACCGTGGCGACGCGACTCGTGGGTGGCGACGTGAAGAAGGCGCTCGATACAAACATCGCCGACGGCGCGGGCAACCTGCTCATCGCCCTCGTCGGCTTCACGCTGATCTTCTGGTTCGTGAACTTCCTCTATCGCCGGAAGATTTTCCTGCGGTTGTAGCCGCGCCCTTCGGGTTGCGGACAAATCCTGTAGCGGCGCTCTGTGAGCGCCGAGTTCGGCAACCGGCGGTCGCAGGCCACCGCTTCTGAGTCCTGCCTAAATCGCGAAGTCGTTATACTCCGGCTTCAGCAGCTCGGTGGGCGGGTAAAGCATCCCCGCCGCGACCGTCGCGTTCGTGCCCTGCTCGACGAGGATGAACGAGCCGGTCAGGCGGTTCACGTTGTAGGCGTCGAAGACCAGCGGCTTCGCCGTGCGGAGGCGGACTTCGCCGATGTCATTCAACCCCAGCTCCGCCGGATCCGACTCGGGGTCGAAGGTTTTGATGTTGATGCGGCTGTCGAGGCTCGTAACCACGGCCTGCACCGTCTGCGTCGCGTGCTTGAGGAAGTATTTCTTGCCGCGCTGAAGCGGGCGCGGGTTCATCCAGCAGACGCGTCCGTTCAACTCGCTGGCCATGCCCGGCAGATGGTCCAGGCCGATGAGCATGTCGCCCCGGCTCACGTCCAGGTCGTGCTCCAGCACCAGCGTGACCGACTGCGGGCAGAACGCCTCCGCCAGCGGGCCGTCGTAGGTCCAGATTTCCTTCACCGTGCTCTTCGTGCCGCTGGGCAGGACCATCACCTTCTGCCCGGCCTTCACGATGCCGCCGGCGAGTTGCCCGCTGAGGCCGCGGAAGTCGTGGAGCGTTTTGTCGGTCGGGTTGTTCGGGCGGTTCACCCACTGCACGGGGAAACGCAGGCCGGTGAGGCTCCAGTCGCTGGCGATGTGAACGGTCTCCAGATGCGCGAGCAACGACGGCCCGCCATACCACGGCGTGTGCTTCGACGGCTCGACGACGTTGTCGCCGTTGAGCGCGCTGAGGGGGATGAACTTCACGTCCTTGAACGCGTCGAGCTTGGGCAGGAAGCCCTCGATTTCGTCGCGAATCTCGGTGAAGCGCGCCTCGCTCCAATCCACGAGGTCCATCTTGTTCACCGCGATGACGAGGTGCGGGATGCCCAGCAGCGCCGCGAGGTAAGTGTGCCGCCGCGTCTGCTCGATGACCCCGAGCCGCGCGTCCACCAGCACGATGGAGAGGTTCGCCGTGCTCGCGCCCGTGACCATGTTGCGCGTGTATTGCACGTGCCCGGGCGTGTCCGCGACGATGAACTTGCGCTTGGGCGTGGCAAAGTAACGGTAGGCCACGTCAATCGTGATACCCTGTTCGCGCTCGGCACGCAGGCCGTCGGTGAGGTTGGCGAGGTTCACCTGTCCGCCGCCGGTGATGTCCGCGCTGCGCTCGAGCGCCTCCATCTGGTCTTCCATGATGCTCTTGGAATCGTAGAGGAGCCGGCCGATGAGGGTGGACTTTCCGTCGTCCACGGAGCCGCAGGTGTTGAAGCGAAGGAGTTCGATGGGATGGGTGTGTGGCATACGAGTGGAGCTTTAGCTTGCGAAGACGAGCGCATCCGACGGGGCGGAGGCGGAGAATTGACGGAACGAATGAGATTTTGGTTTTGAATTCATGCCGCGGCTATAGCGGGGAGATTTCCTGCACGAGGGGGACGAGCACCGTTTCTTGCAGGCACAGATGCGCGGGCAGCGTGGCGATGTGGACGATGTGGTCGCCCAGCTCGGCGGGCTTGGTGCATCGTGCAAGCGTAGCCGAGTCACGCGGCGAAAGCCCGGCGGCATCCGTGAATTCCGTGACGCCCCAGGACGCAATCAACGTGGTGACCCGCACTCCGTGGGGGCGGAGTTCCAGCGCAAGGGACTTGGCGGACTGATCGAGGCCCGCCTTGGCAGCTGAGTAAACTCCCCAACCAGGCCACGCGTATCGGGCGCAGACGCTAGAGATGTTGATGATTGTGCCGCTGCCTTGGGCCTGCATCACCGGCGCGACGCGACGGAGACCGTAGAGCGGGCCGAGCAGATTTAGCGCGATGCTCGCCGCGATGCTCTCGTCCGTCTGTTCAGCAACGGGCGCGATCTTGATTCCTCCGCCGGCGTTGTTCACCAGCACATCGAGCCGTCCCGTCGCGCTGAGAATCGTCTTCACCACGCGATCCCAATCCGCCGGTGAAGTGACGTCTGCCTGAAGCCAGTCCACGGCGAGCTGCGTGGCGGTGGCGCGCAGTGCAGCCTCGTCGCGGCCGGTGATCCAAACGCGGGCACCCGCTTCGCGAAGACGCTGAGCAATGCCCGCGCCATAGCCTTTCGCCCCGCCGGTGACGAGGGCGGTCTGGTTGGTGAGCGGTGTGTTCATGGTTTGGCGAAAGTTCATTGCCCTAGCGCCGACCATGCCGTGCGAGAGGCTTCCGCGCGAGTCTTGGGTGCATCCACAGCTTTCAGCTTCATGCGCGCGCCATCAGGCAGGCGGGCGAGCAAGGCGCTCCAGTCATCGGCGCTGAACTCGCGATCTGGTTGGAAGAAAACACTGTCAGCATCTGGCTTCCACACGCCCGCGATGCTGAGGAGGTTGATGGCTTCAAACGCCGCGTGCTCAGGTGGCAGATCGTGATACGGCCAGAGCAACACGCCGGGGCCACCCGCGCCGCGCACGAGCGTGCGTTGCACTTCGCGGACACGCTGCGGATTCGCCGCAAGCTCGCGCGGTTGCACGCCATCGCGCAGGCAGAGCCACGCAGCGGTCGCGCCGGCCTGGCCGCAGAGCATCATTTGGCCATGCAGGCGCAGGGCGGATTGCACGACGCTGCTGACGCCGATGTTCTTGCTCGCGCCGAGCAAGCCGTCGCGCTCCACCGGCACGAGGCCGCGCAACGGAAACATCCCGCGGTCCGTGTGCGTGCTCCAGTTGCGCGTGGCGGTGTGGATGGTCGCCCACGGCGCGGCGGGGTCGGCGCCGAGGAACTGCCGGCGCGTCGGGTGAAAATCTATGTTGAACTGGAAACCAAACACCGCGTCGCCGGGCATGAGCTTAGCCCAACGCGGCTCGGGATGGGGCGTGCGAAGGTCCTGTTCGCGCAGCATCGCGAGCGCTTCGAGCCGCAGGCCTTCGCGGATGTAAGGCTTCGGCGGCAGGCGGTCCGGCGTGCCGAACTCGTCGGTCAACTCCAGCTTGCGGAAGCGCGGCTCCAGCTTCTGCACGTGATGCAGCAAGCCGAGCGAGTGGCGCTTCGCGTCCTCGAACACGATGCGCCGCTGCGCGGGCGTGAGCGCGACGAGGTTCTTCCGCGACGCGCCCGGCTCTGTGGCGTCGAGCGCGTCGGCGACGGCTTTGGGCCACACGTCGAGCGGGTAATCCTGCGGCGGCCAGTTGAAGAACAGCGCCTCGCGCTCGTGCGGCAACTGGTTGTGCGCCGCGTCCACGAGGCGACGGTGCGTGTAAATGTTCACCGGCGGCGAGTAAGGCCCGCCGAGATGCGCGGTGTCGGCGAAGGCCGGGACGTTCATGAACAACACGCCTTTGGGCCAGCCCGTGGCGGTGAAGTTCGTGCGCGTCTCGCGGCTGCAACCGAAGTAACGGCGCGGGTCGAAGCCCGGCGGCTCGGGGATGATGTTCTCCTTCGCCGAGCCGCGCACGACGACGCACCACGTGAGCGGGTTCATCTCGCGGCGGTTGGCCTCGGTGATTTGCTCGGGTGCGCTGGGCTCGCCAAAGCGGGCCTTCGCGTCCGGCCCCGCGCTCCACTTCGCGCCGCTCAACTGGATGACATCGCCCCAGTCCGAGGCGTCCATCGTGAGGCGGGCGCGGACTTCGAGGCGCGCGGCGTTCACGCCGCTTCCGGCCGCCTCGCGCGCATCACGTTGAAGCGGGCTGAAGCCCGCGGTCCGGGCGAAACTCACGCCCGCGACGCGGTTGCCAGCGAGTTCCACCTTCACCGGTTCCCAGCCGCGCTCGATGCGGAGTCGCCCGCTGGCGACTTGCGGCACGACGAGTTCCTCGAAGATGCGCGCGGCTTCGCGTGGCTCGACAGTGAGCCAAGCGCAGAAGGAATTCGCCGGCTCGGCCTTGCCGTAGTGGCGAACGTTGATGGCCTCGATGGCGCGTGCGACTTCGAGGAACATCCCGGAGCGGGGGAAGCGGGCGCGCTGGCCCTTGACGGTTGTCCACTCGTCAACATTCCCCACGCCCTCGGCACTAAACTGCCCGCCGAGCATCACGATGTCACTGACGAGCACGACGCGTTTCACGCCGAGCCGCGCAGCCTGCACAGCGGCCGCCACGCCAGATTCATTGCCACCGACGACAAGCAAGTCGGCCTCGATGCGCTGCGGTTCGGCGGCGAAGGCCCTTGGCCCGAACGCGAGCAGCGCCGCAAACAGCAGCCGGAGTTGCCCGCGAATGAGGCGAATGGGCGCGAATGGGGAAGCGGGTAACCGGGCGGAGTCGGAGTTAGTTGTCTTCATATGCGGAGATTCGCGTGATTCGGGGGCAACTTCCTCAAGCATCCGTTCGGTTCACCAGCCCGGCGAAGGCCCGGCGCTCGGTCCACAGCAGGAACAGCGCGGCTACCGTGATGAAGGCGTGCGCGCCGCTCCAGCCGCCCTTAATCACAAAGCCGTGGAAGCACAGGATGTTGATGACGATGGGGCCGAGGACGAGCAGGCCGAGGAGGGCGACGATGATGTTGATGGCGAGTTTTATGGAATGTGTTGATTGAGTGTTGAGGGTGAATGTATGCCTGCGAATCAAGCGGGCAAATGACTCTTCACCACTCCCATGCTCGCGGCGAACTTGCCCATCACGAACTCGCGCCCTTTCGCCGCCTTCGCCTTCGCCGCGGCGGGGTCTTTCGCCATCGCGAGGACGGCGGGGACGAGTTTCGCGCGCTCTTCTTCCTTGTCGAAGTCGAAGAGCCAGTCGCCGAGGCCGATGTCGCGCCACATGAAACCCTTGCTCGTCTGCTCGGCCCAGCGGCAGACGATGGCCGGGATGCCGTTGCCGATGCACATGATGGGCGAGTGCATCTCGTTGCCGAAAAGCCCCGCGCTGCGCGTGTAAACCGAGATGGCCTCGCCGGTGAGCCAGTAATTGGGCCGCCAGACGGCGCGCGGCTTCACGTCGGCGGGCAGCGGGTCGTAGAGCAGCTCCTTGCCCACGGTCATCTGCGTCTGGTCCTCGGGGCAGATGAGCACCCGGAGCTTCGTCTGCCGCAGCACCTCGATGATGGCCTGCCGATGCGGCGCGTGGTCCTGCTCCTTCAAGGCCTCGTTGCGCGCGTGCTTCACCGGGTCCATCGCGCGCTCCTTGTGGATGGTCCAGTAAGGCGTGAAGCGCAGGCGCGGGATGCAGCAGAGGAACTGGCCGTCCTCCAAGCCGTTCGCCTTGAGGAACGCCGTCGCCTTCGCGTCATCGCGCAAGTCCGTGGCGAACGCGCCGTCCGGTCCATACTCCATCAACGGACTCGTGCAGCCGCGCTGCTTCGCGAACTCCAGCGACTTCGAGTCGCGGAAATAGGCGAACTTCGCGCCGCTCAAGACCTCGACCGTCGCTGCAATGCTCTTCTCCGACGCGGGCGATGTGGCCGTGGAGTCCTGCGCCGAGATGGTGATGCCATAGATGCCGTAAGGCTTGCCCGTCTCCTTCGCCCAACGCATCACATCGCTCTGTGCGACGAGCGACGGCCCCGAACCATGCAGCAGGAAGTCGCACTCGGTGAACGCGGCCTTGAGCGCCTCCGGGCTCTTGACGAGCCGCAGCTTCGGGAACCGCGCCAGCAACATCTCCTCGACACCATTGTCCACCTTGCTC
>SXTU01000213.1 GCA_005791875.1 Verrucomicrobiales bacterium
ATCGCCAGCTACGCGCTCCTCACGCTGATGGTCGCGCAAGTCACGGGCCTGAAACCCGGCGAGTTCGTTCACACCTTCGGCGACCTGCACCTCTACGCGAACCACCTCGAACAGGCGAAGCTCCAGCTCACCCGCTCCCCGCGCCCGCTCCCCGTGATGCGGCTCAACCCCGCCGTGAAGAACATCCACGACTTCGTGTTCGAGGACTTCACGCTCGAAGGCTACGACCCGCACCCGGGCATCAAGGCACCGATTGCGGTGTGACCCGGTAGCAGCCGCCGTGAAGAGGCTCATACTTCCAAGCGCCTGAGACTCCCGACCAAGAAGCCCCAGAGCCTTGTCACCTCGGCACCGGTGGCTGGCGGCTTTCCAGGGCGGACAGGAGTGTCCGCCCCACGTCGGCTACGTCAGGGGCGTCGCGGTTCCGGTCAGGGACTTGCGCACGATCTTCTTCACTGTCTCCAGGTTCTTGGTCAGCTCGTAGGTGGCCTTGAGCAACTCGTCCTGCGCGGCCTGATTGTCCAGAGCGCGGATGGCGGGTTGGAGTTTCAGCGTGGCCTTGGACATCTCGTCGCAGGTTTGCTTGATGGAGTCAGCCGCTTCGGTGGGAGTCATTGGATCGGTTCGGATTAGTGCCAGTCGGCGCAGGCTAGTGGTTGAAGAAGCGGATCACGAGAAACGGTCCTCTGTCCACGGGTCAGCGGTGTTCGAGTAGCCGCGCAATTCCCAAAAGCCCAGAATGTCTCGGTCGAGGAAAGTGATTTCGCGCACCCACTTCGCGCCCTTCCACGCGTAGCGCTTGGGCACAATGACGCGCGCGGGACCGCCGTGCTCGATGGGCAGCGGCTTTCCATTCCACGAGTGCGCGAGGAGCACGTCGTCGTCGAGGCACACGTCGAGCGGGTTGTTGGTCGAGTAGCCGTCGTGACTCTTGAAGAAGACGTGCGTGGCGCTGGGCTTGGGCTTAACGAGGTCGGCGAGCGTGAAGAACGCGACGCCGCTGAACGCCATGTCGAACTGGCTCCACGTCGTGACGCAGTGGAAGTCGCTCGTGTCCGTGAACTGCGGCAGCGCGAGGAAGTCCTGCCAAGTCAGCGTCACCGGATTCTCCACGTGCCCGCCGATCTTCAGCTCCCACTTGTCCAGCGGCACGCCGGGGTGGTTGCCGAGGTCGAGCACCGGGAAGTTATGCACCTGCCGCTGTCCAGGAGGGAGGCGGTCGGTGGAGCGCACGGCGGGCTTTTCCTGCCCGGCCATCTTGCGCGCCCAGCGTTCCTTCCGTGCGATGTAGTCGTCGTTCAACAACAGTGCCAACCGTGCGGCGGGGCAGGGGGATTTGCAAGATTGCCGGCGGCGCAGTCGAATAGCGGCGTTGACAGCGCGGTCGGGAATGTTGTCCCGTAACCGCGACATCCATTGAATCGAAACAAAATCACCATGCGCCTCACCGCCCTCGCCGCCCTCACGCTCACCACGTTGCTCCTCCCCGCCCACGCGGCCGAATGGAAGGTCACGCCCAACTGGCTCAAGCTCCCCGAGGGCCGCCCCACGATCGGCAACATGCACGGCGACATCGCCCTCAGCTCCAAGGGTGAAGTCTATGTCAGCGTCATGGATGCCAAGGCCGGCGTGCAGGTTTACAGCCCCGAGGGGAAATGGCTGCGCAACGTCCCCGATGCGCCCGCTGACTTCCACGGCTTCGTCATCAAGAAGCAGGCCGACGGCGAATTCATCTATGGCCCGCGCCTCAACGCCGAGGGCCAGAGCATTTTGAAACTGACCCTGGAAGGGAAGAAGGTCATCGAGGTTCCCGCATCCGCCATCCCGGAGGAGTTCAAGAACAAGGTGCCCAAGAACACGAAGAAGAACGCCAAGGGCGAGATCGTCCCCGCCCCCAACGAGGGCAAGTCCTTCGTCCGACTCACCGGCATGGACGTCGCTCCCAACGGTGACTGGTTCGTCACCGACGGCTACTCCACGAGCTACATCCACCGCTTCGACAAGACCGGCAAGTATCTGAAATCCTTCGGCGGCAAGAAGGCTCCCTACGAGTTCAGCACCCTTCACAAGATCGCCGTGGACACCCGCTTCAGCCCTGTCCGCATCATCTGCTGCGACCGTGAAAAGCTGCGCGTCGTGCATGTGTCCATTGATGGCGAGTTCCTCGGCGTCGTCGCCAGCGACCTGCTTGCGCCCGCCGCCATCACGGTGCAAGGCGACTACGCCCTCGTCGGCGAAATCGGCGGCGCGGTCAGCGTGCTCGACAAGGAAGGCAAGCTCGTCGCCCGGCTCGGCTTGAACACCGAGAAGGCCGAAGTGAAAAACAACCAGACCAAGCCCGAAGTCTGGCGTCCCGGCTTCGTCACCGCTCCGCACGGCGTGGCCTTCAATGCCGCTGGCGATGTCTTCGTGGCCGAATACAGCGTTTACGGTCGCGTGCACCGCTGGAACAAGCTCTAGCCGGCGGCCCGGCTTGGGCCGCTCCGCGAATTTCCTCGAATTGGCGGACTCGCCGCGTAGTTTCGCCCCCGCATGAAGCTGCGCTGGTTTCCCCTCGTTGTCGCGCTGGCTCTCGCCCAAGCGGCGGGAGCGGCCGCGCACTTCAGCGGCCCGTGGGATGTCGCCGCGCTCAAGGCTGTGCCGAAGGCCGAGTGGGGTGAGCGCACCAATCTCCTCCAGCAGGTGCATTACGAAGGCGAGCCGTTCAACGGCAAACCCACGCGCGTTTTCGCCTACTACGGTCGGCCCGAGGGCAGCGGGCCGTTCCCCGCGATGGTGCTCGTTCATGGCGGCGGCGGGAAGGCGTTCAGCGCATGGGCCGAGCACTGGGCGAAGCGCGGCTATTGTGCGCTGGCGATGGACCTGTCCGGCAACGGCCCCGCAGGACGCCTGACCGATGGCGGGCCGGACCAGGGCGATGGCACCAAGTTCCGGGAGTTCACCGACGCTGACGCGCGAGAGACGTGGACATATCACGCCGTGGCGGCGGTGTTGCGCGGGCACTCGATCCTCGCGTCCCGGCCCGAGGTGGACAAGAACCGCATCGGCGTCACGGGCATTAGTTGGGGAGGCTACCTGACGTGCATCGTGGCTGGGATTGACGACCGACTGAAAGTCGCCGTGCCGGTCTATGGCTGCGGCTTCCTGCACGAGAACAGCGTCTGGCTTGAGCCGCGATTCGCGAAGATGACGCCCGAGCTGCGCGACCGATGGGTGAACTTCTTCGACCCTTCGCGGTATCTGGCCGGCGTGTCGTGTCCGATTCTGTTCCTCAATGGCTCGAACGACTTTGCTTACCCAATGGACAGCTACAAGAAGTGCTACCAGCTCGTCGCCGAGCGGCTGAGGAGAGTCTCCGTGAAGATCAAGCTGCCGCACGGCCACATCTGGACCTTCGGCGAGGTGGATCAGTTCGTGGACAGTCACCTCAAGGGCGGCCCGCCGCTTGCAACGCTCACGGACATGAAGCTCACCGCCGACACCGCCACCGCCAAGGCCACCGCTTCCGTCGCGATCACGAAAGCTGAGTTCCACTTCACCACCGACTCCGGCCCGTGGCAGAAGCGCAACTGGCAGACGATCCCCGCGCAGTTCGCCGACGGCCTCGTCACCGCGAAGCTCCCCGGCGAGCGCCCGCTGGTCTGTTACCTTTCCATCACTGACTCACGCGGCGTCGCCGTTAGCACGCAGCACGAAGAATTGTCCGCACCGAAATGAACACACCACTCCCCGGCTCCGTAGTCCGCAAACTCAGAAGCCTTGCCCAGAAACTTGTGCCGGTTCTCTCCCTCGGCAAGTCCGGTGCGAGCGACGCCTTCCTCAAGAGCCTCGACGAGTCGCTCGGCCAGCACGAGCTGGTGAAGATCAGGTTCGCCGCCTTCCAAGACGAGCGGAAGACCCTCGCGCCGCAGCTTGCCGAGAAGACGAACAGCCACCTCGTCTGGATCGTCGGCCACGTCGCCGTCTTCTACCGCCAGCAGCCCGACGAGGCGAAGCGCAAGGTGGCGGTCTGATCGACGTAAGAGTTCACCATTCAGTTTCAAGGCTCCGCGCTTGCCTTCCGTCCAACGCCCGACAAAATCGCCCGCACATTATGAATCGCCTCCTGTTTACGGCCGCGCTGACACTCTCCGCCTCTCTGCTCCACGCCGAGAACTGGTCCAACTGGCGCGGCCCACTCCACAACGGCGCCAGCCCCGAGAAGAACCTCCCCGCGACCTTCAGCAAGACCGAGAACGTGAAGTGGTCCGTCGCGGTGCCCGGCGCGTCCGCCGCGACGCCCGTCATTTGGGGCGACAAGGTCTTCGTCACCGCCGCCGACCTGACGACGAAGAAGCAATTCGCGCTCTGCCTCGACCGGAAGACCGGCAAGGATATTTGGCGCGCGGAAATCAGTGACTTCGTCTCCGACGGCCAGGGCAGCAACTCCTGCTCTCCGTCGCCCGTGACCGATGGGAAGCTCGTCGTGTTCTTCTACGGCACCGGCGACCTTGTCGCCTTCGACTTCGCCGGCAAGAAGCTGTGGGACCGGAACATCGGCCCGTTCGCCTTCCTGTGGACCTTCTCCACCAGTCCGCTCTTGCAGGACGGGCGGCTCATCATGCAGGTCTTGCAGCGCGACACCGCCGTGAGCGGACGCGGCAAGCCGACGGGCAACGAGTCCTTCCTCCTGTCCGTTGACCCCGCCACCGGCAAGGACCAGTGGCGGCAAGTCCGGCCTTGCGAGGCCAAGAGCGAGTCGCTCGAAGCTTTCAGCACGCCGCTGCCCTTCACGCACAACGGGCGCAAGGAGTTCATCATCGTCGGCGGCGACTGCATCACCGGCCACGAGCCTGCCACCGGCAAGGAACTCTGGCGCTGGGGCACCTGGAACCCGACCCACATCACCCACTGGCGACTCGTGCCGTCGCCGACCGTGGGCGCGGGCGTCATCCTCGCGTGCGGTCCGAAGGGCGCGCCCGTCTATGCCGTGAAACCCGGCGGCAGCGGCACCTTGGACAATAAATCCCTCGCCTGGCAGAGCCACGTGCAAAACACCGAGGACGCCGCCACTGCCGCTCCTTCGCCCAACGACAAGGACGTGACCACCGACGTGCCCACGCCGCTCTTCTACGAGGGCAAGTTCTACATCCTCAACGGCACGAAGAAGAAACTGCTCTGCGTGAACCCGGCGGACGGCAAAGTGGTGTGGAGTGGCGACCTCGGCGGCAAGTCCGTCTTCCAATGCTCGCCCAC
>SXTU01000214.1 GCA_005791875.1 Verrucomicrobiales bacterium
ACATCACCGGCGGCGGCTTCGTGGACAACATCCCGCGCGTGCTCCCGGCGAAGTGCGACGTGGTTATCAGCAAAGGCAGTTGGGAGATGGGGCCGCTGTTCCAGTTGCTCGCCGAGCGCGGCGGCGTGGACGAGGCGGAGCTTTACCAGGTCTTCAACATGGGCGTGGGCATGGTGGCCGTGGTGGCCGCCGAGCAGGCGGACGCGGCGCTGAAGTTCATCCGCGCCCAGAAGCACACGGCGTGGCTCATCGGCGAAGTGGTGAAGGGCACGGGCGAGGCACAGGTGGAGTAGCGGCTCAGATTTTTTGCCGCGAAATGGCGCAAAGAGCGCAGAGGAAACAAACGGGCAAGCTCGCTGGTTGGATTTCTCCCGCAGCCGGCTTCAGGGAGAATCCCTTTGTGTTCTCTGCGCCCTTTCGCGGCAAAAACAATCCCCCGAAGTTCAGACTTTCGGCGGTTCGGCCACGACCGGCGCTGGATTGCGGAAGAGCGCGAGGAACACCAGCATGATGATGCCGGCGAAAATCGCGGGCTTGCCCCAGAGAGGCTTCCACTCGATGGCTCTCAACTCAGCCTTGCGCAACTCGGATTGCTGCTCTTTCGCGAGTTTGGAGCGGGTTTCATTTATGAATGCGCCTAGCTCCATCGCAGCCTTTTTCTTTGCCTCATCGCCCGCTGCACTGACCACAGAGGCCTCCAACGCCTTGACCTTCTCCGCATTAGCAGACACCGAAGCTACTTTGCTCCAAATCATCGAAGTCGCAGGAGTGTGCTGCGCCTCAATCTTGCCGGCGACTTGCGCGCCAACAAACATGCCCAAGCCCAGCGTGAAGAGCACCAACATGCCCTGTGCCTGCGCGCGGATTTCCTTGGGCGCGACCTGGTCCGTGTAAATCTGCCCGGTCACAAAGAAGAAGTCGTAGCAGATGCCATGGAGCAGGATGCCGGTCGTGATCATCCAGCCGATCTCGTCCGGCGCGCCAACCGCGAAGAGGCCGTAGCGCGTGACCCACGCGAGCATGCCGACGGCGAGCATCCACTTCACGCCGAGCCGCACGAAGAAGAACGGCATCACGAGCATGAAGAAGATTTCCGACATCTGCCCGTAGCTCATGGTCTGGCCGATGGGCAGGCCACCCATTTCCACGACGCGGCTGGCAATCATGTAGTAGAACGCCAGCGGTATGCAGATCAGTGTCGAGGCGACCATGAAGAGGAGATAGCTGCGGTTGGTGACGAGCAGCTTCAAGGCGTCGAAGCCTAGGATTTGCCCCACGCTCACCGGGCCGGAGGCGGTCGGCGGCGTGTGCGGCAGCGCAAAGCTCAGAAGCCCGAGCAGGACGCCCGAGCCGATGGTCAAGTGGAACATGTTGATGGAGGTGTCGGCCTTGAGTTGCGAGAGCGTCAGCCCCGCCGCAATCCACCCGATGGTGCCCAGCACGCGGATGCCGGGAAATTCCTTCTCCGGGTTGGTCATGCACTTCATCGCGATGGTGTTGGTGAGGGCCAGCGTGGGGTAGTAGGTCATCATGTGCCCGAAGAACATCATGTTGATCGCGCTGGGGGAGGGGTTCGCCCCAGCCATCAGCGTGGTGGCGTAATACATGAAGCCCGCGCCCAGCAGGTGCATGAACGCCAGCACTCGCTGCGCGGGGAAGAACCGGTCGGCAATCATGCCCACGAAGAACGGCGCAATCATCCCCGCGATAGGCCCGACGGAATACATCGTGCCGAAGTCCTCAGCCTTGAAGCCGATGGTCGAGAGGTAGTTTGGCCCGGTCACATACCACGACCCCCAGATGAAGAACTGGAGGAACATCATCACGGACAGAAGGAGGCGCGTCTGGAGGCTCATAGGTTTTGTGCGACGCTAGGGAAACCCCGGCGCTGGGGCAAGCGTTGAAATCAGGTGCGGTGTCACCTGGAGGACAAGAATAGCGCTGGCCGGCAATGCCTTCAGCCGATAGAAAAAGCCGTTGACGCAGCTCAACTCGAACGTAACACTTGTAATGTCATCAATTCACTTATGATTACCACTGAACCGACAGTCAAGCTGACCCACAACGAGGTCATCAAGGACGCCATCCCCACCCTCGCCGGCAACATCGCCGCGACTGTTGCCTCGGGCACCGACCAGTTTTCTGCCGATGACCAGCAGTTCATCAAGTTCCATGGCATCTACCAGCAGGACGACCGCGACCTGCGCAAGACGCAGAAGAAGTTCATCATGATGATTCGCGGGCGCATCCCCGGTGGTATCATGACCCCCGCGCAGTGGATTGCGTTCGATGACCTCGCGACGACCTACGGCAATAACACTCTACGCATCACCACGCGGCAGAGCATCCAGTTCCACGGCGTCGTGATGTCCTGCCTCGGTCCGCTCATCAAGAAAATCAACGACTGCCTCCTGTCAACGCTCGCGGCCTGCGGCGACGTGAACCGCAACATCACCGCCTCGCCGACACCCGCGCAGAATACGGCGCGCGCTGCGATGATTGCCGACGTGCACAAGGTCGTCGCCGCGCTCGCGCCGCAGACCAAGGCTTACCACTCCATCTGGCTCGACGGCGTGCAACTGAATCTCGAAGACCCGGCGAATAAGGACTTCGTGGACCCGCTCTACGGCAAGACCTACCTGCCGCGCAAATTCAAGACCGCCTTCGTCCTGCCGCCGAACAACGACATGGATGTCTTCACCAACGACCTTGGCTTCATCGGCATCGTCGAGAGCGGCCAACTCGTCGGTTACAACCTCGCTGTCGGCGGCGGCATGGGCCGCAGCCACGGTCAGGTCACGACCTACCCACGTCTCGCGGACGTTTTTGGCTTCTTCAAAGCCGAGCACATTGTAGATATCGCCAAAGCCGTGCTGACCGTCCACCGCGATTTCGGCGACCGCACCGATCGCAAGCACGCGCGGCTCAAATACGTCGTGGCCGAGCGCGGCGTGGACTTCGTGCGCGGGGAAATCGAGAAGCGCATCGGCTTCAAACTGGAACCAGCACGCGCCTACCAATTCACCACCACCAGCGATACCTACGGCTGGCAGAAGGCGATTGATGGCACAAACTTTCTCACCCTCTTCGTCGAGACCGGTCGCGTGAAGGACGTGGACGGACGTCGCCAAAAGACCACGCTGCGCCGCATCGCCGAGAAATTCGGCAACATTGAGTTCCGACTCACCGGTAATCAAAACGTCATCCTCGCAAACGTCAGCGATGCCGACAAAGCCGCCATCAACGCCATCTTTGCCGAGCACGGTGTCCGCACGGAAAATCAGGCCAGCCTGCTGCATGGCAACTCCATGGCTTGCCCCGCGCTGCCCACCTGCGGACTTGCGCTCGCCGAGAGCGAACGCGCATTGCCCGGCCTCGTGGACCGCATCGAGAAGCTCTGCGGCGACCTTGGCCTCGGTGCGGAGGAAATCGTAATTCGCTCGACCGGCTGCCCGAACGGCTGCGCTCGTCCCTACATGGCGGAGATTGCCTTCGTCGGCAAAGCGCCGGGCCGCTACCAGCTCTGGCTCGGTGGCAACGCTTCCGGCACGCGCCTCAACAAGCTGTTCAAGGAGGTCATCAAGGAAGCGGAGCTCGAAACCGAACTGCGCCCCCTCTTCGCGCGCTTCGCGACCGAGCGCACCGACAATGAGCGCTTCGGCGACTGGTGCAACCGGGCTTTGAACCCCACGGCCACCTCAGCCTAGAGTTTACGCCCAACGGGCTTCGCGCACTCCAACCGACCACTGTATGGCCGAAGAGAAACACTACCGCAGCCTTGTCAAGGCCATCTCTTGGCGTGTCACCGGCACGTGCGACACTGTCCTGATTGCCTGGTTCATTACCGGACAGGTCAAGGCTGCCTTGGGGATTGGCTTCATGGAGCTATTCACAAAAATCTTTCTCTACTACTTGCACGAACGGATTTGGAACCGCCTCGAATTCGGGCGCGTGAGAAACAAGGACGACTTCCACATTTAACCTGTCAAAATTGCCCCAAATGACTCCCGAAAAAATCACCCAGGCCAACGCGACGTTGCGCAACCAATCCGCCCTCGACGTCGTGCAATGGGCCGTCGCGCAAGCGAATGGCCACGCTATCGTCTCCACGAACTATCGCCCTTACGAAGCCGTCATCCTCCACCTCGTCACGCAAGTGCAGCCGGACATTCCGGTCCTCTGGGTGGACCACGGCTACAACCGCCCCGCCACCTACGTCCACGCCGAGCAGCTCAAGGCGCAGCTGAAGCTCAACATCAAAGCATACCTCCCCAAGCTCACCGCCGCGCACTACGACGCCGTCCACGGCGGCATGCCCGAGCCGACACCGGAGAACGAGGAGCGCATCAAAGCCTTCAGCACCGTGATGAAACTGGAGCCCTTCCAGCGCGGCATGAGGGAACTCGCCCCCACCGTCTGGCTCACCGCACTGCGCAAAGTGCAGAACCCCAACCGCGCCGGCCTCGACATCGTTTCGCCCGACGGCAATTTCAACTCGCTCAAAGTCAGCCCCCTCTTCCACTGGTCCGACGCCGAGATGGAAGCCTACCTCAAGCAGCACAACCTCCCGAACGAGTGGGATTACTTCGACCCCGCGAAGGCGGATGAGAAGCGCGAGTGCGGGTTACACGCGAGTTGGGGTGGGCAGGCTGTCGCCAAGAGTTAGACACGGATTGCACGGATTAACACGGATTCAAGACATGGCTGAACTGCTTCATCGCGACGAGACGCACCCACTCATTGGCTTGTGCATGGAGATTCACCGAGCACTCGGAAAAGGCCACGACGAAGTCATCTACAAAGATGCGTTAGTCGTGGAGTTGAGCCGGGCGAGCATCCCCTTCGAGCGGGAGAAGAAATACGAAATCACATACAAAGGCCTCATCCTGCCGCACCATTACCGGGCTGACTTCGTGGTGTGGGACAAAATCATCTTCGAGGCCAAAGCCATCGAAACGCTGACGGACTCGCACGTGAAGCAGGTCCTCAATTACCTGGCCGCCTCCAAGCTCCGCGTCGGTCTGCTCGTGAACTTCGGGGCCGATTCCCTCGAATGGAAACGCGTCATACTCTGATTCCCAATCCGTGCCAATCCGTGAAATCCGTGTCTAACATCCCCTCTCCCCTAATCTGATTCTTATGAGCAGCTACCACTTGGACCATCTTCAGTATCTCGAAACCGAAGCCATACACGTGCTGCGCGAAGTCGCCGCCGGGTTCGAGCGGCCCGCCATCCTCTTCTCCGGCGGCAAGGACTCCATCTGCATCCTGCGCCTCGCGGAGAAAGCATTTCGCCCGTCGGACATCCCAATGCCCTTCCTCAACGTCGAAACCGGCCATGAGTTCCCCGAGTTGATCGAGTTCCGCGACCGCCGCGCCAAGCAGCTCGGCGCGAAGCTCATCGTCCGCACCGTGGATGAAGCCTTTGCCAAAGGCCTCGCCACCCCCACGCCGGGACAAATCAGCCGCAACCAGCTTCAGATTCCTGTGCTGCTCGGCGCGATTGAGGAGTTCCGCTTCGACTGCTGCATCGGTGGTGCGCGACGCGACGAGGAGAAGGCCCGCGCGAAAGAACGCTTCTTCAGCTTCCGCGACGCCTTCGGCCAGTGGGACCCGAAAAACCAGCGCCCCGAAATCTGGAACCTCTACAACGCCCGCGTGAACCCCGGCGAAAACATGAGAGTCTTCCCGCTCTCCAACTGGACCGAGATGGACGTGTGGGAATACATCCAGCGCGAAAAGCTGGAAGTGCCGAACATCTACTTCAGCCACACCCGCGAGTGTTTTCGACGCGGCGGCCAGTGGCTCCCCGTCCCAACTCCCCACACCGATACGACCCGGCCCGACCCCTACGCCGGCGCTCGCCCAACTGCGAAGGAACCGCTCAAGAAGATGGTCTGCCGCGTCCGCACCATCGCCGACATGATCAGCACCGGCATGATTGAAAGCCCCGCCGAGAACGTGGCCGACATCATCGGCGAAGTCGCCGCCGCCCGCGTGACCGAGCGTGGCACTCGCGCCGACGACAAAGCCAGCGAAGCCGCCATGGAAGACCGGAAGAAGGCGGGGTATTTCTGAGGAGATGGGAGATAGGATTAAAACGTTCGAGCGGTTGGAAGCGTGCAAGAGCGCGAGGGAACTTGTGCGACTTGTTTACGCCACGTTCCGTGGCGCTCCAGCGGCAAAGGACTTTCGGTTGAGGGACCAAACGCAGCGAGCAACGGTATCAGCCGTGACGAACATCGCCGAAGGCTTCGAGCGGTTACATCCGGGTGAGAAGCTTCAATTCTACAATGTCGCCCGTGCTTCCTGTGGCGAAGTCCGGTCCCTTTCCTACGTGATGCTCGATGCCGGATACATTTCGCCACTTGAACACGAGCAACTCCTCTCCCCCGTCTCCCAAGTCGGACGCCTCATCAACGGCCTCCTGCGCACCACTCGCGCCCGAATCACGGCCTAACTCCCATCTACCAACTCCTATCTCCAGCCCGCATGAATCGTCGCATTTTCATTGAAACAGCGCTCGTGGTGAGCACCGCGAGCGCCGTCCGCGCCGCTGTTGGCGGGCGCCCGCCACGCCTGTTGCTCCGCTCGTCGTGGCAGACCGTCAACATCGGCGACATCGCGCACACGCCGGGGGTGCTGGCACTCATTGAGCGGCACTTGCCCGGCGTCGAGGTGCGGCTGTGGCCGAGCAAGGTGGACAATGGTGTCGAGGAGATGTTGCTGGCGCGGTTCCCGAAGCTGCGGCTCGTCAAGAGCCCGGAGGCGCTCAAGGCCGCGTTCACCGAGTGCGACTTCCTGCTGCATGGTTCGGGGCCGTCGCTCGTCGC
>SXTU01000028.1 GCA_005791875.1 Verrucomicrobiales bacterium
CCCGCGTCGGTTTCCTAGTGCAAGTTCCAGTTGTCAGTGGAGTTTGGTGCTGAACGAATCTTCGACGATTGCCCCGCCGCCATTGACGCCTGCGCGTCCAAAAACTAGCTTGGCGGCAGCTCAAAGTCGGTGTCGTTTCGCAAGTCGGGTTGGCTCCGGGGCGGTTCATCGCACGAGCGGTTGTTGCATGAGTTCACTTGTCATCCGATGGAAGGGCGCGGCTTGGCTGCTGCTGGCCGCGTTCGCGCTCGCGGGGAATGCCCGCGCCGACCAGGTGCTCCTGAGCAAGATCATGTATCACCCGCCGGGTGAGCTGCCGGAATACGTCGAGATCTACAACAACACCGCCAACGCCATTGACCTCGCCGACTGGCGGCTTAAGGGCGGCATCGAGTTCCGCTTCCCCGCCTTCTCCGCTGCCGATCCGATGGCTTCGTGGATGAAGCCCTTCGAGCGCATCGTCATCTCGATGGCCGACGCAAGGGCGACGCGCGACGCCTACAAGATCGCCGGCAACGTGCGCGTCCTCGGCCCGTGGATCGGTCGGTTGCACAAGCAGGGCGACCGCCTCAAGCTGCTCGACAAGAACGGCCTTACCGTCTCCACGGTGAAGTATCTCGACCACGCGCCATGGCCGGCGGCGGCCAATGGCGGCGGCCATGCGCTCGTCCTGAAGAATCCCGACCGCAAGGTGGACGACTGGCGCAACTGGACTGTGAGCACCAAGCCCGGCGGCGCGCCCGGCACCGAGTCTGGCTCGGCGAACGAGGTGCCCGTGGGCAGCCCCGAGCTGGTCACGCAATCGGGCGAGTCCGTCGTCGTGGATTACGACGCGACATGGTCGGTGATCGAGGGCGTGGACCTGACGACGACGAAGTGGAAGGAGCTGGTTTACCCGGCGGGCAACTGGCGGCGAGGCCCAGGATTGATCGGCTTCGGCACGGCGAAGGTTCCGCCGCCAGGCCTGCGTTCCGCTGCGCGGCCGGGCTTCGTGACCTACTACATGAGGCACGCGTTCATCTACAACGGCGCGCCCGGCGGCCAGATTTCCGTGGACGCCATCGTGGACGATGGCGCGGTCTTCTACCTGAACAACCAGGAGATCGGCCGCGTGGGCATGCCCGGCGGCCCGGTCCGCGCGAACACCCCGGCGAACCGCAACGTCGGCGACGCGATCGAGGAGAAGTCCGTCTTCGGAGTGAATCCCGCTGCGCTGATTCGCGGCACAAACATCCTCGCCGTCGAAGTCCACCAGTTCCCCGGACAGAATCCCGACCTCGCCTTCGGCATCCGGCTGAAGGTGAAGACCGCCGGCGCGGCGCTCGCGCGCACCGTGCTCATCAACGAAATCTTCCCCGGCCCGGCTGGCATCAACTTCATCGAGTTCTTCAACTCGGGCGCGCAGCCCGTGAACTTGAAGGGCCACTTCCTCCTGTCCGCCCCGCCGGCCCCGCCGACGGCGAAGGCCGCGCCGGTGCGCCGCTACCAGATTCAACAGGACATGGTCATCCGCCCGAAGAGCTTCGCCATCCTCGACATGATTGACGCGGGCGTGTGGCCGAAACAGCCCGTCGTCGCCTACCTCGTCGCGCCGGATGGGCAGACCGTGCTGCACGCGGTCAGCGATGTGGTGCCGACGGACGGCCGCTCGCTGGGCCAGCGGCCCGATGGCAGCGGGCAATGGTTCCACCTCGCGCAGCCCACGCCCGACGCCGCAAACGCGAAGCAGTCCGGCCTCGTGGGCACGCTCAAGCTCAACGAAGTTCACCTCGCCAAGAACGGCTCCATTGACTGGGTCGAGATTTACAACGCCGGCACCAACCGCATTCTGCTCAACGGCTACTTCCTCTCGGGCAAGTCCGGCTTCGCGGACAAGGTCGGCCTCAGCGGCGACCTCCCGCCCAAGGCCGTGAAGTCCTTCGCCGTGTCGTTCCCCACCACCGCCGGCGTGGTGCCGGTGTTCCTCGTGTCGCCGGAGCAGATCGTCACGGACGCGAACCTCTTCCACATCTCGAAGCACGGCGAATTCTTCCAGGCCCTGCCCGACGGCAGCGGCGAGTGGTTCGTGGACAAGGCAGACACGCGCAACGCCACCAACTCCGCGCCCGCCCGCGTCACGGACATCGTCATCAACGAGATCATGTATAAGCCCCCGGACACGCAGGGGAAGGGCGAGTATGTGGAGCTGTTCAACCGTGGCACGAAGACCGTGAACCTCGGCGACTGGGTGCTCACCGGCGGCATTGACTTCACCTTCCCGCCGAACACACGGCTCCGCGCCGGCGGCTACATCGTCGTCGCCGCAGACGCCGGGCTGATCCGCTCCTTCCACGGGGCCATCAACGTGCTGGGCAACTTCTCCGGCAAGTTGAGCAACGAGGGCGACCAGCTCCGCCTGCTCGACGAGAAGGGCAACCTCGCCGACGAGGTGGACTACAAGCCCGGCGGCGACTGGCCGGAGCTTGCCGCCGGGCGCGGCAGCAGCCTCGAGCTGCTCCACCCGGACATGGACAACCGCCTTTCCTCCGCTTGGGCCGCGAGTGACGAGGCCAACAAGTCCAAGCCCCGCACCTACACGCACCGCGCCGTTTACACCGAGCAGTTGACGCTCGGCGACCCGAGCGATTTCCGCGAGCTGCACTTCTTCCTGAACGCCAGCGGCCACTCCATCATCTCCGACGTGGAGCTGCGCGCGAACGGCAGCGGGCCCAACGTGCTCACCAACGCGAACAGGTTTTCCCTCAACGGCAAGAGCGACACCGGCTGGCTCTGGCAGGGCAACCACTGGGCCAGCAGGCTCGAAGGCGACCAGCTGCACATCATCAGCGAGGGCCACGGCGACAACCGCGTCAACCGCGTCGAGATTGACACGCCGGGCCTGACACGCAGCAACCTCTACGAGCTGAAATTCACCGCCCGCTGGGTCCACGGCTCGCACCTCCTCGTCGCCCACACGTGGGACTGGAGCGTTGCCAAGGTCTTCCAGCTCGACGTGCCCTCGAATCTCGGCACCCCCGGCAAGCCAAACTCCCGCGCCATCAATACTCCCGCCGCCCAAGCCGAGGACCTCGCCCACTACCCCGCCGTCCCGCGCTCCTCTGACACGGTGAAGATCACCACCCGCGTCGCCTCGGTGAATGCCCCCACCGTCACCCTCCAGCACCGCGCGCCCGACGCCACTGGCAGGGTGGCCTGGCAGAGCAAGCCCATGTTCGACAACGGCACCGGCGGCGACGACGTGGCCGGTGACGGCCTCTTCACGGCCCTCCTGCCGGAATACAAGACCGACAAGCAGATTGTGGAGTTCTACGTGCGCGCGCAGTCCCCCGGCGGCACGGCTTCGCTCCTCCCGCGCAAGGGGCCGGACCTCCCCGCCCTCTACATCGTGGACAACCAGAATGTCCCGCGCGACCTGCGCTCGGAACGCTTCGTCATCTCGCCCTTCGATCTCGACGCCCTCGCGAACGGCAACACCAACAAGCACAACTTTCGTTTCCCGCGCCTCTCGAACCGCTACTACAACATGACGTTCATCAACAACGAGCGGGACATCTACTACAACTGCCGCGTGCATCCGGCCGGCAGCTCCTTCACGCGCGACCTCACCCTGAACCGCGCCAAGTGGAAGATTCCCACCGACCGCGCCTTCCGTGGCCACACCAAACTCTCGTGGGACAACAACTCCAGCAACACCCGCCTCGCCCGCTGGATGCTCTACCAGATCGGCCATCCCGTGAACGAGAGCGAGATGGTGCGCCACCTCATCAACGGCGGACCTATCAACATGTTTGAGGACGTGGAACCCATCGGCAACGACTTCCTCAACCGCATCTTCAAGGACGGATCGCAAGGCGAGCTCTACCGCACCACCTACATGTTCTTCTACAAGGACAGCGGCGAAGGCGCGAACATGCGCAACAGCACCCTGGCCCCCAACTACGGCGACGACCCCATCAACTACAAAGTCGTTTGGTCCAAGCGCACCCGCGAGGCGGAGGACGACTACACCGGGTTGATGGACATGCTCCGCACCATGAGCGGGAGCAGCTACACCGAGACCGACGTCCGCCGGCACTTTGACCTCGAGCTGACCTTCAAGAACTGGGCCTTGCGCGGCTACGCCAAGGACAGCGACACCTTCAGCATGGGCACCAGCCACAACTGCTTCTTCTTCCGGAAGCCGGGCGATGGGAAGTTCATGTGCTTCCTCTGGGACGCGGACTTCGCCTTCGGCGGCTTCGACCCGAAGAAACAGGAGGGATACTGGGGCGGCAACGTGCAGAACCTGATGAGCAAGCCCTGGGCGCAGCGCCTCTTCTACTACTACCTCGTCGAACTCCTGGAGAACTACACCAAAAACTCGCCGCGCGTGATCGCCTACCTCAAGGCCGAGGAGGAAGCCAGCAACGCCTACGCCGTCCCCGCCCAGCAATACCACACCTTCTTCGCCGCCCGCGAGCCGCACGCCCTCGCGCAGATGGGCGACAAATACAAACTCGAGTTCAAGGTCACCACCAACGCCGGCCAGCCCCTCACCACGAACGCCCTCTCGCTGAACATCGAGGGCCAGGCCCCCTTCGGCATCTTCACCGTGGTCATTGACGGCCAGCCCCGCGCGAAGCTCGAGTGGCTCGACGACACCAAGTGGCGCATCAACAACGTGGGCCTCAGCCCCGGCACGAACGAGCTGGAACTGCGCGGCGTGGACCAGTGGGGCAACACCAAACGCTCCACCAAGTTCACCATCCTCAAGCCCGCCCCACCCGCGACGAAGGCCGCCGCCAAGTAAGGCTGCCCCGCCCTGCCCCCACTCCTGATCGTAGTCCTGATCCTAATCCTGCTCCTCCATGCTCGGGTCCGGGACCCGAGAGCAGGATCAGGATTACGAGCAGGAGGAGCCCAGCCCGCTGCATTGACACCGCACCAGCGCGTCTGTTGTTATCCTCGCATGGCCAGAAAGAATTCCAAAAAGCCCGCGCGCAAGGTGCTCATCCCCATCGGCGACGCCACGGAGGTCATGGACACGCTTTACCCGATCTACCGGCTGCCCGAGGATGGCTTCGAGGCGGTCGTCTGCGGACCGGAGGCGCGGCTTTATCACGGCGTGCTGCACGAGATTCCCCCGACTGCGGATGGCGAGCCGAAGTGGGACATCACGCGCGAGAGTCCCGCGTATCACGTCCGCGCCACCGTCGCCTTCCGCGACGTGAAGCCGGAGGAATACTGCGGCCTCTTCATCTCCGGCGGACGCGCGCCCGAATATCTGCGCTACGACCAGGACCTGCTCCGCATCACGCGCCACTTCTTCGCCGCGAACAAGCCCGTCGCCAGCGTCTGCCACGGCATCGAAATCCTCACCGCCGCTGATGTTATCAAGGGCCGCACCGTCACCACCGTGGCGAAGTGCGAGCTGGACGCCCTGCAAGGCGGCGCGAAATACGTGAACCAACGCGTGGTCGTGGATGGCAACCTCGTCTGCTCCCGCGTGTGGATGGACAACACGTGGCTGATGAAGGAGTTCATGGCTCAGCTCAAAAAATATGTGGGCGAGTAA